>JBEKQO010000259.1:0-11014 GCA_049519635.1 Terriglobia bacterium | reverse complement strand
CGCCCGCTTCAGTTCCCGTTCACTCATCCCTGTCCTCTTCAATTCGGCCTCCTTCGGAGACCGTCAGTTTAGGGGACATTTCTACCCGGGCCAGATGGGGACATTATCATCCGGGCGCAACAGGCGTGCCAAGACAGGGTGCTGCCCTAATTTCAGAGGTAGCGCTGGCTTCCAGCCGGCATTGGGCCGCCAAGATGGCGGCCTCACGTTCAAATTAGGACAGCACCCAAGACTGGCCATGGGCAAGTTTGAATTTCTTGTCGCCGCGGTCTACCTACCTGTCTCGGCGTGCCAGGGATGACCGCCACTCCCAGATTCCCCGCAGGGGAACAACACCATTAGCCGTGGGTTTCACCCCCGGCTAGGAACCCCCATATGCCCCTCCACCTCGAAGGGGTCGCACCCCCTTGCAAGACCAACTCGGCGCCAAACCCAGTTCAACCCCGAGGGGGTTGGTGAATCCCAAATCGTTTTCGTGGGTTTCACCCGCGGCTGATGACCTTGGATCTTTTCGAGGTCCCCCCCCTCTCAGTACTTGGTGGTGGAAGCAAAATTGAATTCACGGATTTTGGCTGCGGGTACGACCATCTCAAAGGACTCTTCCCCGGCGGTACGTTGTGGCGGGCTCATCATTTCCACCTGGCCCAGCATGTCCACCAGGCTCTGATTGAAGCGCAGGTTTCTGACGCCCTGCCTCACCTGACCGTCTTCAATCCAGAACGTCCCGTCGCGCGTCATGCCGGTCAGGATTTTCTTGTAAGGGTCCACTTCCCGAATGTACCAAAAGCGAGTCACCAGCAAGCCGCGCTCCGTAGATCGAATCATGTCGTCCACACTCGAGCGGTCGCCATCCATGACGATATTCAGTGGAGCTTCGGCGTACTCATTGGGCAACGGGAATCCGTGGCCGGTGGGCTGCGCGCCCAATTTGTGCGCCGTCTGGCGCGAATAGACCAGGTTTTTCACATTCCCCTTCTCAACAATGGGCACGCGCTGGTGGGGAATTCCCTCGCCGTCGAAGGGAGCGCCGGTCTGCAAAGGATGGAAAACGTCGTCGCGGAGGTTGATGTTTTCGCCGAACACTTTTTGCCCCACGCGGCCTGTCAAGCAACTGCGCTGCTCGTGCACGGCCAATCCGCTGAAGTCAAGGATCATGAAACCCAAGAGGTCAAGCATCGCGGAGGGTTCCAGGATCACCGTATAGCGTCCCGGCGCAACCTCTCGCGGCTCGCGGCTGGCGAGGGCCTTTTGCGCGGCGCGCTCCGCCAACTCCGGCGGCTCCAGTTCCATCCAGTAGGGCGCTGTTCTCTTGGCCCAGCCGGAACTGGAATCGCTCATCATGGTCACGGAAAACTCCGACGTGGTTTCTTCATGATAGGCTTTCATGCCGCGTGAGTTGAAAAGACCAAACGCAGAGGCGCCGCTCGAAAACACTCCTGCTGCTGTCAGGCTATCCTTTTCAGCGCGTTCCACCACCTTGGCCACCATCTCCGCCCGCGTCAGCGGCGTTAGCTGTGCGGTCTCGATGAAAAAGCGATCGAGCGCGCGATAAGTCTGCGGCCCTGGCATCGGCAGCAAATCGGGGTCGGACGGCTGTAGTCGCGCCAGCACGAGAGCATCTTCGCAGAGCCGGCGAATTGATGTTTCGTCAAATTTGTTGGTGCTGGCCCGCGCCATGCGCCCGTCGCTGACCACCCGGACCGAAAGCGAGGCGCTCTCCTCCGCCACGTTTTGGTGAATTGTATTGTTGGCGAAGCGAGTGAGGGCGTAGGAGGTGGATGAAACCGTTGCCTCGGTTTCATCAGCCGTGGAATACTTCAGAACTTTGTCGAAAACTTCTTCCGCTCGTTGTCGTGTCAGGTTCATGGGTGATTGGTGATTGGTGATTGGCGATTGAGTGATTGCCGGATTCAACTTTGGGGCTACAACTGATTTATCAACCCGAATCCTAAAATCACTCAATAACAAAACGCTAAATCGCCAATGTCTTCAGCCGGGGTATGCCACTCCCACCTGCACTTGGCGGAAGCGCGCTGGTGATGCTCCGTGCCCCGTGCCCATGGTCTGCATCGGCTGCCCCTTGCCGCAATTGGGCGTTCCCCACAACGTCCAGTACTCGGGGCCGCAAATGGCATCACAAGAATTCCAAAAATCGGTGGTGATGCCCCCGTAGCTGGGGTTTTTCAGCATCCGGGTTTTCTTTCCGCCGCGAATCTCCCATCCGATTTCGGTGCCAAATTGGAAGTTGTACCGCCGGTCGTCGATCGACCAACTCCGGTTCGTCTCCATATAAATGCCGTCGTCGGTGGCGGCGATCAGGTCTTCCGGTTTCCAGGTTCCGGGGAGGATACTCACGTTTGTCATGCGGATCAGTGGAATCCGATTCCAGCCTTCCGCCCGCATTGCTCCGCTCGAGCGTTGCAGGCCGACGGCCGATGCGGTCTCACGCGAGCTGAGGTAACCCACAAACTGGCCGTCTTTGATGATGGGCGTGCACTGGGCGGGGACACCTTCATCGTCATAGGCAAATGTGCCCAGACCTGGGCCGTGCGCGGGCGTGGCGTCCGCGACGACGTTGACGATGTCGGAAGCATATTTGAGCGCACCCAGTTTTTCGATGGTCAGGAAACTCATTCCGGCGAAGTTCGCCTCCGTGCCCAACACGCGATCCAGTTCGATGGGGTGGCCGATGGATTCGTGAATCTGTAATCCCAATTGCGAACTGTCGAGAATGATGTCCTTCACGCCGGCGGGGCATTGATCGGCCTTGAGTAACGCCACAGACTCCTCGGCAACGCGGGGCGCATTCTCCAGCAGTTTAAGTTCCTCCACCAGCTCATAACCTTTGGTTTGATATTGTCCCCCGAAAGAATTCGGATAGGAACGGCGCTGTATCTCATTCCCGGCAAAGGAAGTGGCCACATACCCGGCACCCGTCTGGGTCTTTAACTGATAGATTTCAGAGCCCAGGCTGGAAAGGAAGAGTTGTTCGACGCGGCGAAAATCCATGGCCGCTTCGGCCAGGGTCACTCCCGGCACCCGGCGCAGTTCCGCGTCGATCTTGAGCATGAGTTCCAAAGAGGAAGACACGGGAATGGAAAACGGATCGATCCGGCAGGGCGCCGCCCAGTGGTCCAAGAACTTTTTTTCTGGAACCAGGTGAACGTCGTGCTTTTTAGTCAGGGCGCTGGCGCGTGCAATCTCCACGGCCAAAGCCGCGGTCCGGTCCACATCCGCATGGGTCAAAGTATCGGTGGAAGCAAAACCCCACCCCCCCTCAGCGATCACGCGGATGCCCAGTCCCAAGGACTGCGATTCCCTAACCTGGGAAATCTGTCCGTTTTTGGTGGAGAGATAGCGCTGGCGGGTGTCAAGCACCCTCACCTCGGCGTATGTAGCCCCACGCGCAACTGCGGTGTCGAGCGCCCAAGTAGCGAATTCTTTCATAGGTAGCTGATAGCGTACAGCCGACAGCATATTTAAGCTGTCGGCTGTGCGCTGTTGACTGCTTTTCTACGTGCCTTCTGACCAGGAGGCAAGATACTTCGCCTGCTCGCGCGTCAGAGTATCGATATTGACGCCCAAAGATTGCAACTTGAGCTTCGCCACATTTTGATCAATGTCGGCGGGCACAGGATAAACCTTAGGTTCCAGCTTCTTGGCATTCTTCACCACGTACTCGGCGGAGAGGGCTTGGTCGGCGAAGCTCATGTCCATCACCACCGCGGGATGGCCTTCCGCGGCCGCCAGATTGATCAGGCGGCCTTCGCCCAACAAGTAAATCTTCTTTCCGCCTCGCAACGTGTATTCATCGACGAATTCACGTGTCTGGCGCTTGCTCACCGCGAGCTTTTCCAGGGCCGGAATGTCAATTTCCACGTTGAAGTGGCCGGAGTTCGCTACTACCGCCCCATTCTTCATCAAGCGGAAATGCTGGCCTGCCACGACGGATTTGTTTCCCGTGACGGTGATGAAGACATCACCGATCTTCGCAGCTTCATTAAGGGGCATGACGCGGAAGCCATCCATTACCGCTTCCAGCGCCTTGGTGGGATTGATCTCGGTAATGATCACATCGGAACCCAACCCTTTGGCACGCATCGCGATGCCGCGCCCGCACCAGCCGTATCCAACGATTACCACGCGGAGTCCGGCGAAGAGCAGGTTGGTGGCGCGAAGAATTCCGTCAAGGGTGGATTGACCCGTGCCGTAGCGGTTGTCGAAGAAATGCTTTGTATCCGCGTCGTTCACGGCAACGATGGGGAACCTTAGCACGCCGTCGTTCGCCATGCTGCGCAAGCGAATGACGCCGGTGGTGGTCTCTTCCGTTCCGCCTAAAACTCCCGGCACCAAATCCTGGCGCTTGCTCAGGATCATGGTGACGAGGTCGGCGCCGTCATCCATGGTGATCTGAGGTTTGTGATCGAGCGCTGAAACGATGTGGGAATAGTACGTTTCTTTGTCTTCGCCCTTGATGGCGTAAGTCGGGATGCCGTAATCCTTAACCAGCGATGCCGCCACATCATCCTGCGTACTCAGGGGGTTGGAAGCACACAGCACAACATCCGCGCCGCCATCACGCAAAGTGATGGCCAGGTTCGCGGTCTCGGTGGTTACGTGCAAACAGGCGGAAATCCGCACGCCCTTCAGCGGTTGCTCCTTGAGGAAACGCTTGCGGATGATCTGTAATACGGGCATCCATTGATTGGCCCACTCGATCCGCAATTTGCCTTTGGCGGCAAGGTTCAAATCTTTTACATCACCAGCTAATTTTTTCTTGGCGGCAGCCATCATAGTCCAGCCTCTTTCTTCAGGATTGCGGCCTTGTCAGTCTTTTCCCACGTGAAATCGGGGTCAGGGCGGCCAAAGTGGCCATAGGCAGCGGTTTTCTTGTAAATGGGACGCAGCAAGTCGAGGGACTCAATAATTCCCTGGGGGGTCAGCTTGAAATGCTTGCGAATGAGATTCTCGAGTTGGGTTTGGTCGATGCGCCCGGTGCCGAAGGTATCGACCATAACGGAAACAGGGTCGGCAACCCCAATGGCGTAAGCAAGCTGCACTTCCGCGTGATCGGCGATGCCTGCCGCCACGATGTTCTTGGCGATGTAGCGCGCCATGTAGGCTGCGGAGCGATCGACCTTGGTCGGGTCCTTCCCGGAAAAGGCTCCGCCGCCATGATGGGCGGTGCCGCCGTAAGAGTCCACGATGATCTTGCGCCCGGTGAGGCCAGAGTCACCGACCGGGCCGCCCGTTACAAAGCGTCCGGTGGGATTGATATGGTACTTGGTATTAGCGTCAAGCAAGTGCGCCGGTATAACCGGCTTGATGACGCACTCGAGCACCCCGGCGCGCAGCGTTTCGGTGCTGACGCTGTCCGCGTGCTGAGTGGAAACGACAACGGCATCCACGCGCACGGGCTGCGTGCCTTCGTACTCAACCGTAACTTGCGCTTTGCCGTCCGGCCGGACGAAATCGAGAATTCCTTTGCGCCGCACTTCCGCCAGGCGCAAGCAGAGCTTGTGTGCCGTCATGATCGGAAACGGCATCAGTTCTTTCGTTTCGTTACACGCGTATCCAAACATCAGCCCCTGGTCGCCGGCCCCACCTGGGGTCACGCCCTGGCTGATATCAGGGCTTTGGCGGGTCAATTTGACGGTCAATTCGCAATTCTCGGACGTGAAGCCCCCGGCGGGATCGGTGTAACCGATTCCCAGCACGGTCTCGCGAACAATCTTCTCAATGTCGGGCTTGGCCGTGGTTGTAATCTCGCCCGCGACGAAAACGAATTGGTCCTTTACCATGGACTCGCAAGCCACACGGCCGCGAGGGTCGGCGGTAAGGACGGCGTCAAGAACGGCGTCGGAGATCTGATCGCAAATTTTGTCAGGATGTCCTTCGGTCACAGATTCGGAGGTAAACAAATAGCGGTGCTTCGGCTCGCTCAATCAGAGCCTCCTTCTTATTAGTTGAATATGGCAAGGTGATCACAGGCATCTACCTTACCATACGTTAAACGGAAATGTCAATCCATTCGAGCCCTTGAGCCCTTGAGGTCTTCCATGAGCCGATCTGTCGGAAACAAGGGGCGGATGGGTTCAGGGGGCAGTCGAACCGCTTGGACAGAAATATATGGAATTGTCTGCGCTGCCAAGAATGCGCCTAAAAGTCTGATATTTCTGCACTTAAGAACCGGGTTTTGCCACCCCCCGCTGCGAGAGCAGGTAGGATTTGATAAAAGGATCCAAACCGCCATCGAGGACGCGGTCGGCATCGCCAACTTCAAATTTGGTCCGATGGTCCTTCACCAACCGGTACGGGTGCAGGACGTAGGAGCGGATCTGGCTGCCAAAATCAATGTCAGCCTTGGAAGCCTCGAGCTTGTCGGAGACCTGTCGGCGCCGGCGCAGTTCCAGCTCGTAAAGGCGCGAGCGCAGCATCTTCATCGCCATTTCGCGATTGCGGTGTTGCGAGCGCTCGTTCTGGCACTGCGCCACGGCCCCGGTAGGAATGTGCGTGATGCGCACGGCCGAATCCGTGGTATTGACGTGCTGGCCGCCCTTTCCGGAAGAGCGGTAAGTATCCGTCCGGAGGTCCTCCGGCTTAATCTCGATAGTGATGGAGTCGTCGATTTCGGGACTGACAAAGACCGACGCGAAAGAGGTGTGCCGCCGCTGGGCAGCGTCGAAGGGCGAAATGCGGACCAAGCGATGCACGCCGCTTTCTCCGTGCAACAGGCCGTAAGCATAGTCTCCCGCCACAGTGAAGGTGGCGGATTTCAACCCTGCTTCGTCACCCGGTTGATAATCATTTAAAGTGCATTTGAATCCGCGCGCCTCCGCCCAACGCTGGTACATGCGCAGCAGCATATCGCCCCAGTCCTGCGATTCCGTGCCACCGGCGCCGGGATGGATAGTGACGATGGCGTTCAGGTGATCGTTGTCGCCCCCTAGCAACGTTTCCGTTTCCAGCAGGTCCACCTCGTGGTGGAGCTTGTCGAGTTCGGTGCGCAGTTCGGAATCGATGTTCTCTCCTTCGCGCGAGAGTTCGAAATACGCTTCCATGTCGGCGAGATGGCGGCCCAAGTTCCCGTCTGTCTCCAGGGTTTCCATCAGCCGCTTCCGGGCGGTCAGAATTCTCTGCGATGCTTCCTGGTCCTGCCAGAATTGGGGTTGGGCTATTTGAGCTTCGAGGGATTCCAGTTCCTTGCGGCGATGGGGAGCGTCAAAGAAAACTCCGGATGTCAGCGGATTGCTTCTTGAGCTGGTCAAATTCACGTTGTAGTTCTTCGGTCACGAGTGCTCCTTATGTAGCGCCGGGCTTCAGCCCGGCATGCCACCCTAATGGGCGGCGCTACTTCTAGCTTCTAGTTTCTTACTCATGCTTCCTAACGTCAGCATCAGCGCCGCTATGGCCACGCACAGCCAAGCGAAAACGTCCCCATGCGCCGAGTAGAACGTCTGCCGCGTCTCAAAGTCGAAATGCGCGGGCATCGCCAATCGCTGATAGCGCGGGATTTCCTCCAGCACCCGGCCATAGGGGTCGATGAGAGTTGTAAGACCGTTATTGGTAGCCCGCAGCAAGTAACGGTGATTCTCAATGGCGCGCAGCCGGGCCATCTCCAGGTGCTGATAGGCGGCAGCGGAATCACCGTACCAGGCGTCGTTGGAAATATTCACCAGCACGCCCGCGCCGCCCGCCACGAGCTGGCGCGCGAGTTGGGGAATAATCGCCTCATAGCAAATGAACACGCCAATGCCCCCACCGGGCGACTTGGCCACCGAGTAGCTGGAGCCGGGAACGAAGTTCCCCACGTCGGATGTAATCTTGTGGACCAATCCGGGCAGCGCCCAACCCGGCACATACTCACCGAAAGGCACCAAATGAATTTTATCATAGCGGGAAACTTCGCGGCCTTCAGGATCCAGGGTGAAGGCGCTGTTGGTGATCGTGTCTCCCTTTGCATCCAGCGGAATAATCGTATTCGCAATCACGAAGGCGTGGGTCTGACGCGCCATATTTTCCATGGCATTGCGAAAAATCGGGTCGCGGGTGAAGAAGAATGGCGCGGGGTTTTCCGCCCAGATCAGCAGTGGAGGATTGTCGATTGTCGATTGCCGCTTGTCGATTGGTGCAGCGGGACGCCCGGAGGCCGGCGCTACGTTATCGGGCGAGAATTGTTCCACCGCCCTGACGCTGAACTGAACGAGTTGCTGAAGTTGAGTGGGGTCACGCCAAGGAATCCAGGCTTCCATCTCTGTATCGTTCAAGGGCACATTGGGTTGGACGAGAATCGCCAACTCCTTGCCCGTAACCGCGGGAGGCGGAGCGAGCCTCCATTGCGCAACCAGTAACAGCCCAAGCCAGACTGCCAGCGCCAACCCGGCGCGGGCGCGCCTTGGGGAAAGCAACACCCATGCTGCCAGGGCGCTGGTGGCCACGGCGAGGAACGAAAGGCCATACACGCCGGTGGCCGAGGCAATCTGCCGCACGCCGGAGGATTGTACGGCGTACCCCAATAGGTTCCATGGAAACCCCGTGAGCAGATAAGTTCGTGCCAATTCCATCGCCACCCAAAGAAACGGGCTGAGAGCCAACGCCCACCCCGAGGAGCGGCGCGCCGCCCATCCCATCGCTAGGCCGAACCCGCCAAAGAACGTCGAGTCAACGATGACGAAGAGAATCAATACCACCACGGCCAGCGCCGGCGCCAGGTGACCGTAAAATTCCGTTACGATCACGAACCAATAGCAGCTTCCGGCAAAGAATCCGGCGCCACACACATACCCCAGCAGAAATGCGCGTTTCAGCCGCTTTTCACCTGCCAATGCCATAAGCAACGGCACGCATGCAAACCACACTAAGCCGGGCAAATGGATTTTGGGAAAGCAAGCCACCAGCAGGAGCCCGCTCAGCGCGCATGCCGCCAAACGCGCGGAAGTTTTCTCGAGCAGATTGCCCATCGATTTCAGGCGAGGCTGGCGCGATTCGCGAGGCGGCATTCGGCTGTTATTGGTCCCTGATATAAAGATAAAGGATTCAATCCGAGAGCCCGCCTTGGCGGGCGGCCCCAAATAGCCAATGACTTTGGCGGCTGGTCGGTGCCGTGGGTGTGACGGCTAAGGGCCATCAGCCCTGAGTTGACCATTGGAAGCAAAGTTCGTATCCGTCCGGATCATGCAGGTACATTTGCTTCATGCCATAGGGGGCCACCACTGGCTCCCGCACGGCCACGCTCTTGCTGCGCAACTCCTCATAGGCTCCGTCCACATCAGGGCACCCCAAAAACAGTCCGGTATCGCCATGAGCAGCCACGCGCGCGCCGTCGGGGGGAACCGGACGATCACCATCGGATTCATATGCCGTATTTAGCATCAACTCCGCCTCACCCAATCGAAGCAATGCCCAGTGAAAACAATCCGCTGTGCCCAACGCGGGAGATGTGCTAACTAGCCGAAAACCCAGCATGTCGCGATAGAACCGCACCGAGGTCGGCATGTCATAGACCTGTAGCAGGGGAGTGAGCCCCCGCACATCGATCGGCATGGTTGTCACCTCCAGGTGAAGCGAGCAGGGTTATCCCTTGTAAATTAGCGTTGCTCGACCCTAAACCCCACACGTCCCTCTGTATGGCTAAGCCCTCACCTCGCGTATCTGATCCAAAGTCCAAAATCTAAAACCCAAAATAGTCAGTGCCGGATAAAGGGCTTGAATCCTTCCTGTGAAAGTTTGTTGCGCACCTTATCGGCGTCGTCGCGCGTCCTGAAGGGGCCCACAAGCACGCGGAAAATGTTATCGTCCGCGTGGGCATATTCCGGTGTCGCCAGGAAAACCGGGTAGCCCTTTTCTTTCAGAATATTAACCACATGCTCAGCATCGTGTTTGTTGCCTAATGCCACCACCTGAAGAGTCACACCCATCCCTACCGCGCCTGCGGCGGGGGTGGATGGGGAGGGAGGACTCGAGACATGCTTGGCAGTCGCCTGGGGTTGCTCTGCCGGAGGCGCGACAGCCGAGGGCTTCGCCGCGGGGGCAGCGGGATTAGCTCCGCCCCCCCCGGGAGGAATTACCACAGTTTCCGGCGCGGAGTTCGGAGGAACTTGGCCGGGGACTGATTCCTGGGGCGTAACTGGGGCGCTCTCCGGTGGCGGGTTTATCGTAGGTGGAATGACGGGCGGGGAAGTAACAACCTCTGTGGTGGGAGCCGAGTGGGAGGCGCGTTCGTTGTACCCTACCAGGAATCCCAGTGAGAAGAAAACACCACAGGTTGCAACACACACGAGAAAAATGAGAATTAAGGACCGTGCGGAATAGCTTTTTTCCTCATGTCCCCTTACCTCCGTTGCCACGATGGTCCTCCCCGCCCTCGACGTTTCGCGGAAAATTCCGCCGGCAACCACCCCGCCCTTCGGGCACCCATCCTGGACCTAGAGGGGAATTAGGGCTCACCTCTTTAGTAGGGAGGGGTGCCCGAAGGGCGGGGTGGTCCTAAATGAAATTCGGCCCGATTCCGTTACTTCTTCTCTCCACCCACCACCGGCGGGAGGAGTCCCTTGCCCATCAGAGCACTAAACAACTCCACCGGAACCGGAAAGACCACCGTGGTATTCTTTTCCGTCCCGATCTCCACGAGCGTCTGGAGATACCGCAGGGTGATGGCGACGGGTTCCTTGGCAATGACCCCGGCGGCTTCCGCGAGTTTCGCGGACGCCTGGTATTCGGCGTCAGCGTGGATGATCTTCGCCCGGCGCTCGCGTTCGGCTTCCGCCTGCGCGGCGATGGCGCGCTGCATTTCCTGCGGCAAGTCCACCTGCCGCACTTCCACCTTGGTCACCTTGATGCCCCAGGGCTCGGTGTGCTCATCCAGGATGGATTGCAAACGGCTGTTGAGCTTCTCGCGCTGAGAGAGTAAATCGTCCAGCTCGACTTCACCCAAAACCGAGCGCAAGGTGGTTTGCGCCAATTGCTCGACGGCGTATCGGTAATTCTCGAGCTCAACGAACGCCTGCTGCGCGCT
>JBEKQO010000258.1:0-11016 GCA_049519635.1 Terriglobia bacterium | reverse complement strand
GCGATCGTTGTACGGCGTCGAGGTACCGTGGGCGTTAATATAGCTGACTTGGTCGGGAAGAATCTCGGCGTCGGCCAAGGTCGCCCGCATTGCCCGCACGGCGCCATCGGCGGTCTCGTCCGGTGCGGTGATGTGGAAGGCGTCGCCCGACATGCCGTAGCCGACGATTTCGGCCAGGATCGGGGCGCCACGCTTCAACGCGAAATCCAATCCTTCCAGGATCAGCATGCCTGCACCTTCGCCGACCACGAAGCCGTCGCGCTCCTTATCGAACGGGCGGCTGGCTCTTTCCGGTTCGTTATTGCGCGTAGAAAGGGCGCGCATGGCCGCAAATCCACCTACGCCCATGGGCGTGATGGCGGCTTCCGTGCCGCCGCAAATCATCACATCGGCGGCGCAGCGCTGGACGAGTTTGAAAGAATCGCCCACAGCATGGGCGCTGGAAGAGCAGGCGGTGCAGGTGGCGGAGTTCGGGCCCTTGGCGCCAAAGCGAATTGAGACGTGACCGGAGGCAAGGTTAACGATGGAGGCAGGAATGAAAAAGGGTGAAATCCGGCGCGGGCCACCCTGGAGCAGCGCTGTGTGCTCGCGCTCGATCACATCGAATCCGCCGATGCCCGAGCCGATGTAAACGCCCACGCGCTCGGCGATTTCCGGCGTGATCTGGAGTTGTGACTTCTTCACAGCTTCCTGCGCGGCGGCGAGGGCATAAATTATGAAATTGCCCATCTTTTTCAGTTCCTTCTTCTCGATGAACTGAAATGGGTCAAACCCCTTGACTTCCGCCGCAATGGTTACGGCAAAGCCCGTGGTGTCAAAATGGGTGATGGGCGCCACGCCACTCTTGCCCGCCAACAGATTCTGCCAAGACTCCGCCGCGTCGAGGCCGACGGCAGTGAGCAATCCCACACCGGTTACAACAACTCTCCGGTTCAAGCTGCACTCCTCCTGTGGAGACCTGCCCTGCGCGGGTCAGTTCTTCTTTGTGTGCCCTTGTATATAATCAATGGCGTCTTTGACGGTGGTAATCTTCTCCGCGTCCTCGTCGGGAATCTCAATCTCGAAGGCTTCTTCAAAAGCCATCACCAATTCCACAATGTCCAGGGAATCAGCGCCGAGATCGTCGACAAAGTGCGCGGTGGGAGTCACTTCCGCCTCATCCACTCCAAGTTGCTCCACTATAATCTGTTTTACCTTCTCATCGGGCGAAGCCATCAGTCTATCCTCCTCAAGGTTACATGGGGGCGCTCATTCTAGCATTGACGATTGTCGATTGTCGATTGTCGATTGACGATTGAAAGCTTGGCGCGTTACCTCAACTTTTCCAGTTTTATGTCGCGCGCCCGCCTTTCAATCGACAATCGTCAATCTTCAATCGACAATTTCTCATGCCATGTACATGCCACCATTAATATTCAGAACGTGACCGGTAATGTAACTTGTTTCCGGCGATGCCAGGAAAAGCACGCCATGCGCCACCTCGGCATCCGTGCCCATGCGACCCATAGGGATCACGCTGAGCATCTTCTCCTTGATATCCGGAGGAAGACCCTCCGTCATGGGAGTGGCGATAAAACCCGGGGCAATGGCGTTCACCGTAATGTTGCGCCGCGCCACCTCCGCGGCCACAGCCTTGGTAAGGCCGATGATTCCCGCCTTGGACGCGATGTAATTCGCCTGGCCCACGTTTCCAACCTGCGCCACCACGGAAGCGATGTTGATGATGCGCCCCCAGCGCTGCCGGACCATGGAGGGCAGAACTGCCCGGGTGCAGTAGAAAGTGCCGTCCAGGTTGGTATTCAGCACCGCCTCCCAATCAGCGGTCTTCATGCGCATCACCAGATTGTCCTTGGTAATGCCGGCATTGTTCACCAGGATATCGATCTTGCCCCAGGTGGCAATCGTCTGGTCGACCATTTCCTGGACGGCCTCGACGTCGGTCACATCGACGCAAAACTTCAGCGCCTCCCGGCCCATGTCCTTCAGTTCCTGGATGGTCTGGTCGAGCTTGGCGCAGCGAATGTTAGTCAAAGCGATCTTAGCGCCGGCTCCGGCTAAAGCCATCACCGTGGCCCGGCCGATTCCCTGCGCGCCCCCTGTCACAATCGCTACGCGTCCCTCCAAACTTAGCATACTTTTACCGGCTCCCATCTGATTGGATTGCCAAGAAATTGATTCGATGCAACCATGCGCGCGGGCCGAGGGCTCAACGGAAGCAACCCGGCCATGTGGCCTGAGTCAGAAGTTCGTTGCAGAATTCGCTATAGTGGAAGCGGAATTTCCGAAGCCCCTTCAGGGGTTCCATTATGTCGCCCGCTACCCGGGCTGATTTCATCAACGAACTTCTAACTCAGGAAACTCGTGAGAAATCCCGGTCGATGTTACACTCTGCCCACCAGGGCCAAGCGCGCCGTGACCTCGCTCAGCGTGGTGGAATCCTCGACGCGCAGGCATTCGGCGGCGCGATCGATTTGCCGCACCAACCCCGAAAGAACTTTACCCGGTCCGACTTCCACAAATAACTCGACGCCCTCCTGGCGCAGGCGGCGTATTGACTCTTCCCAGCGCACAGGTGCGGTGACCTGCCGTATCAATCCCTCGCGAACGAGCGCTGCGGAAGTTACCACCTGCGCGTCCACATTGTTCACCAGCGGCACTTGCGGGTCTTGCATGTGGGTCGCGTTCAGGTCAACGCTCAGACGGTCCTGGGCGGCCTTCATCAGGGCACAGTGAAAAGGCGCGCTGACGTTGAGCATGATGGCGCGCTTGGCGCCACGCGCCTTGGCGATTTCCACGGCTCTGGCCACGGCGGCGGCGCTTCCCGCAATCACCACCTGGCCCGGCGAGTTCAAGTTCGCAGGGGAAACCACTTCCCCTTGCGCGGCCTCGCAGCAAATTTCATCCAGCGCCGCGCCGTCCAATCCCAGCACCGCCGCCATGGCGCCCTGACCCACCGGCACCGCTTCCTGCATATACTGGCCGCGCTTGCGTACCAGTTGCACGGCGTCGGCCAGACTTAAGGCTCCCGCCGCCACCAGCGCTGAGTATTCCCCCAAGCTATGGCCCGCCACAAAATCAGGACGCACGCCCTTCTCGCTCAGCACGGCCGCTGCCGCTACTGAAACCATGAGGATCGCGGGTTGGGTGTTGGCGGTAAGCTGCAGTTCCTCTGCCGGGCCCTCAAAGCAGAGCTTGGAGATGGCGAATCCCAGGGCGGCGTCGCCTGCTTCGAACACCGCACGCGCGCGCGCGAAATTCTGCGCCAAGTCCCGGCCCATGCCGGGGTACTGAGAACCTTGACCAGGAAAGAGGAAAGCAATCTTGCGCACGATTCCTGCTTGGTGAATTAAGGAGTCAGAAGCCAGGAGTCAGGAGCCAGGAGCCAGAATAAACGCCCTTCATTGGCCAACTGACTTGCCTCCCCAATTCCTACTAAAACCAATTGCGAATGTAATCTTCTACCATGGATTTGAGAACCGCCGTGTCAGCCATGCGTCCTTCTGACTCCTGGCTCCTGACTTCTGGCTTCTCCGCATCACCACCGCATCAAAACGGCTCCCCACGTGACGCCGGCGCCGAATGCGGACATTAGCACCAAATCACCTTTCTTCAACCGGCCACTTTGCACGCATTCGTCCAAACAGATGGGAATGGAAGCTGAGGAGGTGTTCCCGATGCGGCAAATATTGGAATAGACCCTATCCGAGCTCAGCCCCAGCCGTTCACGTACCGCATCCGTAATGCGCTGGTTCGCCTGGTGCGGGATGAAGAGGTCGATGTCATCCGTCGTGAGCCCGGCCTTCTTCAGCACTTGTCGCGACACGTCTTCCAGGCTGCGGACGGCCACCTTAAAAAGTTCGTTACCCCGCATCTTGATATAGTGCGCGCCCTGTTCAACGCTCTGGCAGGAAGCGGGCATCGCCGTGCCGCCGGCGGGAATGAATAGGTGATCGGCGTACAGGCCTTCTGTGTGCAATTCATGCGCCAGGATTCCCGAGGGCGGCTCGACCGGCCCGAACACGGCCGCGGCCACGCCGTCTCCGAAAATGACGCAGGTGGCGCGATCCTTGTAATCGAGGTAGCGCGAGAGCAGTTCGGCCCCGATCACCAGCACGCGCTTCGACGCGCCGGTGCGGATGAATTGCTCCGCCACGGTCATGCCGAAAAGGAAGCCGGAGCAGGCGGCGGCCAAATCAAATGCACAGCAGCCGTGGGCGCCGAGTTCGCGCTGGATCAGCGAGGCGGTGGAGGGCAAAGGCATGTCCGGCGAAATCGTCGAGCAAATGATCAGGTCGAGGTCCGTGGGCTTGATCCCGGCCTTCTCCAGAGCGTGGCGCGAGGCTTGCACCGAAAGGGTGGAGGTGGTTTCATGGGGAGCGGCTTGGCGGCGCTCGCGGATGCCGGTGCGGTCCGTGATCCATTGGTCGGATGTGTCCACCATCTTTTCAAGATCAGCGTTGGTGATAACCTTTTCCGGCAAGGCCGAGCCCGTTCCGAGCACCCCTGCGACACACATAGAAACTCCTGGGACGGAAGCAGTGAACCAGCAAAACACTGAATCAGTGGGTCATGGAATCATTCTTCTTTGATAATTCACTCATTCACCAATTCAGTGACTTACTGATTCAGTGATTCAGTTCCCTTAGGATTTCCCAGGGAAGCAGCCGCTAATTCGCGTTCGATCATCTCGTTCACTTTTCCGGCGGAAAAATCCGCCGCGACACGGATGGCATTCTTAATAGCGTTGGCGTTTGATCCGCCGTGGCAAATGATGCACACGCCCTTTACGCCCAACAGGGGCGCGCCACCATATTCGGAGTAATCCACCCGCTTCTTGAAATTCCGGAAGGCTTTTCGCACCAGCACGTAACCGACCTTAGAGGCCAGGGTGCTGGAAAGAGCTTCTTTCAGCATACTGGAGATCGCCTCAATGACTCCTTCGCTGACCTTTAGGGCCACGTTGCCGATAAAACCGTCACAGACGATCACCTCCACGCGCCCATTGTAGAGATCGCGGCCTTCCACGTTACCGATAAAGTTCGAGGGGAGCTGCTTGAGCAGAACCAGTGCTCCGCGCGTCAACTCATTCCCTTTATGTTCCTCCTGGCCGATGGAGAGCAGTCCGATGCGCGGCCGCTCCACCCCGAAGATGACGCGGTAATAGGTTTCGCCCATCACCGCAAATTCCAGCAGGTGATGCGGCTTGCAATCCACGTTCGCGCCCACATCAAGCAGCACGGCAGCCGTGCCTTTGGAGGTGGGAAACACCTGGGCGATGGCCGGCCGATCCACTCCCTCCAACGTACCCAGCACGATTTTAGCCGTGGTCATCACCGCGCCGGTGTTACCGGCGCTGATCATGCCGTCCGCCTTGCCCTCATGCACCAGGCGCGCCGTAACGCGGATCGAGGAATCGCGCCGTTGCCGGAAGGCCTTGGTGGCCTTGTCTCCCATAGTGACCGCCTCGCTGGCGTGGACGATCTCAATGGGGAGACCCTCGACTTTCCGCTGGCTGAGTTCTTGGCGCAGGCGATCCTGCGGCCCGACCAGCAAGACTTCCGCGTACCCCGCGCGCGCGGCCTCAATCGCTCCCTCGAGTTCCGGCCCGGGGGCCGAGTCGGTGCCCATGGCGTCAACAGCAATGCGTCGCATGGTGATCAGTTCAAACGGTGGAATCCGGCCGGCGCGGGAAGATAGGGTCGCGCTGGGGCAAGTCTCCGGGGGCCAACATCCAACCCTGTTATGCCGATTCCTTCACCAGGATTACTTCCTTCCCTTTGTAGTAACCACAATGCGGGCAGACATGGTGAGGCATCTTCGATTCATGGCAGTGCGGACACTCGGCAATGGCGGGCATCGCCAGGTGGTCGTGGGACCGCCGGCGATTCTTCCGCGCTTTAGAGTGTCGTCGTTTTGGATTCGCCATAGTTTTTCTTCTTTCCTTCCATTAGTAATGCAGCGCGGGGATTCACCACTGCTGCGCGCCAGGCAATCACTTCCGGCTCATTCCTATCGGCTCAAATGGGCGCCGTTTGAAATCGTTTCTTCGCCCCATCACTCTTCCTTGAGTGAAGCAAAAGGAGAATCTTGGAGCGGGGGTGCGCAGGCGCAATCCGTCAAATTTCGGTTGGCCCCGCAAACCGGGCACAAGCCCCGGCACTCGCTACTACAAATCACTTTCATGGGTATTGAGAGTATCACCTGTTCTCTGGCCACGTCCGCCAATTCGATTCCGTCCCCGGAGTAGAAGCCAATCTCCATCTCCCCTGTGGGGACTTCGATTTCCTCTTCCTTGGCGATACTCTCCATCGGCCGATAGAAAAGGTCGAAATCGCTGCCCACCGGAATCTCGACGTTCCCCAGGCAGCGGTCGCAACTGGCCTCGAGGCGCGTCGCCAAGTGCCCGCGGATGCGGATCTCCGTTCCCAGGAGTTCCGCTGTGGCGTCGAGCTTGAGGGGCGCCGTCTGCCGGAACTCCGCTCCGTGATAGTCCAACGCCCCCGGGGCGTAGCGCTCAGAAGCGGTGACCCGGTGAAGTTCTAGTTCTGCATGGGTTATGCGCACCCGAGCCTCGTCAACGCAAAACCCTAATTATATCCTGCAGGCAGGGCTTGTCAAGAAAGCCCGAAGCGCACCGTCAGCCATCTTGGGTGTTTTCACCAGACGGAAGTGGCTGAGGGTAAAAGGGATAGTCAGCAATTTGGGGATTTAGCGTGGGATCGGTGGAGATGAAAAGTCTCAGTCCAAATCGAAATCCCTGATGGGCGGACCGGTGGGCTGGTCCTTGGTTTTCTCAAAGGCTTCCTTGAATTTGCGGTCGAGTAACTCCGATTTGATCTTCTGGTCATCCGCGCTCTGGCGGAACAGGGCTTCGCGGCGCTCGGCTTCCTTTTTCAGGAGTTGCGTGGCGAAATCCAGGTCGGGACCTTTGTCTTGTTTGGGTGGCGCCTGATGGAATAGGACCTTGCCGAGCTCGGCGTCTACCGTCAGCGTTGCGCCACAGCACGGGCAGATCACTTCCAGTTTTCTCCCGTCCTGTTGCCGACGCGACATGGTGATTGGATGCTACCTCCAGGCGGGCAGGCGTGTCAAATCGGAGCAAATCAAGGCTGTGACTCATTTTGAAGTGCCACGGCCATCTTGGCCGTGTCCGGTCACGGGCGGGAGAAGGTGTGAAAAAATCGGCGCCGCGATTTATAGCAGAGGTCTCTGACCGCCGAAGTTGTTGATTGTCAAAGCCGACGGTCAGAGACCGCGGCTACAACGGGATTTTTTCACACCTCCGGACGCCCGTGCCACGTCAAAATGAGTCACGACCCAAATCAATGTCATCCGTCCTTAGTTTTCAGTTGTCAGTAAAAGCGGCCCGTCCTGATCCCGCATTTCTCTGCAGAAACTCGACGAGCAGGTCCTTGGAATTGAGCAGGGGTAGCGCGGACCTGTTTTCTTAGGTCCGCGGCTTTTGCTTGTCCATCGGGGACGAGCCGCGGACCTGGAGAACAGGTCCGCGCTACCCTTCCTCGGTCCGAGTTTCCGCCAATCATGGGCAGCCGAACGGCTGTCTATGCTCAGAATGACAGTGCCTATGAGTTTTTCCGCAGCCTGTTCAGCCCCGCCCTTCCCAACCTCAGGGGAGAATTCCGGGTTAGGGGGTTTCTAAGAACTGATGACGGACGACGGCTTGCGGAAAACGCTTCACCGCTATCGTGCTGAGCGGGCCGCACTGTGCTGTTTTGACCAGAGCGGTGAGCAATATGGTATCGACGCGGCATTTGCCTGAAGTTATAAAGGTATTGCATCCATCGTCCGCAAAGACCAGCGGCGCGGACGAAGGGTGGAAAGGCAAGACCGGGTTCTACCGTACTAGCCCGGATTTTTCACCACAGGTTTGGAAGGACGGGGGTTTAGCCTCGCCGTTACAAAGCCTTTCTGGTTTTTCCTGTGTCCTTCGCCCCTTGCAATTGGCTGCCGTGGCGGCCGCGGGGCGCGGGACCAACAAAGGGCGGGAGTCGCGATTTCGGCGGGGCTGAAGCCCCGCCCTTCCGGCAGCTTCCCCCAGGGCGTCCCAGCGTGGTGAGAAATCCGGGCTAGATTCCAGCGAGACAAAGTGAGGAGTTTTTATGCGAATGAATTTTAAGCCCTATGTCTGGGTTCTGGCCGTGGTGGTGGGTGCGGGTATCATTGGAAGTACGGTGCGCACAGTGGCGTCTCCGGCAATGAATGCCGCAGGTGAAGACCAGGACTATTCCAAAAACAAGAGATATCAGCAAGGAATACGCGAAGGCAAGGATGACAAGGCACATAACCGGGATCACTTCCGCAAGAGGCACTATAGCCGGGACGAAGACAATAAAGCTTACGAGGCTGGCTACCAGCAGGGTCACGGAGTCGAAGTCCACGTTAATTAATACTGGAAATAACTGACTCGGCTTCTGACGATCGAGCACACTGGAATGTTCTTGCAGGCACAGCCCATGTAGCGCCGACATGTAGTAAATCATGTCGGCGTTTTTTTTGGGCGCCAGCACGGATGAAGGCCATTAGCGCGGATTCCTCGCTGCGGGTTGGAAGGCACGGAATTGAACAGTCTGCGGAAAAACGCCCCCACCGCGGACAACCACCCCGGCGCCCGGCGCGCCACCCCTCCTCATCTGAGGAGGGGAGCGTTTTCAGCGCCGGGGTGGTGCTGATTAACAGGTCGATTTGATAATGACATGGCGGGCGGGTTTTTCCGCCGCCTGTAAAGCCCCGCCCTTCCTATGGCTCCGCCCCAGCGCGGTGAGAAATGCGGGTTAGCAGGGCACGCCGAATGCTCGCAAATTCCGACGTGCGTTGGCAGGGCCACGAGAATCGCCATCCCGCCGGCGGCGCAGTATGCTCGCGGTGCGGCTGCGGGGCTCGTTTCCGTTCGAGCGTTTTTTCGCCTCGGCGCGTGTCCGTAAACTGAATGAGCAATTGTAACCAAACAGGCGAGCCTTACGGAACTGACACCCTATCCGGCCCAGTATATAAAGTAGGAAGTGCACTGAGGATGTACCGCATATGGGAAATGATTTAATTTCCAAAGTAAGACAGCGCGACAGGCCCGGCAGGGATCACCGAACTCTATCCATTTATCTCCTTTTCTTTTTCCTGGTCCTGCCTTGTGGATCCTTTGCCCGGGATTTGCTCCCGAGTTCTGCCGAGTTGGTCATCGCGGACGGTACTCCGGTCAAACTCCAACTGGCCCAAACCATCTCCTCCGCGCACGCTCGCAGAGGTGATCGTCTGGATTTCGTGGTCGTGGAAGATGTGACGGTCAGCGGGCTCACCGTCATCCGTGCGGGGACCAAGGCCAGTGGTTCCGTCATCAAAGTTCACAGCCGGCGCATGCTCGGACTGGGAGGCAACGTACTTATCAAGCTCGATTCGGTTGAGCTTGTCACCGGCGAAAGAGTTAAGCTGCATGCCCGCAGGAGATTTAAGGGAGTCTCCCATACCAAGCTAATGGCCGAAGGTATGCTCATTGCCGGCCTGATTTACCTGCCGGTAGCGCCGGTCTTCCTGCTCTCTCACGGCGTTGATTGCACTGTCCTGAAGAGCACGGAAGTGACGGCGTACATCGACGGAAATTCTCGCGTGCAAACAGCAGACTTGGCAAAGGCAAAGGAAAGCGATTCAAGCCTGAAGGAGATGATGGCTTTCCTGCCGCCACGCGCGCTAAATGGTCAAGGCCGCGAGGGCGATATGATCAATCTCATCTTTATTGCCAAAGAGGACGACTTCCAGAGGGTCTTTGCGCGCGCCGGCTGGGTCAAAGTGGACAAAAACAAGCCCACGCTTTTCTGGCACCTGTTATGGCAACAAAAACATTACGCCAAGCTGCCCATGGACAATTTTTTCCTCTATGGAAGGGCCCAAAACTATTGCTATGCCCTACCCGATCCGGCCGCGATATTGACCCGGCGTCATCACCTCCGAATTTGGAAAACAGATCAGGAAATGAATGGCAGTCCCATCTGGGTGGGCGCTGCAACCCATGACGTGGCGATTGAATTTGTGAAGCGCAGGCTTTGGATGATTCACCGCATCGATCCCAACGTGGATGCGGAGCGCGAGTTCATCGCCAGGAATTTGATGGAGACCCATCTGGTAACTCAGGAGGAGTACGTTTCTTCCGCCGTTCCCATCTTCCAAGCGCAAACCGCCAGTGGCGAGGACTACCATTCCGACAGTAGGATTCTCTTGCTGGATCTTAGTCAGGGACCAGCCCCAACGCTCGCAGCGAATCAGCCTCCGGACCACGCCCCGAAAGGTCCCCTCCTTTCTTCCTCCAAATAAGAAACGGCCGCCCCAAGGCTTCGAGGCAGAGTTAAAAATGGCAATAGGGGTGATAGGCGCCCCCACGGGCTGGCCCAGAACGGTACTTCTGCAATGCTCCGAAGCGGGTGGCGACCAGCGGCTTTGCAGCACAGCCACGCGCGAGCCTTGCGCTCGCCACGAAAGATGGAAATGCTCCTGGTAACACCCCTCCTGATTCAGGAGGGGTGGCGCGCCGAGCGCCGGGGTGGTTATCTCCTGAAGCCAAAAACATAAAGTCGCAATCAGCACCACTCCCGGACCCCTTCCCAAACTGAGGAGGGGAGCATCTTCATGACCGCAGGCGGCGGGGCCGCATTGACCACTCGAAGAGGTCGCCAATTGGGGTAAGAAAAAACCCGTCACCGGCCCTCCTCCGTCGTGCACCCTCTCCCCTGGGAGAGGGTTGTGGCCTTGATTCCCTTCCCTCTCCTCGGGGAGAGAGTGTCCCGCATGCCGGGATGGGGGAGAGGCATAGGCGCTAGTGTGGTGTCCCACGTAAGAATTGACAATAGGCGAGACCCCCTCACCCGGCCCGCCCCGGCTGGCGATTACACCGGATGCGCGCCACCCTCTCCCCCAAAGGGGCGAGGGCAATAAAATCCATCCTCCCCTCGGTGGCCGTGGCGACCGAGGGGCCCGGGGGTGAGGGGGTCCTTGCAACATGCCATTGTCAAA
>JBEKQO010000257.1:0-11019 GCA_049519635.1 Terriglobia bacterium | reverse complement strand
GAACCCAAGCGGTGCAAGCCCTGCAAGTCAAAACGGAGCCAGATGATGAGCGGCCAGGGCTACCAGCGCGTTGAAACTACCACCACGTGCTCGCAGTGTGGTAAGGAGACGACGGTGCCTTTTAAGCCGACTCAAGGACGGCCCGTATATTGTCGGGAGTGCTTCCAACTGCGTCGGGTTGCAGCTTCCACGGCTTAGTCTTTCCCACTCACACTCAATGGTTTCCGTTTGAGGGTGCGAGTGTCTCTAGCGCCCGCTGAGACCGAAGTGCAGCGCCGCTGGCATGGGCCGGCCCTTCGCCTTCGCGAGAAAGGGCGCAGCCTGTGCAGTTCCCCCCTCCAAACCCGCGAAGGGTAATCCCCGCTAACTTCCTACTCCATTCAGCTCTTAGCCCGCATTTCTCACCAGGATTCTGGAAGGGCAGGGTTTCACAGGCTGCGGAAAAACGCTTAAATGCTGTCATCCTGAGCCCGTTCGCTGTCATTCTGAGCGCAGCGAAGAATCTCGCTCTGCCCGCTCAGGGTAAACTACGCGAAGGATCTCACTCTGAGTGTTTTCAAGGCAATGCGAGATTCTTCGTCGCCTGCGGCTCCTCAGAATGACAGTGCCATCGGGTTTTTCCGCAGCCTGTTCAGCCCCGCCACAACAGGGCCTTTTGATTATTCCCGTGCTCCGCTGCCCAGAAAAGGGTTTCAGCTTGGTGAGAAATCCGGGTTAGCCCGGTGGCAAATCGAGCCTGATAAATGCGGCGCTACTGTGGAGCGAGGTTGTACAGGAAGATGAACTGAAGAACCAGGTGATTGCCCGTGAACTCTTGGGGCAAGGGGGGAAATGGAACTGAGGTGTGGATGCCGTTCACTGCGGCGCGATCGAGGGGATCAGAACCCGAGGAAGCCACCAAGCGCATTTGCGGCACCGAGCCATCCTTGAGGATCTCGAACACCACGCCCACGCGGCCTTTCTCGCCCAGGCGCGCGGACTCCGGAATCACGGCAAGCCAGTTGCGCCGGACAATGTAGACGATGCGCGCAAGGTACGGACCGAAGTCCACTCCCCGCGTGTCCGAGAGGATAGTGGGTGCTTCGGTGGAGAAGTTCGGGTGCAGGTTGTTGAACTCCATGTTGGAATCGCCCCCGCCCCCTGTTCCGCTTTCGGGATGATATCCGCCCCGCGCGGCGGCTTGCATCGACTGCTGGATGGCCTGCCCCGGGGTCATCGACGGCATACGGAATTTACCCGGGCCGCCAGCGCCTTGGGGAGTGACGTCGTCCAGACGCAAACCTGCATCAGTCTGGGGCTCAGGTTTGGGAGCAGAAGGAGCCAATTCCTGGGGCGCTGGAGGCCCGCCCGGAGGTGGAGTGGGCGCAGCCGCTGGCGGCGCCCCGCGAGCGGTTTCAGGCTCAGGGGTGTTGCCGCGCGAATAGGGCGCATGGATGCCATTGGGATCAATCGTGGGCGACTTCCCCTGGGCTTGGCGGTTCTTGTCGGAAGGGCGCGCTTCCGGAGGCGGCTGGCGCAAGGACTTCAACAGATCAGGAGGAATAAACAAGGTGGTGATTTGAGGGTTCGGCCGTGCGGTTACGGGAATTCCCATCATCAGTTTGCCCCGACGGAGAAGATCGGGCGCGTAAATGATGAAGAGGATCAAAAACATGTGCAGGAACACCGAGGTCAGGAACAACGCCCGGCGGCGCCAACGCGCCAATTCCATCTCCGGGCCGAGGTCCATGAGCAGGTGGATCGGGGGTTCCGCCCCCGTCGATTGCTTTGCCCGCCAGATATCGATTGGTGTTTCCGAACTCATCAAAGGTTTTCCACGCCAGACATTACTCCATCCGCCAGATGTTATTTAGATACTAAGACTCACCACTTTGACCCGCAGAACGTCCCAGGGGCACGTTGACGAGAGCCGCATGTTGTTCGATGCAGGTCATGACCTTTTCGGCTAGCGCCAATGCCTGTTTTCCCTCGGCGCCACCGACTAAAGGGCGACTCCTTGTCCTAACCGACTCCACGAACGCCTCCAACTCGGCCCGCAGGGGCTCTTGCGGCGTAGCGGTAAGCTTCTGGAACGTAATCTGTGGAGTCGCCCCGTCACGGTCCACCCGGATAAGTGTCGCATCCCGGCGGGTGAAATCAATGGAAAAATACTCATTGGGCTGGAAGTAGCGGAACTTGCGGACCTTCTCCGTGCTCACACGGCTGGCCGTCAGGTTGGCCACCGCGCCGTTTTGGAATTCCACGCGGGCGTTGGCAATATCCACTTTGTCGGAAAGCACGGGCAGTCCCACCGCGCGCACATCGCGCCAGGGAGAATCCACCATCCACAGGACGAGATCAAGATCGTGTATCATCAGGTCAAAAACCACGTCCACATCGAGGCTGCGAGGGCTGAAGACGCCCAGGCGGTGGATTTCAAAGAACATCGGGCGCGTGGTTGCAGCCTTGGCCGCCACCACCCCGGGGTTAAAGCGCTCCAGGTGGCCGACCTGGAGGATGCGCCCGCCGCGTTCGGCAAGCTCAATAAGCTCGGTAGCCTCCTCCAAGGTCCGGGTGACGGGCTTTTCCAGCAGCACCTCCACCCCGCGAGCGAACGCCAGGCGCGCCACGGCGGCGTGATCGGTGGTGGGGATTACCACGCTTACCGCACGCACGGCGCCCAGCGCTTCCTCCAGGCTGGCAAAGGCCCGCACGCCAAGCTCGGCGGCGATTTCCTGGGTGCGCTCCGGACGCAGGTCGAAAACACCCACCAGTTCCGCCCCCGGCACCTGTTTCAACTCCCGCGCGTGCTTCTTGCCGTGCTCGCCTACACCCAGCACCGCGACCGGAATTCTCTCGCCCAATGTTCTCCTCGGAATCAGGATCCAGGATTCAGGATTTAGGATTCAGGTATTAGTGATCGGCTGAATCCTGAATCCTGAATCCTGGATTTTTGAATCCGTTCCCGCTAAATCCTGAATCCTGCCTCTACATTCCCACGATGGCGATTCCCGCCTCGTTGGCGTCCGCGATCAGGTTCTGGCGGTCGAAAAGCAAGGTCTTGCCCGCATCCACCGCAAGCACGGAAGCTTTCGACTGTTGCATGACCTGGATGGTCTTTCTCCCTACCACTGGAACATCAAAGCGCATGTCCTGATCGGGCTTACTTACTTTGACGACCACCAGCCGCCGTCCGTTACTGAGGCTGGCGGCACGCTGGATGGCGGCGTCGGTACCCTCCATGGCTTCCACGGCCACGCAAGCGCGGTCCGCCACCACGATGGTCTGGCCGAGATCCAGCCCCGCAATTTTCTTGGCGATTTCGCGGCCATAGGCAATGTCCGCCGCCTCGTCCGCGCCGGGGGCGCGCCGTGTGAGCGTGCCGGCTTCCGCCAGCAGCGGCTTCAGAAAAAGCGTGGAATCCACCACGCGCATGCCGCGCCCTTCAATCATGCGGACAAAGGCGCCAATCAGCACGTCGGTATTCTTCCGCGAAAGGCCTTGCAACATGCGGCTCATCATGCCGTCCGGCTTGATGGCACTGAACAATTGTGCGTGCTTCACTTGGCCCGCCAACACCACTTTATTGACCTTTTCCGCCACCAGCAGGTCAAGACATTTGGCCACTTCTCCCAAACTCAGCCAATGGATTTCCCGCGCCTTCTCGGCAAGCTCCGGCGCGGTTTCTTCCTTGATGGCCACCACCAGCGGTTCCAGTCCCAGGTCGCGCGCCGCCTCCAGCACCAGAAAAGGAAAATGCCCGTTGCCCGCAATGATGGCGTAGCGATCAGGTAATCGGTTCATCGGGTCATCGGGCCATTGGGTCATCGAAAAGCTGTCCTTTGTCCTTGGTCCGCTGTCCGTGGCAACTTATTTTGCGAGATGGGAGAACTCGACCATCCACAACGGGCAACGGACAACTGACAGCTTTTCGATGACCCAATGGCCCGATGACCCGATGAAAAATGGCCCGATCCTTTCACTTGGCCACCCCTCGCTCGGAGGTGCGGATGAACTCCACCAAGGCCTTGACGTGCGCAGACTGGAATCCCTTGGCCGCGATGGCTTCCAGCGCCTGCGAGGTGTTCAGTTTCGAGCGGGTGAGCAAGCGAAACGCGGCTTCCAGTTCCTTGACGTCTTCTTTCGTAAGCCCCCGGCGCTCGAGGCCGAGCCGGTTTGCGCCGTACACCTCCACGGGGCGGGGCGCCGAGGTTTTGGAATAGGGGAGGATATCCTGATTCACCAAAGTAGCGCTGCCCAGGAAGCTGTAGGCTCCAACGCGGCAGAACTGATGAATCATGGTAAAGGCTCCCACCGTGGCGTGATCCTGAATCCCCACGTGCCCTGCCAGCGAGGCGCCGTTGGCCATGATGACGTAGTCCCCCAATTTGCAGTCATGGGCAATGTGGACATAGGCCATTATCAGGTTGTGGCTGCCGATGCGGGTGATCCCCTCGCCTTCCGACGTGCCGCGGTGAATGGTTACGAATTCTCGAATGGAATTGTCATCGCCGATTTCGACAGTGGTAGGTTCGCCGCGGTACTTCAAATCCTGGGGCGCGAGCCCAATCGAGGTAAAGGGGAAGATGCGGTTGTTCTTGCCGATCCGGGTGCGGCCGTCGATGACCACATGAGACATTACCTCTGTGCTGTCGCCCAGTTCCACGTTCTCGCCGATCAGCGAGTAGGGACCGATCGTCACGCTGCTGGCCACCTGCGCGTGGGGATGAATAATCGCCGTGGGATGAACGTTCATGCGCGTGTTTGACCTGGCCGATCGGCGATCGCGAACATTTCCACAGCTTCCGCCGCCAGCTTCCCTTCCACCAGCGCGCGCCCGGACATCTTGCCGAAATTGCTGCGGCGATGCACCATCTCGACTTCAATACGCAACTGGTCGCCCGGCACCACGGGGCGGCGGAACTTGGCGTTCTCGACTCCGGAAAAGTAGATGAGCTTCTTACCTCTTTCCTCGTCGGGCAATTCCTGGTAAAGCATAATGCCGCCTACCTGCGCCATAGCTTCCAGGATAAGCACTCCTGGCATCACCGGCGCGCCGGGAAAATGCCCCTGGAAAAACTCTTCGTTCATGGTGACGTTTTTCAGTCCTACGATGCGTCGAGGCGAATCCATTTCCACGATCCGGTCCACCAGCAGGAACGGATAGCGGTGCGGAAGGAATTTCATAATCTCCGTAACGCTGTAGACGACGCGGTTCTCCGCGGCGATTATCGGGTCAGCCATTCATCACCATCCAATTCGGGCTTTGCGCGGCAGGACAGATTGGGTTCCACGCTTCCATGGTCCACAGCATGTCGCAGGAACAGCCACCGGGACCGGTAGCCATTATAGTCGAAACCCCCGAGGCTTCCAATGCGCACGGTGCGGGAACGGCTTTGGGCGGTTCGCACACTCGCCGAAGGCTCCGGTTGTGCTAAACTCCCTGCGGATCGTATAAAGAAGTGGCGAGTGGATGGTGGCTACTCACTTACCACCCACCACGAACCACTGCTCTTGGGAGACCTACCTTGACGGCGATCATTCTTGATGGCAATAAAATTCGCGATGAAATTCAATCGGAACTCTTGCAACAGATTGCGGAGCTGAAGCGTGTGGGCGTCACCCCGGGCCTGGCAGCGGTGCTGGTGGGTGAGAATCCCGCATCGCAGATCTATGTGCGAAGCAAAGTGAAGACCTGTGCAGCGTTGGGCCTCTACAGCGAGAAAATCGAGCGGTCAAAAGACTCGACCACGGAGGAGCTGCTGGAATTGGTGAATGATCTTAACCGCAACGATGCCATCGATGGCATTCTGGTTCAGCTCCCTCTGCCGCCGCAGGTTGATACCAAGCGGGTGCTGATGGCGGTTGACCCGGCGAAGGATGTGGACGGTTTCCATCCCGTCAATGTCGGCAACCTGGTGGCCGGACGTACGGGTTTTGTGCCCTGCACGCCGGCGGGGATTCTGGAAATACTCAAGCGCTCGAAGATTCCCCTTAAGGGGGCGAGGGTCGTGGTCATTGGGCGCAGCGATATTGTGGGGAAGCCGGTGGCCATGCTGCTGCTGCACGAGCATGCCACGGTCACGATTTGCCACTCCCGCACGCGCGACCTGCCTGCGGTGGCGCGCGAAGCAGACATCCTGGTGGTGGCCATGGGTAAACCGGCTTTTGTCACCAGCGACTTTATCAAACCCGGCTCGACCGTCATCGATGTCGGGATGAACCGCCTGACGACGGAAGAAGAAGTGCGCAGAATCTTCCACGATCCCACCGGCCCTCTCGCCGCCTTACAGAAGCGAGGTTCGGTGCTGGTGGGCGATGTGCAACCGGAAGACGCGCGGGCCATCGCCGGCGCCTTCACCCCCGTACCCGGCGGCGTTGGACCCTTAACGATTGTGATGCTGATGTCGAACACCATTCAGGCCGCGCGGCTGCGGCGAGGAGCAAAGAGCAGTGGCTAGTGGACAGTGGTTAGTGGTTAGTAGCGAGTGGTTGGTCACTAGCCGCCAACTACTAGCCCCTGTCCACTAACCACTGCTCTTTGATGGGAGTTCCGCTTGCAGGTAGTTGACTTCCAACCTCGGACTTCGGACCTTGGACTTTCCTTTGGCCTCACCGGAGGCGTCGCCTGCGGAAAAAGCACCGTGGCGCGGTACTTCCAGGACCTGGGCGCGTACATCATTGATGCTGACCGCGTCGGGCACGATTTGATTGAGCCCGGGCGCCCCGCTTATCAGGAAATCGTTGAGCGCTTCGGGAAAGAGATCCTCGATCCCGGCGGCCGCATCGACCGGAAAAAGCTCGGCCCCCAGGTGTTTGCCGACCCGCAACAACTGCGCCTGCTCAACGCCATCGTCCATCCGCGCATCATCGCGCGCACTCAAGAACTCACTGCCGAACAGCAGAGGCGGAATCCCCGGTCGGTGGTGATCCTCGACGCGGCGCTGATCTTCGAGTCGGGCATGGGCGGCACTCTGCGCAAAGTGATCGTAGCTTGGTGCCGCCCGGAACAGCAGTTGGAACGCTTAATGGCCAAGACCGGCGTTTCACGCGAGGAAGCTGAGCGCCGAGTTCAGGCGCAGATGCCGCTGGGGGAAAAGCGCCGCCGCGGCGATTGTCTGATCGATTGCTCCGGGTCTCTGGAACAATCACGCGCCCAGGCCGAAGCCATTTATCCGGAACTGCGACGAATTGCAGGAAGGACGCATGGCGACTAGCCTAATTTAGCGTTGCACCTCACGCCTGGCGACTGCAATCTCTAACCCGGATTTCTCCCCACGAGTCTGGAAGGGCGGGGCTTTAGCCCCGCCGTTAAAAGGCGTTCTTGAATATTCCCATGTCCCGCGCCCCGCACCGCTTGCAACCGCAAGCGGTGCGGGGCGCGGGACGAGAAGAGGACGAAGCCGCGATTTTGGCGGGGCTAAAGCCCCGCCCTTCCGGCAACATCCAATCGTGGTGAGACGTCCCGGCTAAGCACCTGCTTTTTCACGAACTTATCGGCCTCGACCGCATTCCGTCGCTATTGCGCCGTACAAGTCATTTATTTTCTGTAAGTTATCGGGGTAACGCGGGATTTGAGGGTTTTTCGTGGTTCCGGAGGTTCTAATTCGACCTATCTCTTTTGTTTTGAATAAGACATCGGCGTTTTTACTAAGCCGTTTGTTTTCAATAACTCATCGGCATCGGACTTTTTGTCGATAAATTTACCCTTTGTTTTCAATAACTCATCGGAGTCGACCTTCATTTTCGATGTTTTTAGGATGTGCGCTTCCGGAGCGGTTTTCATGGACAAATTGGCAGTCTGCCACTCTTGCAGTGGGGCGCCGAAGGGCCATTCGCCGTCCCCCGATTCTCGACCCCATGAGTGTGTAATATCACCACAACCCTGTTCCATAATTATTATGCTGGCACCTTGCTGGCCATCCTCCGTGGCATTATTAGCAGATCAACTACCGGCTGCAATCATCATCTTTGGCCGCCGCGGACGACCACCCCGGAGCCCAAGGCACCACCCCTCCTGAACCAGGAGGGGAGCTAAGAACGAACTCCCCTCCTCAGATGAGGAGGGGTGGCGCACCGAGCGCCGGGGTGGTGCTGGCAAAGGAATAAAAGGGTTGGATTGATAATGACCATTCCGACGAGTTTTCCGCAGACTGCAAAACCCCAACCTTCCCAGCCCGTGGTGAGAAATCCGCCCTAGCTCTTCTGCCACCGTTCCGCACGGCTGCGTAGCTCATCCAGGGCTGTCTGCACTTGTTGGAGTTTGCGGGCCTGCTCAGCGCGATCCGCGTCGTGAGGAACCACAATGGGAGGGGCTATAAACATTGCCGCCCGAGTGAACGGGAAGGGAAATTCGGTAAGGTCCCAGCTTTTGCGAAATACAAAGGCGCGGCGAACGGCCGCGTGGAAGCAGAGGATGGCCGCCCCGGTAGCCTTGGCCAACTGCACTACTCCCGGCTTCGCCACAAAGCGCGGACCGCGCGGACCATCGATAGTAAATGCCGCGTCGGAGCCGCCTCTGACACAGCGAATCATTTCCACCAGGGCGCGGGTGGCGCCGCGCGAACTCGATCCCCTTGCCGCGCCATAACCTTGCTTCAAAATAATCCGCGCAATGATCTCGCCGTCGAAATTCTGGCTGGTCATGACCACGATGCCGCGCTTCCGCCAAAACCAGGTTGCGGCAAAGATTTCACGGTGCCAGAAGGTATAGATCAACCCCTTGCCCATCTGGCGTGCAGCCTCCCAGCTCCCCCAGCCAAAAATTTCCCAGCGCAGGCTGCGGCCGACCAACAACACCGCGAAATAACCGATCCACGCCGCCAGAAATATCTGGATCCGCTGCCAGCGGGTAAAAGTGCGGGGCGATGCCTTTAAGCGAAGCTGGGAATCATCCGCCGCAGCCGGCTGGCCCGCTTCCATCAACCCGCGAGTTTTCCCGCCTTGATCAGTCATGAAGGAGGAGGCGCCGCCGCCGCAAGCGACATCCCGCTGCCGCGCAGGGTCACCCGACAGAAGATTGCCATACCGGAACCGTGAGGGCAAGCGGTTCCAGTTTGCCCAGCGCGCTGTATACGGAACGGCCGAGCCGCAATCCAAGAAGAGCTTCACCACAGTCGCTCACGTCGCTTCGCGACACCCCGAAGCATGATAATGACCCCTCACCGGCCCTCCTACGTCGGGCACCCTCTCCCCAAGGGAGAGGGAAGTAAAAAATCGAGGAACCCAGCCCTCTCACCACGGTTGGACGCAGCCGGAGGGCGGGACTTGAAATAATCAGGATGGCCTTGCAACGGCGGGGCTAAACAGGCTGCGGGAAAACCCGCCAATGCTGTCATCCTGAGCCCGTTCGCTGTCATTCTGAGCGCAGCGAAGAATCTCGCTCTGCCGCTCAGGGTAAACTACGCGAAGGATCTCGCTCTGAGCACTTTCAAGGCAATGCGAGACTCTTTCTTCGCAAGGCTCAGGACCGCCGCTGCTCCTCTGCAGAAACTCGACGCGTAAGTCGTTGGAATTCAGCAGGCGTAGCGCGGACCTGTTTTTTAGGTCCGCGGCACGTCCCAGAGGGACAAGGAAAAGCCGCGGACCTAAAAAACAGGTCCGCGTTACCCTTCTTCGGCCCGCGTTTCTGCCTATGATGGGCAGCCGCTAGGCTGTCGATGCTCAGAATGACAGTGCTTTCGAGTTTTCCGCAGCCTGTAAAGCCCCTCCCTTCCTGGACTCGTGGGGAGAAATCCAGGCAGTGAATCGTCCTCTCCTCCGCCCAAGCGGAAGTACTTCTCCCTATGATCTCTGTGCCTCTGTGGGGAATCTTTCCTTCGCGCCGCACAAAGAAGTGGCTCTTTGCTACAGAAACTTCCCCTTCACAATTGCGAAGACGGGGGAGAAGGCTGTTCAGGCGCAGGGGGTGGCGAATTCCGCCGGCGCCAACGCCCCAGCACGATCCGCATCAGAAAATACGCGGCTCCGGAAACCCACAGAATGATGTTATACAGGCGCCCATCCAGCTTCCAGGCAAAGAGGAAACCGTTTATGGAGAAAGTCCAAATCCACGCTTCGCCCAAGAAAGCCTGGAGCCATCTCGGTTGCAAGCCACTGGCGGGCAGGCGAGGCCGGAGCGACGGCCAAAGGCGCGGGACGGCCGCCAGAAAAGCTCGATAGCCTTCACCTTGGGCCTGCATCAGTGCGGCTTCTTCCCGTCCAATCAGGCGCAACACGATGAGCAAATTTCCCAGGATCAATACCACCCCCCCGGTTCGACTGGCCAGCAGCGACATGCCGACGGCCAGAAACATATTGCCGAGATAGAGGGGATTGCGGAGGTGGCGGTAAGGCCCATCAGCGACCAGTCTTTCCGTGTGCACCGCCGAATCGTGCACCACCTCCGAGCGCAGATAGGCGCCGCCCCAGGTTCGAATCCACGCTCCGGCAGTGACCAGCATCGCAGAGATTGCGAATAGGCCCTGAATGGCGTGCCGGGCAGCCAGAGAATCCAGATGAGGATCCCTGCTGCTGAACATCCAGCGCACCAACGCCTCGCCGGCGTTCAGGTGGTCGAACGCGTAGGATCCAAAGCCCACAAAATACGTCAGGCAGATAAACCAGAAGCGGTTGCGGAATTCAAAGTTGGTTGCGCGCATGTAATGCTCCTGAATTCAGGCCGGGGTAGGGACGACGGGGGAAGAGGGAGCCTTGCCTCTCCCTGGGCTGCAGTCCCGCCTTTCGGGCATGAAATGAACTCCCGCAAGAAAATTGGAAGGGTTCGGTCTGTCTTCTTCCGGCCGGCGCCGCGGTAGCCGATTCCGGTTTGGGTGAGGGAGAGAAATCGAGATCAGCCGCTGCGTAGCGCCGGCATCTTGCCGGCCAAAGCCGCCGGGATGGCGGCGCTGCCCTCTCAAGCCATTGGCGAAACACCGCACTAGTACTACTACGTTAAGTTAATCTTGACTGCGCCGGCTGCCGAGCGTAGACTCTGGGGCATGAATGCCCGAGAACTGCAAGCCTGTGCGGATCGGCTGGAAAAGTTCTTGATGACCATGC
>JBEKQO010000256.1:0-17857 GCA_049519635.1 Terriglobia bacterium | reverse complement strand
TATTCGCGCCGCCTCATCGAAGCCCTGCTCACTCTGGAAACGCCGCACCGGTTTCTGATTTGTTACCGTTTGTCACGGCTTGGCCGGCGGCAGTACTTTCTACAGCCGGGATCTCTACCCGGCGCGCGGGCGCAATTCTCAGTGCGCATCTATCAGGAGCCGGTCACGTTCTGGCTGCCCTGGCAAGCACAACTTTTTCACAGTCTTGCCCAGCGCCCACCGGCTTTCCACTTCCGTCAGGAAATTGTGACCGTCTTCGATATCTTTCCTATTACCGGCGAGAACTATTCCACCGCGGACTTCCGCGAGAAATTTTCCGCACTCCTAATGCAAGCCGTGGGCCGCGCCACGCGGGTCATTACTTCCTCGCATGCCACGGAGAGTCTGCTCATTTCGCGCGCCCAAGTCCCCCCAGAGAAAATCCGGGTGATTCCGCTGGGCGTCGTTCCCCCCGCCGTCATGCTTACGCCGCAAGAGCGCAGGCGGGAGCGCGCTCGCATCCTCGGTGGTGAAGGTGAAATGGTCTTGAGCGTAGGGGTAATACAAACCCGCAAAAATACTCTCAATATGCTCAAGGCGCTGAAGACTCTTCCGGCAGGATACACACTGGTTCTTTCCGGAGGCAATGGCTACGGCAGCGAGGCCATCCATGAATTTATCCGCAACGAATCCTTGGGGAATCGCGTGAAACTGCTCGGATTCATTGACGACGCACAACTGGCGCGTCTCTATCAGGCGGCGAGCGTCTTTCTTTTTCCCTCGTTGGAAGAGGGTTTTGGCATTCCCATATTGGAGGCGATGGCGGGTGGCGTGCCCGTGGTGACCTCCAACGTTTCATCGATGCCGGAAGTGGGAGGAGAAGCAGCCCTGTACGTGGATCCACACAACCCCGCGGACATTGCGGAAAAGGTTGTTCAGGCAGTTGAGGATTCGGTGCTGCGCGCGGCCCTGGTGCAAAAGGGACTGGCGCGGGCAGGCGATTTCACCTGGCGGCGCACCGCCGAGGCGACTTTGGCGGTTTACGATGAGGTGTTGAGGTTGTAGATGGGGTTTCTTAGCAAACTAGGCTGTCCACGCTGTAAGTTTCAGGGATGCTTGTCAATTTGACCCAGGGTAAGCCCCTCACCCACCGCCTTGCGGTCCCCCCTCTCCCCCAGGGTGGAGAGGGCAGAAACCTTCAGTTGACAATTCTCAGTTGCCAGCAACCTCTTCGTCTTGGAGCGGCGAGACTCATGAACGTGGCATCAAAGACTGAGCATTTTCTTCCCTCGCCCCCTTGGGGGAGAGGGGGTCTCTCAGGAGCAATTTGATGAATATTTTCCTCAAACCCACTTAATGTGAACCGCATTGGAATTGAGCCAGCACTTCAAGCGGGCGTAGCGCGGACCGGTTTTGTAGGTCGGCGGCTCGTCCCCCACAGGCAAGGAAAAGCCGCGGACCTTCAAAACAGGTCCGCGCTACCTTCCGCTTTCATGGTAATCTTGTGCCCATAGGAGTTGATCTATGGCGACCAAAACCCTGCTGACCATCGAACAATATGCCGCCCTCGATGAACCCGTCGGCGTGCGTTATGAATTGAGCCAGGGGGATCTTATCGTGACGCCTTCCGCCAGCTACTTTCACAATGACATTCGCGATCGCTTCAATGCACGGCTGCGGGCCTTTCTGGATGCGTATCCGTGTGGAAATGTGATCAGTGAAATGGATATGAGGCTCGGGGCCGATACTGTCCGCAGACCCGACATCGCGTTCATTCGTGAGGAGAGTCTGGAGGGCATCGATCTTGAGCGAGTCCCTTTGCCTATCGCTCCAGACCTGGCTATCGAAATCGTCTCCAAGAACGACCGCGCCGATGATCTGATTTTGAAAGTCTCGCAATATCTTCAGGCGGGAGTTCAGGCGGTCTGGCTTTTCTATCCCAGCACTCAACTCGCCTACCGTTACGTTCCGGGCAAACCTGAGCCGGAGGTTCGCAGCGCCAAGGCAGGTGACCGGTTCGAAGAGTCGGAATTGCTCAAGGGATTTTCATTGCCGCTTTCTGAAATCTTGAAGTAGGTGGGAAGGCCGCTACGTCCCCGTGCTGCTGTAATTTGCCACCCCGCGGTTCCAAAGCACAACCGCCAGCACGGAGAACCCTGCCGCGACGACGGGCACCAGATGGAAATATAGCGTGAAAGCGGTTCGTCCCAGGAAGTGGGTGGTGGGATAAAAAGTGGCGAACCCAAAGGGAATGATCCAACTCAGCAAAAACTGAATGAAGACGTTGTAAATGGTTAAGGGATAGCGGCTGAAATTGAGCATATTGAAAACCGGCGGCACAATTCCCACGCGATCTTCAAACCAGAATGACACCGCCGTCAGGATCAGGAAAACCGACAGATAAATCACGCCCCCACAAACGATCATCACCACGAACCAGAGATAATCCGGGATTTTCATGACCAGATGCAAGCGGTGAACGCAAAGGGCCACCACGGCGATGCCGGTTACGACCTCTTGCAGCGACTCCAGCCGGAATTTCTCAAAGATCACTTGGAACAGCGTGGCGACGGGCCGCAAGAGCACTCGATCAAATTTCCCCTCGACGATGTAAAGCTCGCTGAAATCGTAGAGATTCCAACTGATCACATTGAAAAAGCCCAGGGGAATAAGTGAGAAGCCATAGAGGAACATGATCTCGTTGAACGACCAGTCTTGCAAGCGTGGGATTTTCGTAAACAAGACCAGAACAAAACCAAACCCCAGCACCGTGGCCGCCATGGAGGAGAAAAAGGCGATGATGAAGTCCGCTTTATACGCCAGGCGCACTTTTGCGTACTGCGCGAAATATTGAACCAAGAGCCGAAAGTGTCTCTTCATCGCCTTCCTTTCCTCCTCGGCTGACGAGGGAGTGATTGGAGTTTACTACCCTCGCCCCCCAGGGGGTGAGGGTAGAACACTTCTTACTTTTGCCTTTTGCATTTTGCGTTTTGACTTGCTCTTCCTGCTGCGCCGTTACCCACCCTGGATGATCACTTTCCGGGTTGACCAGCGCCACAGCCCATCGCCGAGGGCAAACAGAATCGCGACCCAGAAAATCTGAATGGCGATGGCGCGCGCCAGGCCGCCCCCATTCAGCTTGCCCAGGTAAATCAACATGGGCACGTAGCTGATGTATTCGAAGGGCATCACCCCCAGGATTTTCTGAACCATGTGCGGGAAAAAGGTCATGGGCAGCAGGAGTCCGGAAAAAAGCTCCAGCAGAAAGAACTTGGCGCGCATCAGTCCCAGGATGGATTGCAAGCGCAGGGCGAAAGTGCCCACGGCAAAATTGATGGCGGCGACGATCAGGAAACTCAAGAGGACGCTGACCAGAAATGCCGCGGCATGTCCAATCCCCACGGGCAGGCGCAAAGGATATACCAAAAACAACACCAAGGCGGTGGGGACAGTCAGCAGGGCCAGGCGGAACACCGATTCCCCCGCCGCCCGCGCCACATACATGACCTGAATGTTCACGGGTTTGATCAGGTCCATCGCCAGCCGGCCTTCGATGACCTGGTAGGCAAGGTCCTGGTCGATATTGTTGAAATAGAACGAACGGATAATCCATCCCACGCCGATGTAAGTCAGAAGATGGGCGAAGTCAAACCCCTCGATTGAGGCACTGTGGGCATAGATGGCTTTCCAAATAAAGTAATACACAGAAACATAAATAAAGTAAGTAACGATTCCCGTATAGTACCGCAAGCGGAAAGCGAGGGTATTGATAAAGCCCACGCGGGCGAATGCCCAGTAGAGGCGCACAACTTTACTGATGGAAGGGGAAGGCCTTTTACCGGGGATCGGATGGGCTGCGTCTCGCGGCGGCATCAGCCCACCTCGCCGCTCAGATAGATGCGCTTGACGATTTCCTCGATGGGCTCCTCTTCCACGAAGAGGTCACGCACTTGCAGTGTGTTCACGACCTGGCGAATCACGTCGGCGCTGGAATGGCGCTTCCTGTCAAAGCGGATCAAATAGGTAAGCTCGTCGACGCGTTGGCAAACGATCCCGTCAGTTTCTATCTGGGCAAGGCGCGGGACCTGCGAGCGGTCCTTCAAAAAGAACTTCACCTGGTTGTACGTAACCAGGCGCGTCTTCATCTGCTCCAGGTCGCCGTCGAACAGAATGCGCCCCTTGTCGATGATGATGAGGCGTTGGGAGAGCTCTTCAATATCGGAGAGGTCGTGCGTGGTCAACAACACGGTGGTGCCCTCCGTGCGATTGATCTCCTTCAGGAATTCACGGATACGTTCCTTGGCCACCACGTCAAGGCCGATGGTGGGCTCATCCAGGAAAAGCAGCGGCGGATTGTGGAGCAGAGAAGCGGCCAAATCACAGCGCATGCGTTCGCCCAAACTGAGCTTGCGCACGGGCGTGTGCAAATATTCCTTCAGATTGAGTAGTTCGCCGAAAACATCCAGGCGCCGTTGAAAGTCGGTGACGGGAATTTCATAGATCTCTTTAAGGAGCTTGAATGACTCGATGACGGCGATATCCCACCAAAGCTGGGTGCGCTGGCCGAAAACCACGCCGATGTGTTTGGTGTAGTGACGGCGCTCGCGATAAGGAACGAATCCGTTGGAGACCACGCGTCCGCCCGTGGGAGACAGGATGCCGGTAAGGATTTTGATGGTGGTAGATTTCCCCGCTCCGTTGGCTCCGATATAACCCACCATCTCGCCGGGTTCGATGGAAAAGCTCACGTGGTCTACCGCATGTACCGTCACGTATTCACGGACGATAAGGTTCTGCAAAGCCCCCAAGACGCCTTCGCGCCGGCGGAAGGTGCGGAATTCCTTCACCAAGTCGTGAACTTCAATGATGGGCGGCATGCGGAGAAATCTTCCTCGGCGGGATGGGCAACCACCGCCGACCCCAAGGTTTGGATTCTAGCAGAGTCCTGGCTCCCCCATCACTCGCCAATAACCTTGATCAGCACCCGCTTGCGGCGCTGGCCATCGAACTCGGCATAATAAACCTGCTGCCAGGGGCCGAAGTCGAGCTTGCCGTTCGTGACGGGCACCACGGCTTGGTGACCGATCAGCAGACTTTTCAAGTGGGAATCGCCATTGTCCTCGCCCGTGTGGTGGTGGCGGTAATCGGCGCGGAAGGGGGCCAGTTTTTCCAACCACTCGTCGATGTCGGCAATCAAGCCGTCTTCCGCATCGTTCACGTAAATGCCCGCGGTGATGTGCATGGCCGAGACCAGGATCAAGCCTTCCTTGATCTGCGACTTGGCCAGCGCCTTCTCAACCTCGTCGGTAATGTTGATGAACTCCCGATGCTTTTTCGTATTGAACCACAGATACTCGGTATGTGATTTCATCGCCTGCCCTCTTTGTGGAGTCTGGTTTCGCCGGAGCGGCGGGGGTGAAGCCCCGCCGAAAGCGCGTCTGCCGCCCTCTGTTCGTATCGCGCTCGGAAACTTCGGAGAATAGCAGAGTTTGGGCATCGGCGTCGCGCCTGAAAAATTCGAATCCGCGACACTGCAAGTGGGTTTGGCGTGATTCCTAATTGTGGTAGGCTTATGCGGCTTGAACCATGAGGTGGCCGAGTGCCGGGGTGGTTGTCCGCGGTGGATCGTTTTTCCGCAGCCTGTTTAGCCCCTGAAGAAATACGGCTTCAGGGCCTAAAGGCCCGTTCAACCCTCTGTCCAGGGGCGGCGCGGCTAAGTACGCTGCGGAAAAACTCGTAGGGTTCCGTGCCCTGCAAGGGCACAAGTTAATAGCCGGGGGCAACGCCCCCGGAATGTGTGACGTTCGACTCCCGACCCTGAAGGGGTCGCACAACCCCTGGCCAGGTGGCACAATTTTGGTGTGTTGGCGCGCATATGCGACCCTTTGCAGGGTCGGACCAAGTTGGGGGTACGTTTTCCGGGGGCGCTGCCCCCGGCTACTTAATAGATCCCCTCCGGGGATCATGGATTGACAGTGCCGCTGCGTTTTTCCGCATCCTGTAAGGCCCGGCCCTTCCGGGAGCAATATATAATCGCGCTTATTGATGCAATCAGGCACTAGTTCCCTATATTAGGAGAAAGAAGATGAAAATACTTATTCGAACCGTCTTCACAGCAGTTCTTATTTTTTCCCTCACGGAAGCGGCTTTCCCACAGATCGGCATGTTTACGAATCAACAGCGCCTTGACCTGACGCGCGAGTGGAAAGGCGATCGGTTCCCGGACGGGCGCCCCAAGGTGCCCGACTCCATCCTCGAGGGAATAGGCGATGTGGATGCCGAGGAAGCCTGGGGCGTACTCCAATCGCATGGCTTCAAGTACCAGTTCGAAGGCGGCTGGCGGGAGCTCAACCCGGGAGGGCGGATGGTGGGCCGTGTGTTCACCGCCGTGTTCATGCCCCAGCGGCCCGATGTGAACGCCGTGATCAACGACAAAGGCAAGGCTGAGGGGCGCGTTGGAGCCCAGAACTCCTGGCCGATTGACATGCTCTTGCCCGGCGACGTCCTGGTGGTGGACCTTTTTGGAAAGATCAAGGACGGCACCTACGCGGGTGACAACCTCTCCACCGCGATTTTCGCAAAGAGCCACAACGGTTTGGTGGTGGATGGCGCGGTGCGGGACGCTACGGGCATCTCCGAAATCAAAGGCATGCACGTTTTCGTTCGTGACTTTGACCCCTCCGCCCTGCGCGACACAACCCTGATGGGTATCAATGTGCCCATCCGCATCGGTCATGTCACGGTGCTGCCCGGTGACGTGGCCGTGAGCGATCCCGAGGGAATCACCTTCATCCCTCCCCAACTCGCCCAGGAGGTCATCGACAAGGCCCAAATGACCCACGCCGTCGATGACTGGGGGCACCAGATGCTGCGCGAAGGTAAGTACACGCCCGGCCAGATCGACCGCAAGTGGACCAAGCCGATGATTCAGGAGTTCAATAAATGGCTGGAACAGAAAGGCCTGAAATTGCACATGCCGGAAGAGTAGCCGCCCTGGGGCGAAGGCAAACTTTGGAGGCCAGACTACGATGAATAATTCCGATCCCTATGTTATGAACCGTCGTGGAATCCTGAAGGGTTCTGCGGCCGCGTTGGGAGGCGCGCTGCTCAGCGGCGAGCCGATGGAGGCCTACCCCAAAGGCGTCAGCATGAATTCCAGCCCTTCGGCGCTGAGGATTACCGACCTGCGCGTGGCAACGGTGGTAAAGCCCGGGCCCGGCCCTTGCCCCATCATTCGCATTGACACCAATCAGGGAGTCTACGGACTCGGCGAGGTCCGCGATGGCGCCAGCGCCACCTATGCTCTAATGCTGAAGAGCCGGATTCTTAACGAGAACCCCCTGCAAGTGGATCGAATCTTCCGCAAGATCAAGCAATTCGGCGGACCGGCGCGCCAGGCGGGCGGCGTTTGCGCCGTGGAGATGGCCTTGTGGGACATTGCGGGCAAGGTTTACAACGTGCCCGTCTATGTCATGCTGGGCGGCAAGGTTCGCGACAAAATCCGCGTCTACGCCGACACCACGGAGTCCAATGATCCGAAGATTTATGCCCAGAGAATGAAAGAGCGCAAAGAAGTGATGGGCCTGACCTGGCTCAAAATGGACTTGGGAGTCGAAATGGTTGCGGACAAGCCCGGCACCGTGACCCAACGCTCCGGCCTGAGCGAATGGGAAAAAACGGAGGTCCCGCATCCCCTGCTGGCGATGGAGGTCACCGATAAGGGCATCGCTCTGCTCGAGGAATACGTTGCCGCGGTGCGCGATGCCGTGGGCATGGAGATTCCCCTTTCCATGGATCACCTCGGCCACCTCGGCGTGAAGTCGATCATCCGGCTGGGCAAGGCATATGAGAAGTACAACCTCTCGTGGATCGAGGACGTGATTCCCTGGGAGTTGACCGATCTGCTGAAGCAGATTTCCGACCAGAGTCCCACACCGATCTTGACGGGCGAGGATATTTACCTCAAGGAAGGCTTCCAGGTTCTCTGCGCGAATCATGCGGTGAGTAAGATTCACCCTGACCTGGCGACCTCGGGCGGCATCCTTGAGACCCACAAAATCGGTGACATGGCGTGGGAATACGCGGTGCCCATGGCGATGCACTTCGCCGGGACGCCGGTAAGCTGCATGGCCAACGTACACTGCGCCGCCGCGACGCTCAACTTCCTGGCGCTGGAAAATCACTCCCTGGATGTGCCCTGGTGGAGCGACCTGGTGGAGGGCGTGGAGAAGCCGATCGTCAATCACGGTTGGATTACCGTGCCGGATAAACCGGGGCTGGGCGTGACGCTCAACGAAGATGCGGTGAAACAACATCTGAAGCCCGGGACCGGTTATTTCGAACCTACCACGCAGTGGGACCACGACACGTCTTGGGATCGGGAGTGGAGCTAACGGATGCCTTCCAAACCAAAATACATCGCCGGACTGGTGCAGATGTCGTGCTCCCTCAGCCCGGAGGAGAACCTGCAAAAGGCCTCGGCTCTCGTGGAAGAGGCAGCCCAAATCGGGGCGGAGGTTGTGTGCTTGCCGGAGCTTTTCCGCACCCAATACTTCTGCCAGCGCGAGGATGCCGAGCTGTTTGATCTTGCCGAGACGGTTCCCGGCCCTACCACCGAAACCTTGGGAAAAGTCGCCAAAGCGCGAGGCGTGGTTATTATTGCCCCCCTCTTCGAGCGCCGCGCCGCCGGCGTTTATCACAACAGCGCGGCAGTGATTGATGCCACCGGCGAGGTGGTGGGCCTCTACCGCAAGATGCACATTCCCGACGACCCCGCCTACTACGAAAAATTCTACTTCACGGCCGGCGACCTGGGATTTCGCGCCTTTGACACGCAAGTGGGCCGCATCGCGACGCTGATCTGCTGGGATCAATGGTATCCGGAGGGAGCTCGCCTGGCGGCCTTGCGTGGGCCCAACATACTGTTCTACCCGACGGCCATCGGCTGGCATCCGGCGGAGAAGGAGCGGTATGGGGCCGGTCAGCGTGACGCCTGGCAGACCATTCAGCGCGGCCACGCTATCGCCAACGGCGTGTATGTGGCGGCGGTCAATCGCGTGGGCTTTGAAAAAACCGCCGCCGGCGCCGGGCTGGAGTTCTGGGGCTCCACGTTCATCTGCGATCCCTTTGGCGTTGTGCTGGGCGAGGCCTCAACGGAGGGGGAGGAAATCCTTATCGCGGAAATCGATCTGGCGCGCCTCGAGGACGTGCGGCGCCATTGGCCTTTTTTCCGCGATCGGCGAATTGACGCTTATGCTGAAATCACCAACCGCTTTCTGGACGAGGATCCGTGGCGCAAAAAATAGGGGCTGGGGACCGGAGGCTAGGTGCTGGGGGCGGGGGACTGGGGACTGGGGAACGGAACGTGGTTTCCGGCGATGCGCAATTAGGTGCGGGGGAGCAGGAGTTGGGTTCCGAGGATCGGGAACCGGATTCTGGAAACCGGGGTTTGGTCATTCCCGAGTCCCCAGAACCCAGTACCCAGCGCCTAGCGCCCAGTCCCCAGTCCCCAGCACCCAGTTCCCAGCACCCAGCCCCTAGCCCCCAGTCCCTAAAGCGCTACCGCATGCCCGCCGAATGGGAACCGCACGAAGCCACCTGGATCGGCTGGCCGCACAACCTCACGGACTGGCCGCAGAAGTTCGCGCCCATCCCTTGGGTATACGGTGAGATCGTCCGCCAGATCGTCCCCGGCGAAGTCGTTCGGATCTTGGTGAACTCGCAAGCGCATGAGGAAAAGGCGCGCCGCATCCTCAAGAGGATCGGGGTGGACTCGTCGCGAGTGGAGTTCTTTCGCTTTCCCACCGATCGCGGCTGGACGCGCGACTTTGGCCCCATATTCGTGCGGCGTGATGCGCCGCACGCCGACGTGGCCATCGCGCGTTTCGGCTTCACGGGTTGGGCGAAATATCCCAACTGGCGAAAGGATTGCCAAGTGCCGGAGCGCGTGGCGCGGGCGCTTTGCCTGCGGATGTTCGACGCCGTGGTGAGGGGCCGGAGGTTTGTTTTGGAGGGCGGCAGCATTGACTCGAACGGGCGGGGCACGCTGCTGACCACCGAGGAATGCCTGCTTGACCCTTGGACGCAAGTCCGCAACCCGGGCTTCCGCCGCGAGGAGATTGCCGCGGTCTTTCGGCGATATCTCGGCGTGACGAACGTTCTCTGGCTGGGAAAGGGCATTGCCGGCGACGACACCCACGGTCATGTTGACGATTTGTGCCGGTTTGTGGGGCCGCGCACGGTGGTTCTTTGCCAGGAAAAGAATCCGCACGATGCAAATTATTCGCCGCTTCAGGAAAACTGGGAACGCATCAAGGGCCTGCGCCTGGAAGACGGCTCGAAAGTTGAGGCGGTGCCGCTGCCTATGCCGTCGCCCGTCTACCTCAATGGTCAACGCCTGCCCGCGAGCTATGCCAACTTTTATATTTCCAATGCCGCGGTTTTGGTCCCGACTTTCAATGACCCCCGTGACCGCATTGCCCTGGGAACGCTCGCCGACCTCTTTCACGATCGCCCGGTGGTGGGGATTCACGCCGTCGATTTAGTTTGGGGTTTGGGAACCCTGCACTGTCTCACGCAGCAGCAGCCGGCACCGTAACAGGTGCCAGGTGTCAGATCCGAACTCGAAATTCGAGGCATGGCTGCCCCTGAGGTAAGCCACTGGTTCGACCCGTGAGACGCGAAGAGGTTTGACCGTTGCCAGGTTCCCCACAAGGGAAACACCGTGAGTAGCCGTAGGTGAAACCTACGGATCGGGATCATGGAAGTAGGGGCGGTTCGCGAACCGCCCCTACACCCAATTCGCGCGGGGCCGAACCATTCGACTCCTTCTTCCAGGAGTTACGCGCGCGAAATCAACAAAGGGGCGAGGGCAATAAAATCCATCCTCCCCTCGGTGGCCGTGGCGACCGAGGGGCCCGGGGGTGAGGGGGTCCTTGCAACATGCCATTGTCAAATCTTATCCGGGACACCACACTAGACGCAGGCGCTCCCGCGTGCGGTCATTCCCGCGAAAGCGGGAATGACCGGCGTCTCGAAAGGGAGCCCATTCCCCATAACAACCAGCTCACCGGAGCGCTGAAGCTGGCGTTTGGAGGGTTAACGAGGTATTATGCGCTTCAGGCCGCGATGGGGAGAAGGCCTACCTCATCCATCATCTTCGGCGCCTCGTGCCGTGCGGTTGGAGGTTCTTCTGATGCGCATTCTCCTGACAGGTTCCAGCGGATTGATCGGTCATGCGCTGGGTGCCTTCTTGATGGCCGACGGCCACATGGTAGTCCACCTCACCAGGTCGCCCGCCCGTGGCAGGCATATCTTGTGGAATCCCGATGCGGGCACCATCGAGGCCGAAGACCTGGAAGATTTCGACGCGGTTGTGCACCTGGCCGGCGAAACCATTCTCGGCCGATGGACGGCCGAGAAGAAGGCTCGCATCCTCGAGAGTCGCACCAAGGGCACGCGGTTGCTCTGCGAATCGCTGGCGCATTTGCGGAATCGCCCCATGGTGTTGGTATCTGCCTCCGCGGTCGGTTACTACGGGGACCGTGGTGACCAGGTTCTGAACGAGGAAAGCTCCGCCGGCTCGCTGTTTCTTTCCGAGGTGGCGAAAGCCTGGGAAGCCGCGACGGAGCCGGCGGCGCGCAACCACATTCGGGTGGTGAATCTGCGCATTGGCTTCGTCCTCAGCAAAGCGGGCGGGGGCTTGGCCACAATGCTTCGGCCTTTCAAATTGGGCATCGGCGGGCGCGTGGGGAGTGGGCGTCAATATCTGAGTTGGATCGCCATCGATGATGTCGTGGGGGCCATCTCCCACGCTATCCTTTCTGATGCCTTGCACGGTCCGGTGAATGCCGTGGCGCCCCATCCCGTCACCAATCGGGAATTTACCAAAACCCTGGGACGCGTCTTGTGGCGTCCCACGATCTCTCCCCTGCCTGCCTTTGCCGCCCACATGATCATGGGAGAAATGGCGGACAATCTCCTGCTGGCCAGCGCCCGCGTGCAGCCGGCGCGACTCCTGGCGAGCGGCTATGAGTTTCGCTTCCCTGAACTCAAAGGCGCTCTGCGTCACGTGCTCGGAAAAAGTTGACAGGACAAAAATGTAGCGCCCGGCATGCGGTTCAACCTTGCGGCCTTTCCCACGCGCCGCGGCGTTGATGGCACAGCCGGAACCGGTATGGTTGGAAGAGTTGCGACTCAGGGAACTATGCAGGGGGGCGAAGCTTAAGGCTGTTGCATGGGAATCCCGGCAAACTCCCCTCACTCTGGCCCAGCGAAGTAACCAGGCTTCCAGCGCAGGGTAACCCCGCGGCGGGTGGTCGCAACTTTAATGGACCGGTACGTTCCATCGAGGGCATCTCGCAACGGCTTATAGCTAATCGTGTATTGTTCGTCCAAATCGCGCCCGAGGGCTTGCAACGCGCCCACCAGGTTGATCAATCGCTCCGAGGAAAGCTTTCCCGTTTCCGCCCCTAAACTTTTGTTCTGGGAAGTATCCCCGATCTGATCGTGGGAAAGGTAACCCGACTCCAGGTCGGTGCCCGGAGCATCGCGCAAAGGGAAAGAAGGGTAGCCGCCGGTTTCGGTGGACATGTCTTCCAGCATCTTGTCTCCGGGATTGGAGAAGCCGTAGGCGGCCGTGCCGACCGTATAGATCATGGTCTCGGTCATACGCGCCATGGAAACGGCTTGGTCCAGCGTGTGCTCGCTTTGCACATCCAAGCCGTCGCTCACGACCACTAAGATCCGTCGAATTTCTTCCGCCGGGCCGGTCTTGCGCATTTTGTCCCGGCAAGCAAAGTCGATGGCATCGTAAAGGGCCTTGCCGCCGCCGGATTTAAGTTCCTCGATCTTTTCACTCAGCAGATCCGGGTCGTTGGTAAAGTCCTGGACGATGGAACTGGAAGCGTCAAAGGTCTCGAGGAATACCTGGTTCTTTGTGCCCCCGGTGCGCAGGATCACGTCAACGAACTGCTGGGCGGCATCCTTTTCGTACGATAGCCGGGCGCGCGCGGAATTGCTGGTGTCAAGGATCAGACCGATGCGGAGCGGCGTGCGCGTTTCCCGCTCAAAGTGAGTGATTTTCTGCTCCACGCCGTCTTCAAATACCTTCACATCCTCCACGCTGAGATCAATAACCCGCTGCCCACGTTTGGTGGCGGTCACGGGGACGTTAACGAGTTCGACGGTGGTGCGAATAGTGGGCGTTTTCGCTGGGGCGGCGCTTTCCCCTGGTTGCGTGGCGTCCCCGGCCGGAGCGGGCGCGGTGGGCGCAGCCGGGGGTGTGGTTTGTTGCGCCGGGGCGCGAAGGGCGCCCGCGCCTACGGCCAAGGCGGCCAATGCCAGGATGGCGGGATATGCTTTCCAGTTCCTCCCCGCTTTCCTCGTCACGCCTTCCCCCGAGGATGCCATTCGCATTCGTGTTTTCCCGCCGGTGCTTGCATCGCCGATGATTGCCCCCATGTCCGGAAGCTCTGCATTCGCTATTCTACCCCAATTGCCTTTCTTCCGGCCGCGCCTGCTCAATGCGCTCCAGAACTTCGGTGAGTCTGGCCGGGTAGTTGGTGATGAGGCCGTCCACCCCGTCCAGAATCTTGCGGCGCATGTGCAGCGGATAATTAACCGTCCAGGAGAATACTTGCAAGCCTTCGCGGTGGGCGCGGCGAATGAGTCCCCGCGAAGCAATCGCCCAGTGTGGCAGCAGCGCCTCCGCTCCCAGCGCGAGAGCCCGGCGAATCGGCAGCAGGCGGCCGGAGAAATCCAGCCCGAGACGCGCATGCCCGCTCATATCCCTTGCCTGCTGAAGCGACGGCAGGTCGAAAGAAACGACCCGCGTCAAATGCCAAAGACCGGCGCGCTCGATTTCCTGAAGGACTTTTGCCGCTACGCCCGGGCGATAGTCTTTGATTTCGACAAAGGCCAGGCACTGCCGCGCTTTGACCCATTGGAGAACTTCCGCCAGCAAGGGAATGCGGGCTCCGGCATAACGCTCGCGAGCGCGCAGGCGATAACGGCGATTGAACCACGACCCCGCATCGAGGCGGCGCAACACACTTGCCCGATGTTCGTGCACCCAACCGCTGCCGGAAGTGCTGCGCGTCAGACGGGCGTCATGAATGACCATCGGTACGCCATCGGAGGAGAGCTGAACGTCGAATTCGATTCCGTCCACACCTCGACGCCAAGCCAGGTCAAACGACGCCATCGTGTTCTCCGGCGCTTCACCCGCCGCCCCCCGATGGCCGATTTTGAGCGGGGGCCATTCGAGAGGAGTGGGGCGACGGTCGAGCACGCGCTGCAAGATGGGAGAGAGGGCGGCCATATCCTTGGCGCGCCACCCCTCCTCAACTGAGGAGGGGAGCTTTTTGCGCAACTCCCCTCCTGATTCAGGAGGGGTGGCGCGCCAAGCGCCGGGGTGGTAGTCCGCGGTGGAGCGTTTTTCCGCAACCTCTAAAGCCCCGCCTTTCCGCGAGCCGCTAAGGGCGGCCATGCTTGGTCAGAACCCCGCGCTACACATTCTCCGGAATTGTAAACGGCTGGCGGAAGCCGCGGTCCTCGCCGCGCAGGTAACGGTTGGCTTCTTCGTCGCCGATCACCTTTTGGTTTACAGGATCGAACTTCAGCGTGCGCCCCAAGCGGTAAGACGTGTTCGCAAGGTGAATCAAGGTGGCGGTGATGTGACCTTCCTCGATGGGCGCGGGGATATCCTCTTTCTTGCGTGTGCGGACGCAGCGGATGAAGTTCGCCCAGCGGTCCCCGGAGCGCGTGGCGCTGGGGCCGGGCTCATTCTCTTCCCCGAGGAAGGTCCGATAGGATTCGTAGCCGGCCAACGCCATATATCCTTTAGAGCCGTAGACAAGGTTCCCGCACATGGCCTTCGGTTGCTTGGTGTGAGTGTGGCCCGCCGTTTCCGGCAAGGCGCCCGCGCCCGCGCCAAAGCCGGGTAAGCCGATGTCCGCTTCGGTATTGGTCATCCAGTGGCGGACTTCGAATTCCAGGACGCGGCGGGTACCATCCGGCATGTCGTACTCGAAGGAACAGTTCAAGATATTGGGGGTCTGCTGATCGTCTTTGAACATCACGTGGCCGCCGGTGGCGGAAACTTTATTGGGGAATCCCACACCCAGCGCCCACCGGGCCAGGTCCATCTCGTGCACGCCTTGATTGCCCAAGTCGCCGTTCCCCGTGTCCCAGATCCAATGCCAGTTGTAATGAAACCGGTTGCGGGTAAATGGCTTCAGGGGAGCCGGGCCGGTCCATAAATCGTAATCCACTCCGGCAGGCACTGGCTCCTCTTTAGCCATGCCGATGGTATCGCGCCACTTGTAGCAAAGTCCGCGCGACAGGTAGACGTCGCCAATCACCCCTTCGCGAAGCTTGCGCACTCCCTCAATGTAGCCCTCGGCGGAGCGGCCCTGCGTGCCGTGCATGACGATGCGATCGTACTTGCGCGAGGCCGCAACCAATTGGTGGCCTTCCCACCAGCAGTGCGAGCAGGGCTTCTCGACATAAGCATCCTTCCCCGCCTGGCACGCCCAGATGCCCATCAAAGAATGCCAGTGGTTGGGAGTGGCAATGGAAATCGCGTCGATGGATTTGTCTTCCAGCAGCTTGCGAATGTCTTTGTAAACTGCGGGCTTGGGCATATTCCAAGCAGCCATGTCCGCCAACCGCTTGCTGATCACGCTATCGTCGATGTCGCATAGGGCGGCCACTTCCGCGTCGGGGACCTTGCCGAATCCCTTAAGGTGCTCGCCCCCTTGCCCGTGCACACCGACCACAGCAATTCTGACTCTGTCATTGGCTCCCCAAACCCTTTCCGGAAGAATGCTGACGCCCGTCAGAGCCGCCAGACTGGCGGAATTGGTGATACCGGCCCGCAAAAAGTCCCGCCGGTTAACCTTCGAATCGCTTTCCATAGGTCCTCCTCAAATTTCTAGTGGGCCAATTTGATGCTATCGCGGCGAGTTTACCTCGCCTAACCCGCACTTCTCACTACGATTTTGGAAGGGCGGGGCTTCACAGACTGCGGAAAAACCCATCAAACTGTCATCCTGAGCCCGTTCGCTGTCATTCTGCGCGCAGCGAAGAATCTCGCTCTGCCGCTCAGGGTAAACTACACGAAGGATCTCGCTCTGAGTATTTTCAACGCAATGCAAGATTCTTCGTCGCCTGCGGCTCCTCAGAATGACAGTGCCGGCGAGTTTTTCCGCAGCCTGTGAAGCCCCGCCCTTCCGGCGGCCCCCAAGAGCGTTTCAGCCTGGTGAGAAATCCGGGCTAATGGCGGCGTAAAGCCGCCTCTGCATCAAATTGCCCCACTACCCCTTGATTGAGGTCTCCTCGCCTTCGCGCGGTGCGGCGCGAGCGGCTTTGCCGGTCCCCGGCTATTCAGCTTCCGATTCTCGCACTCTTGTCGGTCGGCAAACACACGGGGTCAATCGTCAGCCTGCACCGGCCCTGCTCATCGGCGGCGTCCACGCGATTACCGAGGAACGGGCGCCGCAACCAGGACATGCGACCAATTTACGCCCGATGCCGTGCGGAGGCAAGAGTGGACTGCCATAGTGGACCGAACCGGCGAGCGCCGGCGGCACGAAAAGCCGCGGATCTACAGGACACGGGCGCGCTACATTTGCCTAACTCGGACTTCTCACCACGTTTGGACGACTTTGGAAGGGCGGGGCTTCAGCCCCGCCGAAATCGCGGCTGCCGCACTCTACTCGTCCCCCACCCCGCGCAGCTTGCGGCTGCAAGCTGCGCGGGGTGGGGGACTTGGAAACAATCAGGGGGGCCTTGCAGCGGCGGGGCTAAAGCCCCGCCCTTCCAGATCCGTGGTGAGAAATCCGGGCTAAGGGCATGTCAGAAGAATTTGCCGGGACTACTTGTCCCGGCATCCAGCATCCGTCTTGGTAGCACGCCAATTTCAGTCTGTAGCCTCTTTTTATGTTGACCATATAGATAGTCATGTTATCCTAGATGTTGAGGCTATCGACGACTGGCGGACGGGGAAGCCCGCGGGCCGGGCGCCGGGGTGGTTCAGAGCAGGAATTCAGGGGTGGTGCTGGCAAGGCGAGATTCTTCGTCGCCGCTGCTCCTCAGAATGACAGCGCTTTTGGGTTTATCCGTAGTCTGTTCAGCCCCGCCCTCCGGCAACCTCCACGAGCGTCCAAGCGTGGAGAAAAGTCCGGGCTATCCGCTTTCGACTAATTACTGCCCCTTGGCCCAATCGGCGAGACGGAACTTGACGAAAGCAGCATTAAAAACGACTATGCTAATGAAAATAAAGCGAGTTAGCGCAGAGCTGGGAGAGACCCGATGAGGGGAGAAAAGTATCAAGTTATTGAAAATAAGAATGTTAGGCGGGGGTCGGGTCAGGGGCGGGGTGCTGAGACCAAAAGATGTTAAAAATGAAGGATGGTTCGACTATATGTATGAAAACACAAGGTCGAGTGACAAAATGTCGTCCGTTCAGCTCTCCTTTTTGGTCGAAAAGCACACGGTTTGCGTGGCAAACGAGGCGAAACTACAAGGCTGTTGAAGGGGCATCGCCCCAAAAGAGAGGCCAGATGGCGGCTGGTAGGATTCAGGATCAAGGGGTCGGAAGGTAGGAGATAGCCCCAATACTGTTCACACCATGGGTCTGAGGAGATTATTCATCAAATTGTTCCAGGGCCCCCTCACCCCCCATAGGCGCTAGTGTGGTGTCCCGGATAAGATTTGACAATGGCATGTTGCAATGACCCCCTCACCCCCGGGCACCTCGGTCGCCACGGCCAGCGAGGGGAGGATGGATTTTATTACCCTCGCCCCTTTGGGGGAGAGGGTGGCGCGCATCCGGCGTAATCGCCAGCCGGGGCGGGCCGGGTGAGGGGGTCTCGCC
>JBEKQO010000255.1:0-11054 GCA_049519635.1 Terriglobia bacterium | reverse complement strand
TGGGCAGTAGAGGCCCGATAGTTGAGGCAAGCATCCGTGCGACGCGCCACGGAGATTTCGTTACATCTAAACAGACATCAATCGTTGGGACAAGAGCTGCGTAATGCGACAAGGGTGCCCCTGTGCCGCACCAGAACACGAGTTCGGTCAGCCCTTGCCTGATCAGAAGGTCGATGAGATAGGCACGAATCACCGTGCAGAGCGAATCAGCTCCGAAGTCCCTCTCGTTATTGGATTGGACGCATATTACAGCCCCGCCAGACCTATACCACCCCCCGATGACACTCAGCCATTCGCCGTTCTTATGCTTCAGACCAACAGCAATCGGCCGATCCGCAGCCGCCACCATGTCCAGGTATCGCCTACGGAAAGTCATCTTTTTCGTTCCACTTGTAAATTTGGACTTGGGATCGACTTCGAGCATCGCAGAACGTAGTTCGTCCATCGAAAGGCGCTCCACGAAACAATGACCAGAGGCATCGAAACGCCGGCGGTAACGTCGAAAATTATGTCGCGTTGAGGTGCCCAGACCCTCAAGAAACTGCTCATAAGTGGCGGCCAAAGGCAAAAGGGTGTGATGCTTCCAAATGCTATAATCATCATCTTGGATCGGGGAATGACGGGCTTCGATAGACCGGGAATCGACGAACTGGTTAACTACCTGATGTTCGTCGCTGCCAGGCAAGATTTTTAGCCGCACTGCCCGAACCCTCGGAGACTTCAGCAGCGCCTCCATCGCGGCGCGGAACAGCTTCTGTTGATGCCGAGGATTCCCGAGCACGAGACTACTTAAGCTTCCGTCGTAATACATAACGCCGTTAGGTACGCCTGAAACGGCTCTTTCTCTCATATAAATGATCCCGACCACATCGCGCGCTTCGTAGACAACTACGATTCCGGGCCGATACCCTAAGGGTAAAGAGGCAGCGAAGGCCTCGGGGTCCAGCAAGGGATCGCCCGCTCGCATCAACCGCCGCGCAACGTCTCGTAATTTGCGAATTTTCGTGTTGGGTGATAACAAAATTGCCGAGTATCCGTCCGCCGGTGCCCGAACTGCCGCATCAGCAGACGATATGCTCGCCACAGTCGACGGCATTTCCCCCTTTGGGAATGGTTTTTTCACCGTGGTTTGGCCCGCCATTCCGGTGCTGGTCATACCCACCCCTTTAAAGTTTAAAAGCGCAGAACGCCCTAATTGTCTCGCGTAGGAGCGATGACAGCCTCGTTGGTTGAGGTGATCATGCCGCCTCCGCGCTTTTCCGCTATGCGCTGCGCCTAACCTATTTTCCTATCATGAATTCGGTAGACTGTGGTTAGAAACTTTAGCATGTGCCGAACACCACGTCAACTGTCGCGCTGAACTGGAAACGGTTCTTCCTCACTTTCGTTGCAAGACAATCGAACATTGCGACGAAGTCCATCGGATTCTGTCGCTTACGGGCGTGACCATTCCGCGACGCTTACCCCAGTTCTTCTGGCAAGGGAATGACGGCTAAAGGTGGTGTTATCTGTGGGATGAACGAGATCTGAGGGACCAACGTGCAACGAAAGTGAGGAAGAACCATTTAATTGACAAAGTGAGTCAATTATCCTTGTAATGGCAAAGAAGATGAGTGCCTCTACTCCCAGGAGCTCAAATTATGGCCAGCCTTATTGGAAGTGTTACCTGGACTCCGCAGCAACCAGCCGCCGGGCAATCGGTCAGGATCGATGTGTGCGATCCGGCTAGTAATCCCTATTGCTGTTGCACAAAATCGGGGTCCGCCTTGGGCAAAATATCGCTATCCCGCGCGATCCAGACATAGAGCATCGGCAGAAGAAAAATACTCATCATGAATACGGCCATCAGACCACCGACGATCACGATGGCAAATGGTCGCTGAGAATCGGAACCGATCCCGTGGGAAGTGGCCGCCGGGACCAAGCCGAGCGACGCCACCAGCATGGTCATCAAGATGGGGCGAAAGCGAAGCACCGCGCCATTGTTCGCCGCATCCAAGATGGTATGACCGCGCGAGCGGAGTTGGTTGATGTACTCTACCATGATCACGCCGGTCTGCACGGAGACGCCGAAGAGAGCTAGAAATCCGATTCCCGACGACACGCTGAAGTTGGTTCCGCTCAAATACAGGGCTACGATGCCGCCGATGGGAGCCATGGCGACGGTCGCTAGGATGATGCCGGCCCACTTCATCGATCCAAACATAGAGTACAGGATCATGAAAATAACCAGCAACGTCAGAGGAATGATGATGGTGAGCCGCCTCTGGGCCCGTTGCTGGCTGGCGTACTCGCCGGCCCAGTCGATGTGATAGCCGGTCGGCAACTTCACCTGTTGGTCGACCTTCCGAATAGCCTCTGTGACGGCGCTACCTAGGTCTCGTCCTCGCACGCCGTATTTGATGGCGACGTAGCGCTCATTTCCTTCGCGGTAGACCTCCGACGCCCCGTCCGTCACCGCCACATTGCAAAGCTGGGCTAAAGAGACGCGCTCGCCGGAAGGCGATAACAGACGGATGTTACTGATCGCTTCCTGCGTGTCCCGGTATTTGGGCAAGTAGCGCATCACGAGGTCATAGCGCTGTTCTCCTTGCAGCACCTGCGTAAGCGCGTTGCCGCCCACGGCCGTTTGGATGGCATCTTGTACATCCGCTGTATTAATCTGGTAACGAGCCGCCGCAGCGCGATCCACCGTGAAATTGAGGTTGGGCTGCCCTAGGACGCGAAACAGCCCGAGATCTTCAATTCCCTTCACGGTACGCATGACGCCGATGATCTGGACTCCCTTTTCTTCGAGCGTCTTCAGGTCATCGCCGTAAACCTTGATGGCCAGCTCACCCTTCACTCCGCTGACGGCTTCTTCCATGTTATCCGAGATCGGTTGCGAAAAGTTCCAGATCACACCCGGAATCCTGACGAGCTCCCGATTCATGGCTGCGATGAGTTCTTCCTTGTCCTGTTGAAAGACAGGACGCCATTGTTCTTTCGGCTTTAGGTCAACGAAATACTCGGTATTGAAAAAACCAGTGGTATCCGTTCCATCGTCTGGTCGTCCCACTTGGCTGGTAGTGGTCGTCACTTCCGGAAAGGAAGCGAGAATCACTCGCGCCTGGTTCGCCAAGCGGATGCCTTCCGTGGGGCCGGTGCTCGGCGCCAGGGTGCCGCGAACCCAAATCGCGCCTTCGTCCAGATGGGGTAGGAATTCGGAACCGATGCTGCGGCTCAACAGGCAGGTGCCCGTCAAGGTCAGCACCGCGGCCGCGAGAGTGGCCCAGCGCCAGCGGATCGCGATGCCCAGGGCCCAAGAATAGGCTATTGTCAGCAAGCCCAGGAGCGGGTTGCGCCACTCTTTCGTGCCCTTGGGATATACAACACTTGCCAACACGGGTCCGACGAACATGGAGAACAGGAGGGCACCCAGAAGCGCGAAAGCCACAGTCCAGGCCATCGGCTTGAACAGCCGCCCCTCCACGGATTGTAACGTGAAAATCGGTAGATAAGCCACAATGATGATTGCGATGGAGTAGAACACAGGTCGCTGTACTTCATGCGCCGCGTGGCTGATCTTCTCCGACACCGTTTCGCTGGCGTCGCTGCCAGGGTACGACAACGTGCGCACGATATTCTCGATCATGACTATCGCGCCTTCCACGATCATGCCGAAATCGAGCGCACCCAGCGATAACAGGTTCGCCGGGATATGCCGCAGGTCCAGGCAAATGGAGGCAAACAGCAAGGAGAACGGAATGGTCAGGGTGACAATCAGGGCGCCACGAGCGTTGCCTAGGAACACGAACAGGATCACCGAAACCAAGATGATGCCTTCAGTCAGATTGCGCATCACCGTACCTGTGGTCAAGCGTAGGAGGTTGCTGCGGTCAAGAAACGGCACAATCTTCACGCCAGGCGGAAGGATGCGCTGATTGAGATCATGCACTTTGGCGTGAATCGCGTCCAGCGTAGAGCCTCCGTCGGCCCCCTTTCGCAAGAGCACGATGCCGGACACCACATCACCGTTATCGATAATCCTGCCATCGGCGCGGTGAATGGCGCGGGCGAACTGGCCCAAACGGATTTTCGACCCCTGCTGCACGCTGGCGATGTCCTTCACCCGCAATGCGGTACCGTTCTTGGCGGTGACAACCGTGTTTTCAATGTCGCCAACGGTTTTCATTTGGCCGACGGCGCGCACGTTGATCTGCTGGAGACCGGCCTCAATAAAACTGCCGCCACCGTTGTTGTTGTTGTCGGTAAGTTGCTGCTTCACTTGTTCGAGGTTCAGACCGTGGGCGATCAGCTTGTCGGGATCGACCCGAATCTGATACTCGCGCGTGGGGCCGCCAAAGCTGGCAACGTCGACCACATTGGGCACGGATTTGAACTGCTTCTCGATCACCCAATCTTCGAGCGATTTCAGCTCCATGACGTCATATTGCGGATTGGAGCTGTGCAGGGTGAAGAAATAAATCTGGCCGACAGGACTGAAATCGGCGCCCATCTGGGGCTGTACGCCGCTTGGCAAGGTCACTTCCGACAGCCGTTCCAACACCTTAACGCGATTCCAATCGTTGTCCGAATCTTCATCGAAAATCAGCATCAGGCTGGAGAGTCCAAGAAGTGATACCGACCGTAGATGCTGCAGATGGGGTATGCCGTTGACGACAATCTCAAGCGGGATCGTGACTTGCTGCTCGATTTGTTCGGACGAGATCCCAGGCCATTGGGTAATTACCTGGACGTAGTTATTCGCCACATCGGGATAGGCTTCCACCGGAAGGCTCCGGAAGGAAATCACGCCCCAGATGAACAAGAGGATCGCGACGGCTAATACCAAAAGCCGGTTTTTAAGAGCAAAATCGACGGCTCTACGAATCATTACTGTTCCACCTTGTTCTGCATGAACAGGGCGTTCGAAACCACCTGCCGCCCCGGCTCATTCCCGGAAACGATCCCTTGCTTCCCGGCGACGGTCAGTATAACCGAAATCGTCTCGCCCTCGGCACTCGGCCGCCAATAGTACCGGGCATGTTTCACCGACCGCCCGTTCTTGGCCTTAATCTAGCGAAGGCCGAACTTTTGGCCATGTAGCTCGAGGGCACGGCGGTCCGCATCGTGCGTACCATACGTAATCGCCGTCGTGCGGGTGTTTCGACGTGTTGTCCTTCGCCAAAACTCCATCGGCTCGAAATCTGTTGATTATTCAGGTCGCTACGTCCACACTCCAACCCATGATCGAGACACTGCGATGGCTGGGATTTTTGATTAGGGCAACCCTGAGAGAACGTCGTGACTTGGCGCTGGAGAATCTGGCTTTGCGACAACAGCTGGGAGTGCTCAAGCGAAGGAAGGGAGTGCCGAGACTGAAGAGGAAAGACCGATTGTTCTGGGTCGTGCCCTCCCGAATCTGGGCTCCTTGGCTACAGGCCTTACACCTGGTGAACGGTGACACGGTCGTCGCCTGGTAGCGAAAGGGCTTCCGAATCTATTGGGCCAGGATTTCGCAGCGGAAAAGTAGGGGGCGGTCACCAGCGAGTTCGGAGGTGAGAGCCTTAATCCAGCGGATGGCGAGGGCGAACCCGTATTGGGATGCGCCGCGCATTCACGGAGAACTGCTCATGCTGGCAATGGAGCTTTCCGAGCGCACGGTCTCTCGCCTGATGTCCGAGCCTAGGAAGCCACCTTCCCAGACTTGGAAGGCTTTCTTGAAAAACCATGTCCAGGGTTTGGCCTCTGTTGACTTCTTCACGGTGCCCACGGTGAGTTTTCGAGTGTTATTCGTTTTTGTCGTGCTCTTGCATCATCGCCGGCGGGTGGTGCATTTCAACGTGACGGAGCATCCGACGACGGCATGGACCGCTCAGCAAATCCTGGAAGCGTTCCCCGAGGAGACGGCGCCACGATATTTGATCCGAGATCGGGACCAGATCTACGGCGATTGTTTGCGCAATCGCCTCACAGACGGGGGCATTACCGAAGTCGTGACCGCACCGCGAAGCCCTTGGCAAAATCCGTTTGCGGAAAGGCTAGTGGGCTCAATCCGGCGCGAGTGCTTGGATCACTTGATCGTGCTGGGAGAGAAGCATCTACGACAAATCCTGAGAAGTTATTTCGATTACTATCTGGGTTCGAGAACTCACCTCTCTTTAGCCAAGGACGCTCCGACCCCTCGCGTCGTGCAGGGGCCGGAGGCGGGAGAGATCGTCGAGGTGCCGCAGGTGGGTGGCCTGCACCATCGCTACGAACGGCGCGCTGCGTAACCGATGGCAGCATGGGCCTGCCGTTCCCTCACCTGGAAAACCGCAACCCGCGTCGCGCAAGGCGGGCGTCTGCCCGCTCGAAGGCTTGACCATCTCGAGGACATCCCGGATCGGAGATCGAGGCACAGAGTGACGGGCCGAGACTACGGTCTTTAGGTGGCTGTTCTTGCCAGCGAAGCACCAGTATCGCATTTTGGCGAAGGACAGCCACTCGTGCCTCAAGTTCAGTGATTTACCGCTTACTCGGGACGCTTATAACCCAAACGTTGCTTTCATTCAAGAAAGTCAAATCGTAACCCGCTTCGCCCCTCGCCTTTTCCGACCGACCTCCGGCGCCCTATCCATAAATACGCCGATCCGTCCGGTCCCCTCGCCAGACGATAACGCCGCTCCAGCAGCACTCCTTCCCGCGGCACTTCCTCAAGAGACATCGACAGCATCCCTGCGAGCATGCGTCCCAACGGACGGGTAGCCGCAGTCGGCAACCGCCCGCGCTGAAGCTGCACGGGGCTCTTAGAATCCGCCCCTGGTACAGGAAAAAACGGGAACCAGTAATCAGGAACATCGGAGCCGAGCCGGTAATGTGGCAACGCATTTGCCGCGGGAGGCGACACGATGGGCAGGTTCACATTCCAGTTCGTTGCGCGATCTGAAGGCTGGCCTGGCATGAGGTCGATCACGCGGCTTGCCGCGGCAATGGTCTGGCAGGCCACTCCGAACATTTGGAATGTACGCTGAACGCTCGCGTTGTCCGTGGGATCAAAGGGGATGATGATATTAGGCTCCGGCTCGACTTCCATCATTCCTTGAGCGTCTTCATCTTATATCGAGAATTGGGTCAAGCAGATTTTCAAAAGGCTTTAAGCTTTTTCCTCAAGGGCTTTTGGAGGATTTTTCGAAGGCCTAGATTAGTTTCGTCTCTCGTTTCCGGGCATGAGATCGATCAAACGACAAGCGGCCTCCAACGTTTTGCAGACCGCAGCAACGACTGTGAAGGCCATGTTCACCGTACTGCGATCGAAAGCGTTCAGGGGGATGATTAAGTTTGGCTCAGGGCTCGCCTCGGTCATATTTTGAGACTCGTCATCAAAGTGCGCTTCAATCGCATCCGCCTCGGAGAAAACCGCCAGCACGCACGGTAGCGGAGGATTACTATCTGCGAGTTGCTCGCCCATGTCATCGCTGAAGGCCGGGCGCTTGGCTTTTTCGGAGACTTGCCGGAGTTCGAGCATCGCTGCAATCAGCGCCCGCGCCTCGCTTCCCTTCGCCTGCGCTCCGATTCGGCGAAAACTTCGCCAACTGAGTGCCTTCTGCTTCATGCAAGTGGGCGTTGAGGCTGCCACGTCCGCGATCTCGTATTGTTCCTCTTCGCCCTCGGCCCACTCGCGCAGCATCTCTACGCGATCTTCGGCATTGCGGTAATCGTAAACCATTGCCCACCTGTTGAGAGCTCCCGTGAACTGGTGATAGAAGGTTACCGGCAGGCGTGGATGCTCCCGCTCAAGCAGTTCGAGCGTTGGCCCGGTTACGACATAAGCGGCACTTTCGGGGTGAAGGACCAGATACAACTTCCGACCATCCGGGTCTGGCTCACCTCCGTTCAAGTACTCGTCCAGAACCTCACTCAGCATCAATCGGAGGCAAAAGCGCCGCCGAATGGTCCTGCCCCCATGGAGATCGATCCAGCGATTCAGCGTCGCCTGTACAAATTTGGTGGGGTCGCGACCCACTCGCTGCCAGTCGTTCGGGTCCGCGATATCCAGTTCAACTAATACTTGGGCCAAGCGAATCGTTGCCCGCTCACCGGCGTGAAACCGATGCTCAACGGGGATACGATTCAGACGGGGAATGAGCAGTTGGGTGCCGCTGGCCATCAGGTTAGCGGCGGCAAATGCCCGGTCAGTGGAACATGTAGTGTTGTGCTGTAGGCCAGTCGCTCGGCATCGGGTGCGCAGACGAATGGCAGTGCTGTGCCCCGCGGTTGAGTCGGTCAAAAGCATATCAATCTCCCAGTTATGAGAGAGCAGAGGTCACTCCAGCTGCGGCCTCGATCGCCGCAGCCACATCGTCAGTCAATTCCTCGGCGCGCTGTAAGGCGCTGTTGATACGAGCGACTTCGAGTTCTCTCGCGGCGACTTGACCGGCCGGTTCACTTCTTCCTTTAGCAGCAGCAAGTTCACGCTGATGGCTGGCTAACATCCGCCGGAAGATCGGTACCGCGCTCTTCTTCGGTTGGGCATGCACGCAGCCCAGACAGACCAGACCTTTGGGGCAGTGCTCACCCGTGGGGAGCGCGCAAAGATGAGTGCCCATGTCGCGCATGCTGCAGTTCACCTCGAAAGCGGCCCATTCCGCAGCGGTTGGGTTGCGGAAGCTCGCTTCCCCGTGGACGGCGTTATACAGCCCCCGGACGGTTTTTCGATATTCATCGACCAACTGTTGAGGATAGAGCTTGGCATAGACCATCACGGAATCCATTGTGGCGTGCCCCAGGAGAGCCTGGATCACATGGATCGGTGTATTGTTATTGAGATGTTCGGAGGCAAAAACCCGACGGCAATCGTGTGGCCGCAACTCCAACACTGTGCCATCGGCTCTGCGAGCCCCAGCGCCGTGTGAAATCGCCCTAAGGTGGGACGAGATTGCTTTACGCGAAATTGCGCTGGGGTGCCCCGCCCCTTGGAGCAGGTACGGTGCCCGCGGGAGTACCTTCCTCTCATGATGATCCCAGTTGTCACAGAACGGCACGGTGTCCATCCCGTAGAAGCTCTTAACATGCCGGATTATTTCGGCTAGCACGCGCCCCAACCCATCTCCAATGGGAATTACACGAGCACGATCATATTTGGAGGGCTTTACGTGGAGCATGTAGTAGAGGCGCCCGTCTCGCATTCGACGCTTGACGATATCGAGGGTGGTCAGTTCGCCCGCCTCTTCAATCCTCAGGCCGCTTTGTACCAGGAGTTCAAGGATGGCCCAATTCCAAAAAGCACCGCTTTCCACAACCTTGAGTCGACCGTCAGAACCGGCTGCACGGGCGCTGGCGGTTTCTTGCCAGCGCTGGCGAGCGAATGCCCGCATGTTCGGCATTTCGCGCTCTAGGTCGTAAACTGCGGTGGTGATGCGAGAGACGCTGTCCTGGCGAGCCTTCTTGAATCCGGCTCCCATCAGGTCGTGCCGTGTTAGCGGCATTGTTTGTGGCGCGAGGGAAGAAAACGGAGAGTCTGGTTCGCTCGCCCAACCACAGATATCCGCGAAGAACGTCCGCACGGTGATTGCCCAGGCGTGTGCGGTCTGAGTGGTCCCCCTTTGCTTGAGGGCATAGGCAATGAAAGCACGGGCATGTACCGGAAGCACCTGGCTACAACTGGCCACATCGGGATACTGTCCGCTGATGAATCGCCAAAACTGACCAAGCACCAGCGCCTTGCTCCGTCGTGTTGCGTACACGTCGCTTATGCGTGTTGCGTACGTCTCAAGGTATAAAGTGCTTACGAGGCGGAATCGCTCTGAAATGCCCATGGCGATCACTAGCTGAGAAGCTGTGAGTTGACCTCGCCGTTGGCGCCGGCGAGCTGCCCTCCGTGGCGTGCGTCCAAAGACCCCCAGAGCGCACAGCGCACAGTCGAGTAAATCTGCGCCCAGCGGATACGGCATGATGGCCAAGTCTTCTTCCGTGATTTCGGCCAGCGAGGTGTACCCCCGGAGGAGTAGAATGCGGAGCCCATTGGTAGCCTGCGTCGGCAGATGGATGATATGTACGAAACTGTCGCGCTTGGCTTGACGGCTGAGGCGTTGTCCCACGAAATCTTCCGGATTGCCGATAATCTCGCGCAGCGCGTGAAGGCGGCGGAGTCTCGCCTCAAGGGGAAAGGCGATACAGACCGTACCGGACGCCGTATCCGCGGTAATGGAACTCGTTGGCGCGAATGATCTGCTTGACAAGGCGGGCATTACGGTGACGGCTGTATCGGGTTGCGAGTCCCAGCGAGAGGAATTTCGCCCTCCGGAAGTATGTGAGACCGAAATACAAGAGGCCCCGAGTTGGGGCGACCAAGCACAAAGTAGCCACAACGTGAATTTGGACGAATTCGACACCGGATTGTATCTGTGCCGATGGCCGAAAGGCGACTTTTCATTAGTTGCGGCAAACACCCGGCGTGAAGCACTGGTCGAGCTGGACGAGTGGGACGCTGCCCATCCCTGCCAATTGTTCCCACTTGAATCGTGCATGGTGGACTTCAAACTGAATGAGCAGGGTGAAATCGAATTGAAGCAATTTGGAGAGGACACCGAAGATTTGATTTGGGAAATAAGTTACCCAAAGCTTCATGCACGTCTGTTGAGCGTCATGTCGATGGACGGTGGTGAGCACAGCGCGAAAGCCAGGCGGTCGATCCGCAAAGCAGTTCAGCACGAACGCGAGCGGTTGTGGAGGAACCAGCCAGCCCATCCCCAGGCGGAAACCGCAATCGGAAAGACTCTGCAAAAGCAACTCAGAACGACGGGGTCGGTTGCCGACCACTATGTACAAGAAATGGCTCACCGACTATTGAACTCAATGGGTGACAAAAGCGAAAAGCCGAATTAGTGTCCGGTCCAGGTTAAAATTTCCAATGACGACCGCGACCGATGGCCGCCTCGATTGTCAAAAACTCGGCGGGAGGGCGGGAGGGGGGCGCACGTCAGCAGAGTGGCGTTTTCGAAAAGAGGGCGTGATTTTCTGTTTCTCCTACTGTATTATATACGGCAGGAGGATCAACATGGATAACGTCAGCCCGGCAGTTCCTGCTCGCA
>JBEKQO010000254.1:0-11076 GCA_049519635.1 Terriglobia bacterium | reverse complement strand
CCGCAAGCTGCGAGGGGCGCGGGACGGACAGAGGGGTGGAGCCGCGATTTCGGCGGGGCTGAAGCCCCGCCCTTCCGGTAGCCCCCAAGAGCGTTTCAGCCTGGTGAGAAGTTCGGGCTAAAGGGGCCGACCTTTCCCACGGTTAACCCCCTAGGGGGTTGAAGGGACCATGAGGTTCTGCGAGCCGCAGGTTAAAACCTGCGGCTACCCACGGTTGGCCCCTTCGGGGCCGGACCGGAAATTGCTTAGTCTAGCGCCTATGCCCCCCTCGCAACCCGGATGAGTTTATGAAAACAAATAAGTTAGAGAATGACGGGAGAGTTATGACGGCTGCAGCAATAATTCAAGTAATTGAAAATAAGGTAGTTATGATGACGAAAACAGGGAATGGAGCGCTGCCCCCTAAAGATGTTAAAAATGAAGATAGGTCTGGATGAGTTATTGAAAACAAAGGGGAAAAAGAAGTGCTCTGGATGGTTTGATGAAAACAAGCGAGTTATCACATATTGTGGATAAGTCATTGAAAAGTATTGAGATACATCCAATTTCTTGTCGAAAGACCCTACGATTTGTCCTGGCAACAGAGCGGCAGAGCGCGATCCTTCGCCGGGTTTATATTGAGGGGATTATCCGAGGGCCGCAGAGTGGCAACTCGCAGGCAAGCCTGCTATAAAAATGCTCCCCTCCTCAGTTGAGGAGGTGTTAGGGAGTGGTGCTGATTGCGACTTGATGTTTTCGGCTGCAGAGAGGACAACCCCGGCGCCCGGCGCGCCACCCCTCCTGAATCAGGAGGGGAGTTATTTTCATCATTCGTGGCGAGAAAAGGCTCATGCGCGCCGCTGCGGTTGGACAGGTGGATGAATGAGGTAAGTCATTCCCCCCATTCGGACCACTTCCGGGGCGATGGTGCTACGTACCCCCGAGGTGACACACCTCCCCAAATCGGCTATCGGCAGTTTTCGGAGAAAAGATGAACCAATTTGCTGACCTCGAAAATCGCAAGTCGTCCAATTACTCTATCACCCGATGGCCCGATGATCCGATGCTCCAATCAAACCAAGGCCCGATGAATGTCTGCTGGCTTCCAGCGCTCCCAATCTGGTATAAAACGCTCTTGGCGTCATTTGAAAAGAAGGAGTCTTATTTTGCTAAAGCGAATGGTTTTTCTCATGTTTATCCTCGTGGCGGAAGGCACACTGATGGCGCAGGACGGCAGCGCCCCTTCCCCGTTCGTGGACCGGGTCGGGCAGACGGGTTTTTTGCAACTGCAAGCGGAAAGCTTTAAGGATCTTCCGCCGCAGCAAAAGGCGCTAGCCTTCTGGCTCTCAATGGCGGCCATCGCCGTGGACCCCATCGTCTACGACCAGAATTCCTATTACGGACTGGAATTGAAGCATTTGCTCGAGCAAATCCTTACGCATTCGCGCGGCATTGATCCCACCGTTCTCAAGAAGATCACCGGCTACACCAAGCTTTTCTGGGCCAACCACGGAAACCACTATTCATTTACCTCGCAAAAGTTCCTGCCGGAATTTACGCCGGAAGAGTTGCAGGCGGCGGCCTTGCAGGCGCTGAAGAATCGCGCCGCTTTGGGCTTGCAGGCGAAGCTCCGGAAGGAACTGGAGGACCTCCGCCGACCGATTTTCGATCCGGACTATCAGGCCTCCCTCACGGTCAAGAATCCCAAGAACGGTGAAGACCCGCTCACCGCCAGCGGTAACAACCTTTACCAAGGCGTGACGATGGCTGACGTAAAGGACTTCCACGACAAGTACCCGCTCAACTCGCGCTTGGTGAAGAAAAACGGCAAATTGGTGGAGCAGGTCTATCGCGCGGGCAGCCCTAACGGCAAAGTTCCAGCGGGCCTGTATGCCGAGGAGCTGAACCGGGCGATTCGCTACTTAACGATGGCCCTCCCTTACGCCAACGCGGCCACGAAAGCAGTTCTCAAGGACTTGATCCGCTATTACCAAACCGGCGACCCGGCGGACTGGCGGCAGTTCAACATCGCTTGGGTCCATGACGATAATCCCGTGGATTTTACCAACGGTTTCATTGAGGTTTACAAGGATCCGCGCGGGCTGAAAGGCGCCATGCAGTCATACGTAACCGTCGTGGACGAGAAAATGAACACGCTGATGAAGGAGTTTGCCTCGAGCGCCAAGTACTTCGAGCAGCGGGCGCCGTGGGACGACAAGTACAAGCTCGACGCGCCTCATCCCCCCATCGTGAATACCGTCGAGGCCCTGATTGAGACGGCCGACTTCGATATCACCACCATCGGCGAGAATCTCCCCAACGAAGCGGAAATCCACGACAAATATGGCAGCAAGAGTTTTATCTTTTCCGGCTCCATGCGGGCGCTGGGGGCGGCGCGCGGGGCAAAAGTGAGCAATGAATTTGCCTATACGGAGGAAGAACGCGCTCGCGCGGAGAAGTACCAATCTCTGGCCCAGGATCTGCTGGTGGCCATGCACGAGGTGCTGGGGCATGGTTCCGGAAAGATGAACCCCAAATTGACGGAAGAACCCGCCGTGTATTTGAAGGAGTATTACTCGACGCTGGAAGAAGCGCGCGCCGACCTGGTGGCCTTATGGAACTTTTTTGATCCCAAGTTGACGGAGATGGGCGCGATCCCCGACATCGAAGTGGCCAAGGCCGCCTATGATACGGAGGCGCGCGCGGCGCTGGTGCAGCTCCACGAGTTTCCCACCGGCGACACGATTGAGGAAGACCACCGGCGGGGCACGCAACTGATCGTGAACTTTATCCGCGAAAAGACCGGGGCCATCCAGCCCGTGGAGCGCGATGGAAAGGTGTATCTGGTGGTGAAGGATTACGACCAGATGCACAAGGGAGTGGGCATGCTGCTGGCAGAGTTGATGCGCATCAAGGCGGAGGGCGATTATGACGCGGCCAAGGCGCTCATCACGAAATACGGCATCCACTTCAACACCGCGTGGCGCGACCAGGCGGTGCAGCGGTACAACAGTCTTGACCTGCCCACCTTCTGGTGCGGCATCAATCCAGACCTTGTGCCCGGCGATAGCGGCAAGCCCGGCGACGTAAAAATTGTCTACCCGCGCGACATGGTGAAGCAACAGCTTCGCTATGTCGCGATCACGGGCCACTAGTAAAGAGGCGCGCTCGCGCGGTGAGCACCCGCAGGGGCTGATAGGGTCTCGCGCCGGTTGCCGCTTAACAGGCCGCAAATATGCCGCGGCCGCAACATCAGGCAAGGGCAAAGTTAACTTATGGCATCCTTCAGTGTTCTCAGGCAAGATTTCGAAACCGCTGCCCGTCGTCTCAGGGTTCCGCCAGAGTCGAGGGCGTCGCACACCTCCATGGCCATGAATGCATCACCGGCGAAGAAGCCCCTTACCCCCCGCCTTGCGGTCCCCCCTGTCCCCAAGAGAGAGGGAGAGAAATCAAATTCACAGCCCTCTCCCAGGGGAGAGGGTGCCCGACGGAGGAGGGCAGGTGAGGGGTCCATTTCAACCCCATTTGACTTTGACGGTGCCCTGGCCGATCTCTGCGGGAATTGCGGTCCCAGATTTACGCGGATATACTTGCTTGTGTCAGGGCATATCCCAAGGCCAAATCCAATACTGAGGTGTGACCATGCGCAGTAAACTTCTGCTGCTTGTAGTTCTGGGGCTGCCGTCCATCCTGTGTGGCCTACCCCCCGGGCAAGTTCCGTCGCAGGCCGTCGAACGGATCGCGAAGGAAGTCCGGCACGAGATCCTGATGCTTCCCTATTACCACGTCTTCGATGACATCAAGTTTTCGGTGAACGGTTACGACGTGACCTTGATGGGTCAGGTTACCAACCCAACCCTGAAAAAGGATGCGGAGAATGTGGTCAAACACATCGAGGGAGTAGAAAAGGTGGATAACCAGATTGACGTGCTCCCGGTCTCCTCCATGGACGATGGGCTGCGCCTTCGGCTCTACCGCGCCATATACGGATTCCCGGCGCTGGAGAAATACGCCATGCCCGTCATCAAGCCCATTCGGATTATCGTCAAAAACGGCAACGTCACGCTGGAAGGTGTAGTGGATACCCAGGCCGACAAAGATATGGCAAATATCCGCGCCAACGGTGTCTCCGGCGCCTTCTCCATCACCAATAACCTGGTGGTGGTCAAAGGGAAATAGGCGCGGGTGGATAAGAGTCGGGCCACTTGCGAATTTCCGTTCTTCCCGGCATTTGGTTTTCTGATTTTTCGCGATCCATCCTATAATCGCTTGTAGCACCGATGGGTGGCATGTAAATTATGAAGCAACTGAGGGCGGCAGGGTATGGGGAATCACGCACACGCAGCGGGCTGCGCGCTATCGTCTTCGAGCTATTCCCAATGCCTTATTCTCTACTCTCTGTTCCCTATTCCGGATTTCTGATCACGGATTTGGAAGGACGGGGCTTAAGAAGCTGCGGTAAAACCCTACCATGCCGTCATCCTGAGCCCATTCGCTGTCATTCTGAGCGCAGCGAAGGATCTCGCTCTGAGCATTTTCGAGGCGATGCGAGATTCTTCGTCGCCGCGGCTCCTCAGAATGACAGCGCTTTCAAGTTTTTCCGCAAGCTCTTCAGCCCCGCCGTCACGGGCGCTTCCCCATTCCAGGAGGCCGCATGAGCCTGCGTGCCTGCGTCCTGGGCAGTGGCAGCAAGGGCAATTCCACGCTCGTAGCGACGGAGAGGACGCGTCTGCTGGTCGATGCGGGCCTGAACCGCCGCGAAACCTACGCGCGCCTTGCGGCCGTGGGCGAACGCACGGATGGGTTCGACGCCATCCTGATTTCACACGAACACATTGACCATGTGAACGGCTTACGGCTGCTGGGAATCGATTGGAAGGCGCCGATCTACATTACTCGCCTCACGCACGAGGTGATTTCCTGGGACCCCAAGCTTTGCGCTTTTGAGCTCTTCACTCCGGGCGAAAAGTTCATCGTTGGGGACATCGAAGTCACGCCCTTTTCCATCCCCCACGATGCGACTGACCCGGTGGCATTCACCTTGGAATCGGAAGGCATAAAAATCGGAGTAGTTACTGATCTGGGTTATATTCACGAAGTTGTTAAGCAGAGAGTGAAAGGCTGTCAATGCCTCATTTTCGAATCGAATCACGATTTGGATATGCTCAAAGTCGGCCCCTATCCGTGGCACGTTAAACAGCGGGTGATGAGCCGCCACGGCCACCTCTCGAATTTGGCGACGGCGGGATTTCTCACGGAAGACTTCGATGGCGCGGCCCAGGTGTTGGTGCTTGCGCACCTGAGCGAGACCAATAATCATCCCGAAATCGCCCGCCTGACCGCGGAACAGGCGCTGGCTGAGCGCACCCGCGGCGAACGCACGGCGTTGCACGTGGCCGGCCAGACGGCACCTACTCAAGTCTTCCAATTTGGGTAGCGCTCTTCGCCTCCATCTGAGTCAAGGAACCTCACATCTCGCCCGCCTGACCCGAGGCTCCCGGATGTGGTAGGATTCCCTCTGCGATGCGCCGGCCAAACGCTGCGCCAATCGCAAATCCAAAATCGGAAATCGAAAATTCATGATTCCCCGCTACACGCGCCCGGAAATGGGCCGCATCTGGACTGACGAGAACAAGTTTCAGAAATGGCTGGACGTGGAAATCGCCACGGCGGAAGTCGAGGCTGAAGCCGGGCTGATTCCCAAGAGCGCCGCGCGCGCCATCCGCAAGAAGGCGCGGTTTGAAGTGGAACGCATCCTCGAGATTGAGCGCCAGGTGAAACACGATGTCATCGCCTTCACGACCAATGTGGCGGAGCATGTGGGCCGCGAGGGACGCTACCTGCACTTTGGCCTGACTTCGAACGACGTCGTTGACACAGCACAAGCGCTGCTGGTGCGGGAAGCCTCAGCGCTGTTACTGGCAGGGCTGAAGCGTTTGGGCGAGGTCCTGAAGCAACGCGCCTGGGAGTTCAAGCATACGCCCATGATCGGCCGGACCCACGGCATTCATGCGGAGCCCATCACCTTCGGCTGCAAGCTCGCCCTCTGGTATGCGGAAAACCAACGCAACACAGAGAGGGTAGCATACGCCTCAGAGCAGATGCGCGTCGGCAAAATCTCCGGCGCCGTGGGCACTTACACCCATCTGCCGCCGGCGATTGAACGGGGAATCTGCGCGCGCCTGGGCCTGGAGCCCGCGCCGGTGTCGTCGCAGGTCATCCAGCGCGACCGCCACGCTTTCTACCTCACAACGCTGGCGGTGGCGGCGGCATCGCTGGAAAAAATTGCGCTCGAAGTGCGCGGTTTGCAGCGCACCGAGGTACGCGAAGTGGAGGAGTACTTTTCGCCGGAACAGAAGGGTTCCTCGGCCATGCCGCACAAACGCAATCCCATTACCGCCGAACAGATCTGCGGCTTGGCGCGTGTGGTGCGTTCGAACGCGCAGGCGGGGCTTGAAAATGTGGCGCTCTGGCACGAGCGTGATATTTCCCATTCCTCCGTCGAGCGCGTGATTCTTGCCGATTCCACCATCCTCCTCGATTACCTCCTCGCCAAGACCGCGAACCTGGTGGAAACCCTGTTCGTTTATCCCGACCGCATGCGGGAGAATCTGGACCTGTTAAAGGGTTTGATCTTCTCCGGGCAGTTACTCTTGGACTTGGTGGAAAAGGGAGCGCAGCGCGAAGAAGCCTACCGCTGGGTGCAGCGGAATGCTATGCAAGTGTGGGAGACGCGCGAGGATTATCGCACCCTGGTGGAGCGCGACGCCGACATCCGCCAGTACCTCAAGCCCAGCGAAATCGCCGATGTCTTTAATGTGGAGCGTTACCTGACACATGTGGACGAAATCTTCGAGCGCGTGTTTGGGGAGGCCGCAACCAGGTAGTCCGCTTTTCTTAGAATGGTGCGAGAAAGGGTTGGACGCGGGGGCCTAATGGGAAGCGACTTTTCTGTGCCGAAGCGCAGCCTGCGCGGCTGGGCCTTCATCGCCCGACACCCAGCTCTTCGGTGGAGGCTCACCCGCATCCGTCAAAATCTTGCGCCCTGGGATTTGTCAAAATCAAGCCCAATTTTCATGCCCTGGCGTGTAGAGCGCCCCGCATGCGCCCCACACGGGGCGGACGCTGTCTGCCCTACAAACGATTCATCACGCTCGCGAGATATCCCGCCCCGAAGCCATTATCGATGTTGACCACGCAGACGTTGGGCGAGCAACTGTTGAGCATGCCCAAGAGCGCGGCGAGGCCGTGGAAGCTCGCGCCGTACCCTACGCTGGAAGGTACCGCGATCACGGGCACGCCCACCATACCGGCCACCACGCTGGGCAGCGCTCCTTCCATGCCCGCCACGCAAATGATCACGCGCGCCTCGCGCAGATGATGGCTCTCACCCAGCAGGCGATGAATTCCCGCTACACCCACGTCGTAAAGCGGCTCGGCGCGGTTCCCCATGATGTCCGCGGTCACCAGCGCTTCTTCCGCCACCGGAATGTCCGACGTGCCTGCACACACCACCAGGATCTTGCCTTTGCCGCGAATCTTGCGCTCGCGCCGAATGGTAATGGCATTGGAGAGGGCATGGAACTCCACCTTCGGATCGAGCGGCCGCAGCAACTCGTAGAGTCCGCGGTCGCCGCGCGTCACCAGGATGTTGTGGTGGTTGCGCAGCATCCTGCCCACGATGCCTTTTACTTGCTCCGGGGCTTTGCCTCGCGCAAACACCACCTCCGGAAAGCCCTGCCGCAGCGAGCGGTGATGATCGATCTTGGCGTAGCCCAAATCTTCATACGGGAGCGTCCGCAGGCGCTCGACGGCGCCTTCCACGGAAAGCTTCCCTTTCCGAACTTGCTTTAACATGCTGGTGATTTCTTCGGGACTCAAAGTGTTCCTCCGTGGCGATGACGCAGCCAGCGTAAAGCGCCCAATGTTTAGCCCCGGCACTTCAAGGACTACCTCTGGCCTGGGGGCACTGAGCCCTTGCTGCTGACCGCGCGTTTTTGCTCAGATTTGCAGTATACCAGTCTCTATTTGGAATCGCACTTCCTTGACTTCCCATGGGGCGGCTACTAACATCGCGTGCGATGGCAACTTCCAAGATTACCCGCAGCAAGCGGATCATTCTGGGTGTCACAGGCGCCAGCGGAGCTATCTTTGCTCGCCGCACCTTGCAAATGCTCGAGGCTGACCCGCGGGTGGAGAAAATTCACCTGGTCATTTCCGGCAGCGGGCTGAGACTTCTGCGCGATGAACTCGATTTGGCCGTCTCGAAATCTGGTCAAATCGCCCCGGCACTGGCCGGGCACCCGACCCGCAAGACGGAATATCTACGCGACTCGGATATTGGCGCTTCCATCGCCAGCGGCTCATACGCCGTGGAGGGCATGGTGGTGATTCCGTGTACCACGGGCTGCCTGGCGCAGGTTGCCTGCGGAATATCCGATACGCTCATTGAGCGCGCCGCGGACGTTTGTCTGAAGCAGGGCCAAAGGCTTATCCTCGCCGTGCGCGACGCGCCTTTTAATCGTATCCATCTTGAAAATATGCTGCGAGCGCAGCTTGCCGGCGCGGTGATTTTTCCCATCATCCCGACGTATTACGATCGGCCCAAAACCCTCGATGACCTGGTTACCCAGTTCTGCTGCCGGGTGCTGGCGTTCCTCAATCTCGAACAGGCAGAACAGTATCGGTGGGAGGGTGAAGGCAAGAGGCCTGGGAATTGAGTCCTGGGGTCATCGGGCCATTGAGTCATTGACTGCTATGGCCATCGTTACTTGCTATTCCCACATTCTTAAGCCCGTCCCTCGCGCCATTTCCTGTCTTGGAGGCCCAAATGAAAACTCATCCGTCCTTTTCAGTTCGTTCGCTTTTCCTCGTGTTGCTTCTCCATTCGACGCTCGCTCTGGGGCAAGAGCTCAAGCCTCTCATTCTTCCTGCCCCGCAGACTGACGGGGGCAAACCGCTCATGCAAGCTTTGAAAGACCGGCACTCAACACGCGAGTTTAGCCCCGAGAAGCTCCCCCCACAGGTGCTGGCAAATCTGCTCTGGGCGGCGTTCGGCATCAACCGTGCGGAAACTGGCAAGCGCACCGCGCCTTCCGCAATGAACTGGCAGGAAATTGACGTGTACGTTGCCACCGCCGAGGGGCTGTACGTTTACGACGCCAAAGGGAACAAGCTTGACCCCATTCTGGTGGAGGATGTGCGCGGCGCGACCGGCATACAGCCGTTCGAGAAGGACGCACCCGTTGATTTGGTCTATGTCGCCGATTTCGCGAAGACAGGGAAAAGCTCCGCCGAGGATCGGAATTTCTACTCCGGCGCGGACGTAGGCTTCATCGCGCAGAACGTCTATCTTTTTTGCGCGTCGGAAGGGCTTGCTGTGGTCGTGCGTGGGAGCGTCGAGCGGGTGGCGCTCGCCAAATTGATGAAACTCCGTCCCGACCAGAAAATCCTGCTGGCGCAAACCGTGGGCTATCCGAAGAAGTAGCGGGGTACGGAGCACCCATGCACAAGGCTATGGGATATAGCCTGTGCGCAGGACTTTAGGACTCGACCTTGACCACCCTTTCCAGGGTTGACGGCGCGAAGGTTTCCCCGGCATCATGGGACATCCGACATGGGCCAATCTCTCCCCAGCGAGTCGCTGCCACCTGCTCCCATGGGCATTCCCCAGGGTCTCGCCGGCAAACTCCGCACCACGCTTGAAATGATCAAGTTTGAGCACTCGATCTTTGCCCTGCCATTTGCACTGGTGGGGGCAATGCTGGCGGTGCGCGGCTGGCCGACGTGGCGCGAGGTTTTCTGGCTGATCGTGGCGATGGTGGGCGCGCGCAGCGCCGCCATGACGTTCAATCGCATTGCCGACCGCAAGATCGATGCCCTCAATCCGCGTACGCGGATGCGCGCCCTGCCCGCGGGGCGCCTTACCCTGCGCTTCGCCACCGGCTTTACCTTGTTTTCTTGCGGACTGCTGGCGTTGGCGGCTTGGGAACTCAGCCCGCTGGCCTTTAAGCTTTCGCCCGTGGCGATTGCGGTCTTGCTTTTCTATTCCTACACCAAACGTTTCACCTTACTCTCACACCTGGTGCTGGGGATCGCTGACGGCCTTTCTCCTATCGCCGCCTGGATTGCCCTACGCAATAACATCAGTTTGAGTGTCTTGCTGCTGGGCGCCGCGGTGGCTTTCTGGGTGGGGGGATTCGACCTGATCTACGCGTGCCAGGACATTGATTTTGACCGCCGCATGGGCATTCACTCCTTCCCGCAACGGTTCGGCGTTGCTCCGGCGCTTTATGGCTCGGTAGCATGCCACCTTGCCATGGTGGCCCTGCTCGCCGCGGTGATAAGATTGGAAAACCTGGGGGGGCTCGCCACAGCGGGGCTGGGTGTGATGGCGGCGTTACTCGCTTATGAGCACTGGATCGTCAGACCCTCTGATTTGTCCCGCCTCAATGCGGCATTCTTCAACGTGAATGGCTATATCAGCCTGCTCTTTTTTTTCACTTGGGGAGCAGACATCCTCAGGTATCGGGTGATCGGGTGACCGGGCCATTGTGTCATTGGGTCATTTAAAGGCTCTTGGCTATCAATCGTCAGTGGTTCAAGTTCTCGATCTCCGCCAATTACATGCATCGGACAATTGACCAAGGGGAACGAATAATAGAAAACTATTCAATGGCTCGATGATCCCATGACTCAATGACTCAATTATCTTATTGCGGTCGCGGTGGGACGAGCATTTCGCGGAAGACAAGGGTCTCGAAAATAGCCAGGACGTGCTTGCGATAGGTAAGCACGCGCTCCAGCATGCCGTGATACATGGGGTCGTGCTGTGCCAAACGCTGCCAGCGCTCCAGCACGTGCGGCGGAACGTCGATATCCTCCCGCAGCTTTTGCAGCGGGTGCCCGCGCAGAAAGAGGCCGTAGAAGAACGCCGCTTCTTGTTGCGGTTCGGCGAATTGGACGTTCGCAGTTGCCATATGCTCAGGGACCCAAATACAATTCTACCCAGAATAAATTCTGGCGCGCCAGCAAAATTCCTTCCGTGTGCCCAGTTGCTCAATCATAATAATAAACCCCTTGTCAAGCCCCAATCAG
>JBEKQO010000253.1:0-11080 GCA_049519635.1 Terriglobia bacterium | reverse complement strand
GGCATCGGCGTGGCGTATGTTTCCCGGCTCAAGGGTTACCCCGCCATCGTGATTATGCCGGAAGGGATGAGTGCGGAGCGCTACCAGCGCATTCGTTATTATGGCGGGCAGCTTGACCTCACGCCCGGCTCAGAGAGTGATGTCATCCTGGTGCTGGAGCGCACTCTGGAATATCGCAAGGACCCGCGCAATAAAGTGCTCGCCCAATTTGAGCTGCTTCCGAATTACCGGTTTCACCGCTATGTTACGGGACGCAGCGCCCTGGAGGCGGCAAGGCCTTACGGAAATGGACGCGTCGCTTTGTTCGCGGCGGCGCCGGGATCGGCCGGGACGCTGGCCGCGGGCGACGAAATCAAGGCGGCCTTTCCGGAGTGCCTGGTCGCTGCGCTGGAACCGCGGGAGTGCTCCACGCTCTTCAACAATGGGTTTGGCAGCCATCGTATTGAAGGCATCGGCGACAAGATGGTGACGCTCATCCACAACGTCTTGACCACCGACTATGTGGTAATGATCCACGATGATGATTGCGTGATGGGGCTGGAGTTGCTCGAACGCCGGCAGCACGGCATCGAACCGTTCCTCGGTTTGCCCGCGGGATCGCTTAAATGCTTCCAGGGATTGTTCGGTGTATCGGGCATCTGCAATATCCTGGGCGCGATTCGCATGGCGCGGTTCCTGAATCTCGGTTCGGATGACAATGTGGTGACGATTGCCACTGACGGCTTTGACCGGTACCCCTCCGTGCTCGCGGACCTCGAACGGCGGCGACCGCTCCGCGTCAGCGAACTCGACGCGCGCATTGAAGAAGTCTTCCGCGGCGGCAGAGCGGAAGATATCCTGGATGTGCGCCCGCAGGAACAGAAGGAGCGGCTCTTCGGCTACAAACAAGAAGTTTGGACCAATTTCGGCTATTCCCTGCACTACCTGGAAGGCATGAAATCCCAGTCCTTCTGGGACGGAGAGTTCAGCAAGATCGCAGAAATTGATTCGAATCTGGTCAAGGAGCGAGGGCAGTAGGTATCAGGCGCCGGTATCAGGGGCTGGGTGTTGGTGGAATTTTGAATTTGGAATTATGAATTGCTGCCAACACCTAAAATTAGTAACTCATAATTCTAAATACCCATACCGGCCCGCTTACACCTGATACCTGGCACCTGACACCTAAAACCTGCAACCTGAGTTATAATCCCTCGATTCGGAGCGTGCCATGGAAAATGCCAACGTTAAGCCAAAAGTTGCTGCGGTCCGCGAGAAGTCCCAGTTGATGTCGGCGTCGGAAATTGACCGAACGCTGGTGCGGCTGGCGAATGAAATCCTGGAGCGCAACAACGGCTTGGCAGGAGTCGTTTTGGTAGGGGTCCGCCGGCGAGGATTTCCCCTGGCGGAGCGTTTGGCCAAGAAGATGATGGAAATCGAAAAGACCGCTCCTCCGGTGGAGACACTTGACATTACCTTCTACCGCGACGACCTTTCGACCGTCGCGCAGAAACCGGTGGTCCAGGAAATACCATCGGCTTTTACCGTGGAGGGGAAGACGGCGATCGTGGTGGATGACGTCCTCTACACCGGCCGCACCACGCGCGCCGCATTGGAGGCCCTGCTGGATCACGGCCGGCCGCAACGAGTGGAACTGTGTGTCCTGATCGACCGCGGCCATCGCGAGTTGCCCATCCAAGCCAATTATGTGGGCCGGGTGATTCAAACCTCCGACACCGAGGTTATTGAAGTACGCCTGCGCGAAATAGACAACCAGGAAAAAGTAATGCTCTGCGAGAGAGTTGTTTAGACAGGATTCGGGAAAGCCTTTGCGGACTGTCATCCTGAGGTGAGGAGCCGCAGGCGGTACTGAGCCCTTCCTGAGTCTCCCTCAGGGTAACCTCCGCGTAGGAAAAATCTCGCATCGCTATGAAAATACGCAGTTCGAGATTCTAGAGCAGTTTTGATTTAAGTGCTTCCTCCTCCTGTAGCACAGACCGTTAGCGCCAACACTGTTCACTGAAGAGGTTGGAGGAAATTATTGATCCATCTGTTCCGGAAAGGCCCCCTCACCCCCACTACTTGCAAAACGTGGGTGAGGGGGCCCCACGTTTTTGTTTGCCGATTTGCCGAGATGTATATACTTAAATTAAAAATGCTTTAGCCCCGCCCTTCCGGCAGCGCCCAATGGTGGTGAGAAGTCAAGGCGAGATGGAAAGCCTCACATTCTTCGGGGAACCCGCGCAGCCCTGAAATGAACAATAAACATTCGTGTAACCTGCATTTCTTTTCCGGCCTTCATCATATGAAGTTATGAGATTTCCCTACGGTTTCTCATAGTGCAGGTGCGTCGCGAAGAGGGTGCTAAAAATTTAGTTCTTCGAATTGAGACACTTACAAGAGCCGATAATTTTCCGTAGTTTGGACGCAGGTTTGCGGGTATTATTAGATTTCCTTGGCGAGTCACAATCCATAAAATGAACCAAGATTTGACAATCACAGTTGCAAATCTTAAGAAGTCCCCGTTTGGATTTCGACGCGGCAAGGCGGGACGTGCAGGGAAGATTGTAGGCCAAAACGACGGCTCCTGTTCATTCTGCGCTCATGAAGCCAGAGTGGTCTTCGGGGACGGGCGCGTTTATTTGCGTGCTAAAGCCATGTTGAAACAATGAGCGGCATTATTTGTAGCTGGGCGGAAGGACGGGGCTTTACGGGCCGCGGAAAAACGCCCCACCGCGGACAACCACCCCGCCGTTTAAAATGCTCCCCTCCTCAGATGAGGAGGGGTGGCGCGCCGAGTGCCGGGGTGGTGCTGATGAGGAAATAAAGGAGCGGCGGGAATAAAGCCCCGCCCTTCCGGCAGCCATACGTAATCGTACTTATTAATGCTGTTAGGCACTAGGTAAATGCGGGATTCATTTGGGGGGCGATCCCGATTAAACTCCGACCGGAAAAGGAGCCTTGATATGAAACAAGAGACGAACTGCCAATTCAGTCTGTGGCGGAGCCCTTTGCTGGCCGCCGTTTTGGCTTTGTTGGTGCTCATCGGCATTCGAGTGCCCTGCCAGGCACAACAAACCGTCGGATCCATTACGGGGACGGTATTTGATGCTTCGGGCGCCGCCGTCGGCGATGCCGTGGTGAAGGCGCACAATGTAGCCACCAATCTTGAGGTGACGGTGCACGCGGACTCCGGCGGATCCTACTCCATCTCCAATCTTCCCGTCGGAACGTACGCGTTGAGCTTCACGAAGGAGGGCTTTGAAACCGAGACCCACACCCAGGTTCTGGTTACGAGCGACCGGACCACTACGGTCGATGGGCACCTCAAGATCGGCGCCGTGAGCACCACGGTGGAGGTGACGGCTGTAGCGCTAATGAACCAGACGGACGCCACCAACGGCTACGTGGTGGACCAACTCACCATTCAAAACACGCCGCTGGGCACCGGCAGCTTCACGCAACTGGCGATTCTGGCGCCGGGCGTGCACGCGGACTTTCTTGCCGGCGCCGGCGCCAACGCCGGACTTGGCAACCAGGCCATCTTCGCCAACGGCAATCGCGACACCAGCAACAGCTTCTCGCTGAACGGCGTCAGCACCAACAACCTGTTTAATGGAAACTCCACCAGCCAGGTGGGGGAAAACCGCTTCGTGCTGAACACGGGCGAGAACTTCGGCGCGGGTGGCGTAGTTCAAACCAGCACTTCTGTGTACGGCGCGATAGGCCAGGCACTCCCCACACCTCCGATCGATGCGATCCAGGAGATCGCTGTTAATGCCGCCATGTTCGACGCCACGCAGGGGAACAACAGCGGCGCGCACATCAGCGTGCTGACCAAGTCAGGCACCAACCATATCCACGGGTCAGCTTGGGAGCAATGGCAGAACAGTGACATGAACGCCGCGCCCTTCTTTTACAATGCCGACAGCCTCCCCAACCCCTTTCTGAACCGCAACCAATTTGGCGCCACCCTGGGCGGACCCATCAAGAAGGACAAGTTGTTTTACTTCCTCTCCTACCAGGGCGTCCGCGTCTCCGATGCGGCGGAATCCACCAAGGACGTAACTGTCCCGCTTGCCTTGACCAACGACCGGAGCGCCGGGGGCATCGTCGCCGCCGTCAATACGTCCTTCAACCTTACAGGGAGCAAGATGCTTACAACCAGTCAAGTCAATGCCGCATCGCTCGCTATCCTGCAGGCTAAGCTACCCAACGGGCAATATTTGATTCCCACGCCACAAATCACCAATCCGACAACCGCTTCTTACCTTGGCTACGACGCGGTCGTCCAAGGGTTCAACTCGACGGCCCCCGTCGATCAGGGCATTGCCGATGTCGATTATCAGGTTAACGACAAGGACCGGATGTCCGCTAAGTATTATGTTCAAACCAATCCCACCAGCAATCCCTTCGGCGCGGTCGGGTCCTTGCTGGGCTTCGAGCAACAGCTCACGGCGGGTAGCGACGTGGGCACCATCACCAACAGCGTCATCCTATCCCCGACCGTCACTTGGGAGCAACATGTGGGCTTCACGCGCCTGCGAGCTTACGCAGGAACCGGACAGGACTTTGATCCCACGCAACTGGGCATGAGTCTTCTGGGCTCGCACACCTTCCCCCAGTTTGGCATCACCACAGCGGATGCGACGGTTGCCAAGGGTTTGGAATTCGGCCCCAGCGCGAGTTTTGGCAATGCCGGCATGTACCAGAATCAATGGGAATTCGAATCCTCGCTCAACATGGTGAAAAGCCGTCACACGATCGCGATCGGTGGGCAATTCGACCGCACCCAGCTTAACGTTATCAACAACAACACGAGCGCCTCCACCGCCGACTTCACGAACTTTGAGACCTTCGTGGAAGGTAAGTTGCACGGCGGAGACGCCTTTTCCGGTTTTGCCAGCCGTTATTACCGTTCCGACACCTCCGGCGTGTATATCAATGACAACTATAAGGTTCGAAGCAATCTGACGGTGACGGCCGGCGTGCGCTGGGACTTTGACGGTCCACTTTCGGAAAAATACGGGCGGCTCACGGGCTTCAATCCCAAACTCTATTCGTACGATGCCGCTTCCGATACCCTGACAGGTTCGGGTTTGGAGTTCGCCGCCAATGCTCCGGGGGGCGGCACAGCCGGGGCCGGCAATTCTTTGATGACCAACCACCAGTGGGGCATCGCGCCGCGGCTCGGCATCGCCTGGTCGCCCACTTCCAAACTAACCGTGCGCGCCGGCTACGGCATCTACTACGATCGCGGCGAACTCTTCAGCTACTTCTCCCCCAGCGCCGGCTCGGGCTTCAACGGTCCATTTGGCGTGACATTAGCGCCACCTTTCGTTGAGCCGATTGCCGCTACGACGAAGACCGGAGGCCTTTCGACGCCTTTCGGCACAGGCTCGGCTCCCCCCACGCCGGCAGCTCCGAATGCCGCCAACTTTCTCGCCTACCTGCCCAATCTCTCCGAAACGGCCTGCGGTTATCCGGGATGCTGGCCGGCGGGAAACCTGTTCGGCCCCTTCCTGTATGGCGGATATGACATTGCCAACAAGCTGCCGAACACCCAGAACTGGACCCTCGATTTCCAATATCAGGCTTCGAACAACTGGCTGTTCGACATTGCTTATGTGGGCAACCATGGCATCCACGAAGTGCTGCCCGTTCCCTTCAACCAGCCCATTATCGCCACGCCGCAGAGTCCGCTATGGTCCGCGAACGCTGCCAATGAACAAATCTACTCCTACGGTGGCACCAGCCCACTACAGGCGGCCAACGTTTATGGCAGCCAGGTGCCGCTGGACCTCGAACCTATTTACACCAACGAGTATTCCGGCAACGCTCCGGTGCGCGTTCCTTTCATTGGCTATGACATGAATTCCGTGCTCTACGAGGCGGAAGGCGACTCTGGCTACAACGCCCTCCAGGGTCAAATACGGAAGCGCCTCTCCAACGGCCTGCAGTTCACGGTCTCTTACACGTGGTCGCACGCCCTCGATGAACAAAGTGGACTGGGCCTGTTCGTGACGGGCAACAATCCGATAACTCCCAAAGCCAACTATGCCTCGGCCGATTTCGACCAGACGCATGTGCTGCTCATTAACTACAGCTACACGCTCCCGACCTTCGCTAATGTCAGCCATGCGCTCAGCTACGCCGTGAACGGCTGGACGATCGGCGGACAGACCGTGGCCCAGAGCGGCCAGCCCTATAGCGTGTATGACTATTCCGGTTCCGTGGGTAGCCTTTACTTCGGCACCGACGACGAGATCGGCAACCCCATCGTGCCGCTTGCCTCGGGCGTGACTTATAAGCAGGCGGAACTGCAGGGTACCCACGGCGTCAACGCGGGGCAGCCAGTGCTGAATGCCAATGACTTCTCGCCCCAGTTTGTGGCCCCCGGCACCAATGGAGTGCCTCCCTGCGATGCGACGGGGTGCGATAATTACGAGTCGCTCTATGGGAGTTCCGGCCGGAATACCTTCCGCGGACCTTTCCAGGTTCGCTTCGATATGAGCCTGGCCAAGCAGTTTCCCGTCATCAAGGACCGCTTCAACCTGCAATTCCGGGTGGACGCGTTCAATATCTTCAACCAACCCGATTTTGACACGCCGAACAACGATGTGGACTTCTTCCCGAACTACGAGGGACCACCATCGATTCCTCCCGAGGGCAGCCTCGGGGTGATTCAACACACTCTCGGCAGTTCGCGCTTCCTCCAACTCGGGGTGCATCTCATGTTCTGAAGCATCGTTCCCGAGCGGCCGGCAAGCAGCCCACCTGTGCCGGCCGCGCCGGCCGCGGGACGAACAGACGACGGGAGCCGCGGTTTCGCCGAGGGTCATGGTTTTTGCATTTTTAACCGGACATACTCTCCCCTGCGCCGCATTTTTCCTCCTAGGGGTAGGAATTCCGCAGATTTCCGCCTCACCCATGGCGGTAATCGTGCTAGCCTATAGACCGGTGGAGCCGTGTTTGGGTGAACCCGCGCACTCCGTGGGCAGGAGAGTTGCCACCCGGCGGGCAAGAGCAGTAGCGAGGAACCAGTGGCGAGAGACAGGCAAACTCGGATGGCGGAAAGGCTGGCAGCGCAGCCTTGGGGCGCTGGACGGATGACTCGGGAAGAAGCGTTGAGCCTGCAACCAATGGGGCGGATTGCCAATTTGTCCATGAAAATCACGCCGGGAGCCCCTGCGCCGAAAAATATCGAAAATGAAGGTCGACCCCGAGGAGTTATTGAAAATAAAGGTGATATAAAGCGACATAATGTCGGAAGCCGATGGATCATTGAAAATAAACGGCTTAACAAAAAGGCCGATGAGTTATTGAAAATGAAAGCGATAGCTTGATTTAAGACCTCCGCAATCACCAAAAAACGCCTCAGACCCCCACTAGGCCGATAACTTATAGAAAATAAGTGGCTTGTACTGTGCGCTTGCAGCGTACCCCGATGAGTTAATGATTCTAAAGGATTTAACTCTAGGGCAAGCCACGGGTTTGACCCGTGCGACTCGAAGAGGTTTGACCGTTGCCCGGTTCCCCGCAAGGGGAACACCGTGAGTAGCCGTAGGTGAAACCTACGGTCACGTTACATTAACAAATCATTCCGGCCCTGAAGGGGCCGAACGGTTCGACCCCTCCGGGGTCGGTAAGATGGTTTAAGACGCGATCCGTGGGCGGCGGGCACAAAAGACGTGCCCTTGCCCACGGCTATTCAATGTCAACCCCTTCGGGGTTTCGAAGGCGGCCGGCATGGAAGCAAATTGAACGTTTCGGGGGACCGCCTTCGAGGCGGCCCTACTCATCAAGCCTCCCGCTTTGCGGGGGGTGTCTGACTGGGGTGTCGGGAATCAGGCCGCGAAGGGTCACTTCTGAAAATAGGGATCGGGTTCGGGCACGGCTGCGCCGTCTTTGCGCGGCGAGGATGCGCCGTAGTTCACGCCGGTGGCGGAATCGTGCATCACCGCCTGCCCCCCGCCCATCGGGTTCGCAAACGCCCCCAGTAGCGTAAGGATGTGGCCTCTAGCCGCCAGCGCCTGGCGAACCGCCTCCGGCACGCGGTCCTCGATCATAAAATCGCATCCGCCGAAATTGAGCTTGGTGAAGCGCGCGGCTTCCAGCGCCGCCTGGATATTCATTTCGTAGTCCACCACATTGGAAACGAATTGGGCATGGGCTTGCGGCTGGTTCAATCCGCCCATGATTCCGAACCCGACGTGGAGATCGCCTTTCTGCATGAAGGCGGGAATGATGGTGTGGAACGGGCGCTTGCGCGGAGCGAGCACGTCGGGTGAGCCGGCATCGAGCAAGAACAGCGCGCCGCGGTTTTGCAGCAGCAGGCCAAAGTCTTCCACCACCACGCCGGAACCAAACCCGCCCGACAGGCTCTGAATGAACGAGACAATGTTGCCTTCCTTGTCCACGGTGCTGAGATAAATTGTGTCGCTGCCAAAGCGGCCCGGGGCGCCCGCTTCCACGTCGCAATGGGCCTTATCCATATCAATCGTTTTGGCGCGCTCGGCGGCGTATTCCTTGGAAATGATTCCGCCGGTCGGGACTTTGGCAAACCTCGGGTCACCGAGATAACGCCGCAAGTCCGCATAGGCGAGCTTCTGAGCTTCCATCTTGATGTGGAACGCCTCGGCGCTGGCGGCGCCGTACTGCGCCAGCGGGAAGCGCTCCATGATATTCAGCATTTCCAACGCTGCCATGCCTTGGCCGTTGGGAGGCAGCTCGGAAATCGTCCAGCCGCGATAGGTTGTGGAGATCGGCTCGACCCATTCCGGGCGGAAATCGGCCAGGTCCGCGGCCGTCATCACGCCGCCCAAGCGATCGGAAGTTTTCCGCAGCGCCGCGGCAATGGTCCCGCGATAAAACGCCTCCGGGCCTTGGCTGGCCACCAATTCGAGGGCGCGAGCGTAGGGGGGATTGCGGAAAATCTCGCCTGTCGCCGGCGCCTTGCCATGAGGCAGGAAAGCGGCTTGGGCGTTGGGGTCGGCGGCCAGAACCTGCTGGGCGCCTTGCCATTCCTCGGCGATGATCTCCGCCACGGGGTAGCCGTTCTGCGCGTAATAAATCGCCGGCTGGAAAATATCCGCCCAGGGCAGGCGTCCAAATTTTGCGTGCAGCGCTTCCCAGCCGCGCACGCAGCCCGGCACCGTGACCGAATAGATCCCCGCCGCCGGCATGTGCGTAATGCCTTTAAGCTTCAGAAATTCCGGAGTCAGCTTTTCCGGCGCCCAGCCGCTGGAATTGAGCCCGGAGAGCTTCCCTGTTTTCGCCTCCCACTCGATGGCGAAGAGGTCGCCCCCCATGCCATCCATCATGGGCTCCACCACGCCCAACACGGCGTTGGCGGCGATGGCGGCGTCGGCCGCGGAGCCTCCCCGCGCCAGAATTTGCGCTCCGGCCTGTGAGGCCAGGACTTCACTGGTGGCCACGATCCCCTGCCGGGTAATGACCATCGAGCGTGCCTGCGTGCGGTCGGGATGATTGTTCGAGCCTTGAGAAAAGGTGGGGACGGAAGAAGCGGAAGCCATCGCCATCCCCAATATCAGAAGCATGAATTTTTTAAGCATGGTGGCAGTTTACAGGTGGAGACCACCGCATGGCAAATGGCGGCGGGCGCGTCCCCGCCAAAGTCCCATAGGCTTGAAAAGGACCTCTCACCCGTCCTCCTCCGTCAGGCACCCTCTCCCCCCCGGAGGGGGCAGTCATATTGCTTTTTATCCCTCTCCCTCAAGGGGCGAGGGTGGTAAATTCAAATCACCCTCCCTCAGCCATGGTTATGCCTCCGTCATGCTCCTGCGGCCTTTCCCGTGAACCGGGGCAGAAATTGTTCGGCGACAAAAGTCTCGATGGAGGTGGAGGTGGTGTTTTGTGCCGAGCGAGGCTCGAGAGGCGCCATATAACCCGAGTTCAGGGCTTCCGACATTTCCAGCAGAAGGTCAGCCATGTTGGAAGATAGACCCATCTGCATCAAGGCGGGCTTAAGTTGTGAGGGGCCGAGCTGCATATAGCCGAGGTCCGGTTTGCCGATCGCTTTGCCAATAACGGTTGCCACTTCCAGATAAGTCAAGTCGCGCTCCCCCAGGAGTTCGCGCGCTTGTTTGCCGGTGAATTCAAGTTTCAGCAAGGCCTCGGCCGCCGCCGCGCCAATATCCTGCGTGGCGATCATCGCCAGTTTCAGGTCGCTGCGCAACGGACCGCCCGTCACCCCAAAACTTTGGATGACCCCGATCTGCGCCAGGAGGTTTTCCATAAAGTAGCCCGCGCGAATATAGAAAGCCTTCAACGAGGCGACCCCGTTCAATTTTTGCTCCAGGTTGTGCAAGCCCACCACCGGCCCCGTCTTTTCCGGCTTGTCGGCGCCAACGCTGCTGAGAACAACGGCATACTCAACGCCCGCGCTTTGAACCGCCGCCACCAGGGCATCGCTTACGCGCTCCTGGTCCTCCCGCACGTTGGGATGTGCTGGGTTGGGCGGAATCATTAGATAAACGGCCTTTGCTCCGCTAAAGGCTTTGGTGAGCCAAGCCGCATCGGCGGCATCGGCAACGAAGGCCTCGGCCCCTTTCTGAACAAGACCTTCCAGGCGCTTGGCGTCACGACCGATCACTCGAACTTTTTCCCCATGGGCCAGGAGCCTCCCGGCAACCACACTTCCTGTGTTCCCACTCGCACCGATAATTGCGTACATAGTTACACCTCCATATTTCTTTGGATGTTCGGAACCCGCGCACGTTTCAAGCTTTTGTTCCGGCACTCGTAGCGCGGCCAAGGCGGAAAAGAAAGTCAAAAGGCAAAGGGCAAATGTCAAAGGGCAAATTTCAAAAGGCAAAAGTGAAGAGCCCTTGCTGATGGGGACTCCCCGTTTGACCCCAGGCGCGCTTCAACTTGGCTCTCCGGGCAGCCCCCTTTTGCGGGGAATTGAACCGAGAATCCCATCCGCCTGGTTGCCCGCAGAGGCAGATGAGAGGATGCATCAATTCGCTACCTTCGAAAATGACAAATCGCAAATCACCCAATGACCCTTTGCCACGATGGCACGATCACTCAATCTTTCCGGCGTGATAGAATTAGCTGAGCACATCCACATGCGCGAATT
>JBEKQO010000252.1:0-11592 GCA_049519635.1 Terriglobia bacterium | reverse complement strand
TATCCATATTGTTTTCCAAGGCCAGCGCGATGGTGTCATCAAGGGTCAAATTCAGTTTGCCGTCGACAATCAGGTTTTGCACTTGGTGGGAGGTGTCCAGTCGCGACCCGGGGACAATGGGAGCGATGTAGCGAGAAAAAACATTGGGAAAGCTGTGGCTTTTCGAGTAGCCGAACTTGGTCGCTTCATCACGCGTCGGCGTTCCACGAACCTTCTGGCATGTGGCGGGACAGGGGAAAAACCCTACTAGGAAAGGAACTGTCGCGAGCAACCATCAACATTACGTTCTTGTCAGCATGTCACTCTTCACTTTCGGCGTGGGAATAGCTTCCACATGAATTCGGAGCACACTTCACCTCCATTCAACGGAGGACGAGGATTTAGTTCGGTGAAGTAATTGCCGTGCCGGTGCTTCGCCCGCAATCAGAGGTAATGCAGCCCTTGAAAGGAAAAATCGTCGCGACTGGAGCGGTTGAGGCAACTCCGATTGGAAAAAGTGTGCCACTTGCTGACCGGCTTGGTCCGTATAGTAAACGATGACCTTGGCGGATTTCTGCGCGTCCTCAGAAATGTCGGTGCCGGCATCTTCCGCGGCATGCTCGGTCAAGCGGAATTCATGCTCGGTTCCGTCTTCCGCCTTGATGGTAAAGATTTTTGCGTTCCGATCAAGACGGGTGAGAGTGCCCTCGGTAGTCTTCAGGCCACCCTCGCCAACATGGTCGATCTCCAGGGCAGTCTCTTCGCTTCCCTTGACGGTATAGTGCACAACCACTTCACTGCCTTCCTTTAACCCGCGGAATGCGTCCGAGCTCGCCATCTCAGTTCCGTGGACCGCAGTCCGCCCCACAAAACGAAATGTGTGTTCAGTACCATCTGCCGCCTTCATCACGATGGTCTTGGCCGTGTGGTCGATCTTCTCAATCCTGCCCTTGACGGCAGTCACAGCGAAGGCAGTGGAACAAAACAGCAGGAACAGGATACCGAGAATCACCGATTTGCTCATCTTTTTCCCTCCTTCTATCATTGAATTCTTAGCCGTGGGCGGTCATTCCCCTTGGGACCACGACCAATTGCCGTTCTTGTTCTGCTGATACCACCCGTTCTGGGGATGTTCCCAAACCTGCCCATTGCGGCCGGCCTATAAGTCACGCGATTGTCCCTGCCGTGCGAGCGGGGGGTGCCACCCGTCGGGCCAGCACAATTTACATTCTCTCCGGCTTTCTTCATCGGTGGCTGTTAAATATTGCTCATTGCACTGGTCAAAATGAGTCACTCGCGGCGCAATACAAAGCGATTCAATCCTTAAGGAGAGACTGATTTTGGTCGTGCTGTATGAGCTTGCCGATGGCCAGGCTGAGGTCGAGAAGGATTGGAATTGGCGCAGAGGTGTTCGGCTGTGGACCGTGGAACTGATAGAAGGTCTAGATATGTGACGGCATCATGATTAGGTCGGCTTTCTGGTCCTGAGCTGTCTGCATAATGGCCACGGCCGTGTCCACTGTGCCCAATCTACGCTGAATGGTAAGGCCAGCAAGCTCCGGCCCGAGAGACAGGTCCCGCTGTTTCTGGGCCTGTCGGATGATGGCCGCGAGCAAGTCCCAGTCCGCCTGCTCGTGCGTGTCCTCCGGCACATCCGCGGTATGGCTCAGCGCTGTAACGACATGCAGTATCACGATCTCAGGATGGAAATGGCGCGCCAATGTCGCAGTCTGATGAATCACACCCAGTGAAGCATCCGGGAAATCAACCCGCAAAAGAATTTTCTTTAGTGGTTGGCAAATACGGGACGACTAGAAACGAGTCTTGGGCGAGGGGGGATACCAACTCGTCGGTGCGGGAAATACCAAATCGGAGTGATGGCTTTAGCCTTTTTTTCGGCGTCTAAATGAATGGGGCATCAATCAGACGGCCTAAGCTGCCGTGATAGTGGGGAAGAATTTTGTAAAAGGGAGGTGGATTCTGATGACAACTAATTCGGAGACAGCCGGCCCTGAAGGAGAAAGACCACCCTCGTTCGGGATTGGAAACTTCGTATTTACTATCGTCTTGGCATTCATCCTGGTTCTGCTTGCCCAAAGCATGGTGCGCCACCACTTCTGTGGAGGCCGCCGCATCAACCAGCCTACGTCTCAGGCCCCCATCCCCATCGGACCATAGCTGGCATTGAAAAAGTCTTGGTCGAGGCTCCGAATGATGCTGCTCACCGAAGAGCCAACAACAGAGCTTCCCGCACTTTCTTTGAGGGAGCAGGGATCTTGCACACTTGATATCGTCGGCACGCCTCCACCGTGTTTTTCAGGCTTTCGAGGTAGGCGATGCAGGGCTCGCAGCCTTTCAGGTGGCGCTTCAGCTCACGACAATTCTTCACCGGAAGCTCGGCGTCAAGGTAGTCTGAGAGCATGGCGAAGATGTGTTTGCAACGCCGGTCAGGCATGGCCCTTACTCTTCCTTTCGCCGAGATGCCGGGCATAACCCGCCAGCGCATTGCGAACGAAGACGCGCGCCCGTTGAAGGCGCTTCTTCGTCGTTTCTTCGGAAATGCCCATCACTTCCGCCACTTCCCGGGTATCAAGTTGTTCCATATCGCGAAGGATCAAGACCAGACGGTAATGCTTGGGGAGGGCCAAGATGGCGTCTTCCAGCCTGCCCCGCAATTCCAGCCTTAGGACAGTCTCTTCCGGCGTAACCTGCCATGATTTTATCCCGGCAGGTGATAGGTCGGATTCCTTTGGCATCAAGTCATCCAGCGAGAGCATTTGCGCAGGGGCAAACTTGCTCTTCCGGCGGCTCATCAAGCACTGGGTTTTGGCCACCTTGTAAAGCCATACGGACAAAGCCCGCGCGTCAGGAAACTCTCTGAGCTGTCGCGCCAGGCGGATCAGCGTTTCCTGGGCTGTATCTTGAGCATCCTCGTGGCTTCCACAAACCTTCATTCCAAATCCGTAAACAACCCCCTGCAGGATTTCGAGCGCACGCTCGGCATCCTGGCGATTCCCGGATTGCAAACTCTTGAGTGCTTCTTCGATTTGAGTATTCACTCAGGGCTTTCTCCCAAGGAAACGGCCTGAACTTGCGAGCCATTTGTAGTATCGCATTTCCCGACTGGAAATGCGATTCCGTCGCCCTCAAATCGCGCTACCATCGTCATAACTCCAAGAGAATTATGGCCGGCCCGGCGACTCCACGGCGCGTTGACTGCACCCTCTTTCTTCCGCAAGCGGTTTGACGCGCAGCCCTTACATGTCACACCCAAATTTTTCTGTCACCTTTCCCTGCAAATTGCATTTATGGGTATGAGGCAAGCGAAATGCAAGTGAACTCGCGAGTTCAAGAAATCTGGTTGCGGCTGCTCGATGCCGTCGATTCTTCCCCAACCACGCGCATAGAAAGAGTTGAAGAAGGCTACTACGCCGTGGTGCGCGAGGCCGGGGGCCGGACACAATGTCATGTCGCATGTAACCCTGAGGATTTTCGGTCGGTCGAACCCTTCATTCCCCATCTCGCCCGCACGCGCGCGGTTTACCTGATCCAGAGAGACTCTTACGGGCTGGCGGAGATTGAGAGTCTGCGTGACTGGGCGGGCCAACTCGGGGAGCAGGTCGAGCGGGGCACCCGCCGTGCTTTCGCGATAGTGGACACCGAGATTTTTGCCCGGGAAGTCTCCGCCTCCCTCCGAGCATCGGGGTGGAAAGTCGAACATGTGGAGGACAGCCTCGGGGTTAATGATGGCCGGTTTTCGGAGAGTATTAACCTGCTCCGCGCCATTGTGCAAATGGTTCTCTCGCGTAGCACCTTCGCGGAGGCCGCCCGGCCGCTCGAGGCCCAACTTGCCGGGCGATTCTTGATGGATGCCCAGTTGTTCGCACGCTTCGAAGAGCGTTTTGCCCAATACCGGCCGGCCATCATCGACCGCTACTTCACGGTTAGTCCGGATTGCTCACACCCGGTCGCGGGTTGGGATTACTGGCAGGTCTCCAGCCGTAGCGCCCACGACGCGACCGAGATTTTTGATCAAGCCATGAAGGAGTTTGAAACCCTGCTCGCCATGCCGCAAGAGGACTGGCTTCCAGCCCTCGCAACGGATTGCTGCGAGCAGAACATTCTGAATCTTGAGGTGACCCATGATTGAAGGAAAATTACGTCTAACTACCGTCGAAGGTGCCGGCCGCCAGTTTGTGGCGCAATCGGGCACGGGCCACGCGCTCGTCATGGACGACGCGGACGGCCACAGCGCCCCCAAACCGATCGAGCTTGCGCTTCTGGCATTGGGAGGCTGCACAGCCTTCGACGTGATTGGCATTCTGCGGAAGAAACGGCAGAAGGTGACCGGTTACGAAATCGAACTGCACGCCGACCAGAACCCCGAGCCGCCCGCCTATTTCACCCGCGTCGAAATCAAGCACAAGCTCCGTGGCCACATCGATCCGGAGGCGGTAAAGGCTGCCATTCACCTATCGGAAACCAAGTACTGCGCGGTCGGCGCCATGATTGCAAAGACTGCCAAACTCGAAACCACGTTTGAAATCCTCCCGGAAGAAAGCCCGGAAAACCATATTGAGGCAGCCTGATGGTACGGACGAATTTAGCTCAAACGTTCATGGCAATCATTTGCTCTTCCTTGCTGGCCAGCGCCCAGTCACTTGCACCGACGCCACAGAACCTGACGCTCCCAGAGGCTGTCCGCATGGCATTGGAGAAGAACCCGACGGTGCAAGCTGCTCTTGCCTACGCTCAGGCCGTTCATGAGGGGATTGCCGAAGCCAGGGCGGCGCGATTGCCGCGTGTGGATTTTTCCGAAGGATTCACGCGCGGTAATAATCCCGTTTATGTTTTCGGGGCATTGTTGACCCAGCGGCAGTTCACGGCCGCGAATTTTGACCTGGGTTTTCTCAACACACCCCCGCCTCTTGACAATTTCCGCACTCAATTCACCGCGGCGCTGCCCTTGTACGATGCCGGCCAGACCGGTCGGCGAATCAAGGACGCAAAACTGAGCGCGCAAGGGGCGGGTGAAAATGGCCAGCGCACGCGGCAGGAAGTGATTTTTAATGTCGTGAAAGCCTACACGGATGAACTCCTGGCGCGGGAGAACGCACGCGTGGCAGAAGCGGCGGTCAAAACTGCTCAGTCAGACCTCCAACGCGCCCAGGCGCGGCAGGAGGAAGGCCAGGCAGTACCTTCCGACCTCCTGAGCGCGCAGGTGCAACGGGCCCAGGCCCAGGAGGATTTGCTGCAAGCGAATAATGCCGTCGACCTTGCCCATGCCGCGCTCAATGTGGCCATGGGGTTACCGGAGGACGCCGCAACCACGATTGAATCAGGACTCAAGGAATCAAGCTTTGAAGCCGGCGTACTTGCCGAGCGGCAGCAGCATGCACTGAAAAGCCGGCCGGATCTTCGCGAAGCCGGCTTGGGAGTTGAGCACGCCACCCTTGGTTCACACATGGCGCGCGCTGAGTTTCTGCCCAAGGTAAATGTATTTAGCTCTTGGGAAGAGGATAACCAGACGCTTCTGACGCGCGGCGGCAACAACTGGGCGGCAGGCGTCAGCGTGAACTTTAATGTATTCGATGGCGGAGCGAACCGGGCTCGCTTGGCGGCTGCACGTGCTCGGCAAACGCAGGCCCTTGGCCAGGTGGCGCAAATGACCGCCGCCGTCAAACTTCAGGTGCGCGAGGCCTATCTGAACCTGACGACTGCCCAGCAGCGCGTGGACATTTCACGCCAGGCGCAGTCGCAAGCTGAGGAGAGCCTGCGCATCATCCAGAATCGGTATGAAGCGGGCTTGGCAACCATCACCGATTTATTGCGAGTGGAAGCCGCGCGCACCAGCGCCCAAAAGAACTACTTGAACTCCTTGTTCGATTATCGAATCAGCTATGCAGCGTTGGAATTGGCCACCGGTGAACTGGCGCCTGACTCACCGGCGGTGACCCGTTAGCGGGGAGGGCCAGTTGAGGGGTTTCTTAGGAAAGCATTGTGGATAGTCAGCGAATCCTCGCTATAGGCCGATTTTGCTCGACTCTATGCTTACGGTCCCAAAGGACAAAATGCCCATGTATGGAAAGAAAATCTCTTCATTACTCCTCATTGTGGTCGCAGCGGTCATTATGTCGGCTTGCAGTTCCAATGAAAAACCTCTGGCAGAGCCCGGACCGGTGGTCAGCGGGGTGCAGACAGAAACCGTGCATCTGGAATCCGCTCCCCAGCTATACCAGGCAGTGGGCACCATCCGTGCCGCCTCGACCGCCATCCTGGCAGCGCAATTGGCCGGCACCGTCCGCGAGGTCCGCGTGCAAGCCGGCGATCGCGTGAAGCGCGGCCAATTGCTGGCTGTGCTTGACGACCGCAGCGCGCAGGCGCAGGCGCAGGGTGCGGAAGCCGGCGTGAATGAAGCCGTGCAGGGTGAAGCGGAAGTGGACCAGGCGCTGAAGGCCGCCACTGCTGACCGGCAGTTTGCCGAGGCTACCTACAACCGCTATAAGGTTCTGCTGGCCAAGAATTCCCTGAGCCAGCAGGAATTTGATGGAGCGGAGGCGCGCTACCACTCGGCGCTGGCCAATGAGCGCTCCGTGGAAGCGAAAAAGCAGCAGGTTATGGCCCGCCAGCAGCAAGCTCATTCGCAGCAGACGTCCGCGCAAACCTTCCTCAGCTTCTCGCGCATTGTTTCCCCCCTTGACGGCATCGTGACGGCGAAATCCGTTGATGCGGGGACCGTGGTGATGCCCGGCACGCCGGTGCTGACGGTGGAGGAAACGGCGCACTATCGCCTGGAAGCGAGCCTGCCGGAGCAGTACCTCTCAGCGGCGAAGGTTGGAGATGCGGTTGCCGTCTCGACCGAACACGGACAATTCGAAGGCAGGGTGGCGGAGGTGGTGCCGGCGGCGGACGCAACCAGCCACACATTTCTGGTGAAGATCGATCTTCCCCCTGATTGCAGTTGCCGCTCCGGTGAGTATGGTCAGGCGGCCTTTCCCGTCGGCCAGGCGCAAGGACTTATGGTGCCCAATTCGGCGATGGTGGAGCACGGAGAGTTGCAGGGAATCTTTGTGGTCACGCCGGAGGGCACAGCGGAATTCCGCCTGGTAAAAACCGGCAGGACCCTGGGAAGCCAGGTGGAGATTCTCTCCGGCCTCGGGGCGGGAGAGAAGATTGCCGTTTCCCAGATTGACCAACTGCGTGATGGCGCGCGCGTGGAGGCCCAATGAGCACGCGCAAGCTGGGTTTCGCCGGGCGCATCGCCCACTACTTCATCAACTCCAAGCTCACCCCGCTCATCATGATTGTTTCGATTTTGCTGGGCGCGTTTGCCGTGCTCGAGACGCCGCGCGAGGAGGAGCCGCAAATCGTCGTCCCCATGATGGACGTCTTTGTGGAGATGCCGGGCTCGACCGCGAAGGAAGTGGAGCAGCGCGTCACCACCCCCATGGAAAAGCTGATTTGGGAAATCCCCGGTGTCGAGTATGTCTACTCCACCACGAAGCCGGGAATGAGCATGGCCATTGTGCGCTTCAAGGTGGGGGAAAACCAGGAAGACTCCATCATCAAGCTCTACAACAAGCTTTATTCGCACTTTGACATGATTCCCCCCGGGGCATCGAAGCCCATCATCAAGCCGCGCTCGATTGACGACGTTCCCATTCTGGCTCTCACTTTCTGGAGCAACAGGTATGACAGTTACACGCTGCGCCGCGTAGCCAGCGAAGTGGATCGCGAAATCAAGAGCATCGACGATGTCTCGGAGACCAAGGTGATTGGCGGCGAGCGGCGGCAGATCCGCGTGCTGCTGAATCCCACGCGGATGGCGGGATTTGGCGTTGCGCCCGCCTCCCTGATCGATACGATCGGCAGAGCCAACCAGCGCCTTCAGGTGGGAGAATTTGCGGCGGCAAACGAGGAGTACGATGTTGAAGCCGGCGATTTTCTGCGCAACGCGGACGATGTGGGAAGCGTGGTGGTGGGCGTATCTTCCGGCCATCCCGTCTATTTGCGCGACGTGGCGGAAATCCGCGACGGCCCTGAGGATCCCGCCAATTACGTGCTCTACGGCACGGGCGCGGGCGCCCGGCGCGCAGGCGTGGCCGACATAGGGCCGGGCTTGAGCCCGGAACCTAAATCGCCGGGCGTAAGCCCGGCAAGGTCCGCCCTAAAGGGCGGCCCTACGAACCCCATGGGCGAGTCGCCGGCCGTTACGCTCACCGTCGCCAAGCGCAAGGGCGTGAACGCTGTGGTGGTGGCCGGCCTGGTTCTGGACAGGGTGCAGAGCTTGAAGGGCACCTTGATACCCGCTGGTGTTGAGGTAACGGTCACGCGGAATTATGGCGCGACGGCGCAGGAGAAATCGAACGAGTTATTGAAGCATCTCCTGCTGGCAACACTCTCCGTAACCCTGCTCATCGCACTTGCACTCGGATGGCGGTCGTCGATGGTGGTGCTGGCTGCCGTGCCCGTCACCCTGGCGCTGACCTTGTTCATCTATTTTATCTATGGCTACACGCTGAACCGCGTCACCTTGTTTGCCCTGATCTTCTCCATCGGCATCCTGGTGGACGATGCCATTGTGGTGGTGGAGAACATCACCCGGCACTTCCACCTTCCGGAAAACAAGGGCCGCTCGCTGGCGGATGTGGCGGTGGAGGCGGTGGATGAAGTGGGCAATCCCACCACGCTTGCTACATGGACCGTGATTGCTGCGATTCTGCCCATGGCGTTTGTAGGGGGCTTGATGGGACCGTACATGCGCCCCATCCCCATCGGCGCGTCGCTCGCCATGTTGTTCTCGCTCTTCATTGCCTTCGTGATTTCACCCTGGGCGGCATTGCGCATGCTCAGGGGCGCCAAAGCCGGGCACGGTGAAAGCGGGGAAGAGCAGGAGGGCTGGACCACCCGTTTCTACCGGCGGCTGATGATGCCCCTGCTGATCGATCCCCGCAAGCGGACCTTCTTCTTAGTTGGCGTGGTGCTGCTGCTGCTTTCCGTGTTCACCCTCCCGCTTCTTAAGATCGTCCGCGTCAAGATGCTTCCCTTCGATAACAAGAGCGAATTTCAGGTGATCGTCGACATGCCGGAGGGGACGACGCTGGAGGAGACCACGCGCGTCGCTCGCGAGGTCGCGCAGCGCGTGGCCCAGGAGCCGGAGGTGGTGAACTATCAGATTTATGCCGGCACAGCCAGCCCCTACAACTTCAACGGGCTGGTGCGCCACTACTTTCTGCGGCAAGCGGCGAACGAGGCCGATATTCAGGTGAACCTGCTGCCCAAAGAGGAGCGTTCCGCCCAGAGCCATGAGATCTCCAAGCGCGTGCGCGACGCCATTGTTCCCATCGGGGATAAGTATGGGGCCAAGTTGAAGGTGGGGGAGATTCCCCCCGGCCCGCCCGTGTATCAGACGCTGGTGGCGGAAGTTTATGGCCCCGATTACGGCCAGCAGATTGACATTGCGCGCCAGATTCGGGACGAGTTCAAAAAGACTCCCGGCGTGGTGGATGTGGATTGGACCGTCGAGGCTGCCCAGCCGCAGTACCACTTTGTGGTGGATAAGGAGAAGGCGGCCCTGGCAGGCGTCTCTGCCGACCAGATTGCGCAGACGCTTCGCCTGGCGGTGAGCGGAGCGGTGGTGGGCCTGGCGCATCAACCCAAGGAAAAGGAAGACGTCGATATTGTGCTGCAGCTTCCCCTCGCCGACCGCAGCAGCATAGCGGGGCTGGATGGAATCCGCGTGGTCTCCACCACGGGCGCACTGGTGCCGATCAGCGAGTTGACGCATGTTGAAACCGGCGCCATTGAAACCTCCATCTACCACAAGAATCTGAAGCGCGTGGTCTACGTCACGGGCGATGTGGCGGGGAAGGAAGAGAGCCCGGGGTACGCAATCCTGAGCCTCTCGAAATCGCTCGACAGCTTGCGCGGGCCGGGCGGATACAAGATTGAGCGCTATGCCACGCACCTGCCATTCCTTACTGACCAGGTGAGCATGAAGTGGGATGGCGAGTGGCAAATCACCTATGAAGTTTTTCGCGATCTGGGTTTCGCCTTCGCCGTCGTGCTGGTGCTGATCTACGTCATTGTGGTGGCGTGGTTCCAATCCTTCCGAATCCCACTGGTGATCATGGCGCCGATCCCGCTTACACTTATCGGAATCATTCCTGCGCACGCGATGATGGGCGCGTTTCTGACGGCGACCACCATCATCGGCTTTATTGCCGGGGCAGGAATCATCGTGCGTAATTCCATCATCCTGGTGGACTTCATCGAACTACGCCGCAAGCAAGGGATGGCGCTGGCGGAAGCGGTGGTGGACGCCGGCGCCATCCGCTTCCGTCCCATGCTGTTAACGGCGGCAGCAGTGGTGGCCGGGGCCTTCGTCATTCTCTTTGACCCGATCTTTCAGGGCCTGGCAATTTCATTGATGGCGGGCGAGGTGGCGTCAACGTTCCTCTCCCGCATGGCCGTGCCCGTGTTGTATTACCTGAACGCGAAGAGTGAGAAGAGCAGGGGCTAGGGACTGGGGGCTAAAGGCTTGTGAGCAGTGGTTGGTGGATCATGGCGAAGGTAAGGAGCAGGCCCCTTCTCCCTAATCCCAAACCCCTAATCACTAACCCCTACACTTCAAATCGCAAATTCAAGGAGGTCAGATAATGGACGTGAATCGATTTCTACGGATGATTGCCGGAGCCATTGTGGTGGCTTCGGTAACCCTGGGTTACTGGGTAAGCCCCAAGTGGTATCTCTTCACCGCGTTCGTGGGGCTGAACCTGTTCCAGTCGGCGTTTACCAACTGGTGCCCGATGATGTCCATCCTGCGCAAGGTGGGCGTGAAGCCGTAGGACAGTGACAAGTGACGAGTAACAAGCAGAAAGGATTGCCCGTCCCTCGCCACTGCGCCTTCGATTGCTCGTCACTGGTCACTACTCTAGTCACTGCTCATAGGGAGAGGCCTATGCCCATATTTGAATACGCATGTTCCCACTGCGGACATGTCTTCGAAAAACTCGTGTTGACCCGCAACCAGGACCTGCCTGAGTGCCCCAAATGCAAATGGTAGCGGGTCGAACAGAAGTTCTCGGCATTTGCCACCGGCGGCGCCACAAGCAAGTCTGGTAGCGGCACCTGTGCCCCTTCCGGTGGCGGTTGAAGGCTCTGACCAGGGAGCAGGCTGCTTCCTCTGGGAGCCGATCAGATTGAGATGATCCCGAAGCGGATGAGGGTAAGAGAAGCGATCGCCACAATCGCCCAAAGCAAAATCCCCTGTACGAGGGGGCGTACGCCGACTTCCTTTAATGTTGATTTTGAAATCCCTGTGCCAATCAGATAAAGCGTAACCGTCAATCCCGTTTTTCCAAGCGCGCTAAGCCGGGGGTACAGCGGGCCGAACCAAGGCAGATAGGTGCTGGCAACCGCGGCAAGACAGAAAAGCAGGATAAACCAGGGCCACCTGATGCGGGTCTTGCTCTTTCTCAAGATTGCCACTACAAACGCCAAAGGAACAATCCACAGCGCTCTGGCCAGCTTGATTGTAGTCCCGATCATCAACGCCTGGGCCCCGTATTTTGCGGTTGCGCCCACCACGGAACTGGTGTCGTGGATGGCGAG
>JBEKQO010000251.1:0-12034 GCA_049519635.1 Terriglobia bacterium | reverse complement strand
CTTCGCCAGATGACTGTTTATGGTCTTCGCGTAAATCCAACACGGTCTTAACGCCGATCTTCGCCAGGTAATTAAATCCTTCGTACGTCGGTTGTGCTCCCCGGTAGACGTGTTCATCGACCTCATAGAAATTGTCGATTCCTTGCACTGGGTAACTTGCGAGCGCGGGCAAACTCAAGACAAAAAGGGCAACAAGGGCGCGATTAAACATCGACATTCGGTCTGTTACTCCGACCTCAAGCTAGGGAGCGAGCATCTTATCATTGGATGCCCCCCATTTCTTGGGAATGCAGCTCCTCACGGTTTTTCCTGTTGAAACCAAGAGCTGCCTGGAAGCCCAGCAAGAGTCCGCATCAACTGAGTTTGCACAACCAATCGGACCCAGCATTCGAACCGTTCCCTGTGGAGGAAGACCGGACGGTGGTGGGACCCTGACCATGGTCTACGACCACCACCGCCCGAAGCTTTTGGAGCGTCTGATCGAGCCGCAGCACCAAGCCGAGGATAAAGTGTTGGCTGCCACGCACGTTCACATGGATCACCACAATTGCCTGGAAGTGATCATCATGAAAGGGCGAAGTTCTGAGGTTCGCTGTAGCAGGTGGCCACGTTTCCCTGCAGCGACGCGTCCAGACGGTGCCTTTGTGGTCTTGGGTACGCAATATCACTTGCTGCCCAATGCTATGCAATTCCTGACTTGGCCTACGCAGGGTTCCGATACTTTAAGGCGTGCAAGAACCGAATCATTCCCGCATAGCAATATTGAAGGTTAGACCAGATTCCGAGAATAGCGCTATCCGGCCCATCTGCACCCCGCGCCCATCGTTCACGATGGAAATATCGAAGGTCAAAAATAAACGAACGCAAAATTTATGATTGACCTTGCGCGTCAACCACTGCGGTGACGTACACCTGGAGGAAGACCGGTATTTCGATGATACCGTTCGATGCTTGGCATGGTTCGTGCAAGACGGCACCCGACTTCTGTTAAGCCGGTTAATGGATAACATCTTGACGCATACTACCTTTTGATTATTGTGCAAGATATGCCGCGCTGCATAAAATGCTTCCCATTCTCAGGTATGACGGACAGGGAGGTCGCGGCAGCCAGCAGACGGATCGCTGGAGGGGGGAACACCGAGTTCGGGGATGCCACCTCCCACAAGCCCTGTAGGGTGCTGGGCAGCCGCGAGGTTTTCGACTTACTCTCGATGGACGCAATTTCGCGCGGTCAGGTCTGTTGGAGACTGAGGCGGGTTGGCTGCAGTCTGCTACTTCTTATCGAAAGGGTGGATCCATGCCGCATATTAAGCTTGACGAGAAGTTGCCAGGTATTCGAGGACTCTTTGCATTTCGTCCGGAAACCGCGCTGCCCATAAGTGAACTTGCCGAAGTGCTATTGCACACGCCGGGCACCTTGTCGATGGCGGACCGGGAGCTTATCGCCACCTACGTGTCGTCCCAAAACGACTGCTTTTACTGCCAGTCGGCTCACGGAGCCATTGCCGCCATCCATTTGGGCGGTAACATGGACCTTGTCAAGCAAGTGAAGCAGGGTTTTGAAGATGCGGACATCTCGAAGAAGCTCAAGGCACTTCTGGCAATTGCGGGGAAGGTTCAGCAAGGTGGAAAGAAGGTGACGGCAGAAGACGTGGAGCGGGCGCGGCAGGAGGGCGCAACTGACTTGGAGATACACGATACGGTGCTGATTGCCGCGGTTTTTTGCATGTGCAACCGATATGTGGATGGTCTGGCCACCTGGGCGCCACAGGACGCTAATACCTACCTTCAGCGGGCCGCCCCCATTGCCCGGGACGGATATGTGGGGGCAATGAAGGCTTATGTCAAGACGGCTCACGAGTAGGCGGGCAGACCATCGTCCCCACAATAACGCGGTCATCCATGGATACGCACGGATGTGGCCAGACCTTCGCGGGACCTGCTGGGCGCCTGATCCCATTCAATTCAAGTTGAGGGAGGACAGATGAATCCGGTGAAGACAACGCAAGAGCCCATGTTCCTTCCGGAGGTGGAACGGAACCCGAAGCCCAGTCCTTATCGCGATCTGATTGAAGCAGCACAATCCTCAGGAAGCGATTATTGGCAAATTTGGCATTTGCTCGCATTTGATCCGGAAGCCGCCCATCACCTCGCGGCGCTTTCGCACACGCTGATGCACAAGCCGTCTCCAATCACTGCAGGTTTGCGAGAATTGATTGCGGCCTATACGTCCTCTTTGAACAAGTGTGAGTTCTGCATGAAGGCCCATGCCGCAGTCGCCTCGCAAATTCTTGGGAATGAGCCACTCGTCTGGGGCGTGATCCGGGATCTCGAGGCCTCACCCCTCCCGGAAAAGGACAAAGCGCTGCTCCGGTTTGTCCGCAAGGTAACGCTGAATCCATCCTCGATAACGGCCGCGGATACGCAGCATCTGAATCAGGCGGGATGGGACGATGGCTCAATCTTTTATGCCATCTCCGCTTGCGCCCTCTTTAACTTCTACAACCGATGGATTTCCGCCAGTGGCGTACACCCTGTGAGCGACGAGGCTTTTAAGAGGCTGGCATCTCGCATGGCGGCAAAAGGATACATTCGCGAATGAGACGTTATACGACCTGCGCGACCGTCGCCGTTGTTTTTACCTCCCTTTTAGCATCGCTGGTAACGGCTCAACCCGCCAGCACTCCACAGCACCTGTTCTTTCACGTTAGCCTGGGGCCGCAATTCCAGGGTCCGGTATCCGGTCGTTTGCTTCTCTTTGTCTCCGTGGGGCATGGCGATAAAACGGTCGACATGAACATGATGGAACCCGCCAAGACTTACATCGCGGCCAGAGAGGTTCCCCATCTTGCGCCCGGACAGACCGTAGAGATTGATGCCGATGACGACGTCTTTCCATCGCCCTTGTCCAGGGCGGATCCGGGCGATTACCAGGCCCAGGTGGTTCTGGATGTTGCACATCGCTACAGCTATTCAGGCCGCTTGCCAGGGGATCTGGAAAGCGATGTCGTCGCGCTCCCCGCGTGGTATCCCGGGCGCCAACCGCCGCCGGAACTGACGCTTACCAAAACCGAGCCCGAACCGTCGGATCCCCTCAGCAACTCACCGGACGTGGTCTCTGCCCTGAAACTTGTCAATTTCCGCAGCCCCGTGCTGTGCGAGTTTTGGGGCCAGGAAACCCATATGAAGGCGTGGGTGTTGTTGCCACCCGGCTATGGCTCACATGCCGGGGAACGCTATCCAACCGTCTACTTCACGCACGGCTTTGGAGGGAATTTAGCGCGGATTCGCGCCCGATTCGCTCCGACCTTATACCAACGCATGAAGAGCGGCGAAATGCCGGAGATGATATGGGTACTCCTCGATGAGAGCAGTCCTACAGGCACCCACGAATTCGCCGACGGCGTGAACAACGGCCCTTGGGGTACCGCACTCACTACAGAACTCATTCCTTACCTGGAAAGCCATTACCGCATGGACGCGCGGGTTTCCGGGCGGTTCTTGCAAGGGCACTCCTCCGGGGGCTGGGCGACGCTCTGGTTGCAGACGGCTTACCCGAAAATGTTTGGAGGCACCTGGTCCACCTCTCCGGACCCGAGCGACTTCCACGCTTTCAGTACGATCGACCTCTACGCGGCGAACGCCAACATGTACCGCCGCCCGGATGGCTCGGCGCAACCGATGATCCGCGTGCATGACGCGGTGCTGGTCACCATGGAACAGTTGGCGCACATGGAGTCGGTGCTGGGGGATTACGGCGGCCAGATTGCGTCCTTCGAGTGGGTCTTCTCCCCACGCGGCCCGGACGGGCGTCCGCTGCCCATGTTTGATCGTACCACGGGGGCAGTGGATCCCAAGGTGATTGCCTACTGGGGAGAGCACTATGACATCGCCCACCGCATTGAGACGAATTGGGCGACGCTCGCGCCCGACCTCCGCGGCAAAATTCATCTCTTTGTTGGAACTGATGATACCTTCTATCTGGATAGCTCGGCGCAACGGCTGCAATCCTTGCTGGACCGCCTGCATGGGGAGGCACATTTCACCTTTATTCCCGGGAGGACACACTTCGACCTGTATCGGAAAGGTGACGACAAGGACGCGCTTTTCAATCAGATTGCGGCTGAGATGTATGCCGTCGCCAGGCCTGACAGCAAATCCAGAATAAACTAAAGATAGCCCCAGCCTGGAGGCCGTGCGTCGCATGCCCGCGTTTTACGATCTGTCAGGGCGGCCCATCGAGACCGGGTTCGCAGGGGCGGAACGCAAAGAGAAGAAGAATCCCGATCACGGAGGTAATTCACTAATGGAACGCTCTTCGCGCCGCACAGTGGCGGACCCCTGGTTTTTGATTCCCATCGCTCTGGTATCGTTTACCGCCCTTGCCTACCCGATCTATGTGATCCGGCCATTCCGCCATCAGGGACCGCGCGAGCTGGCGGCCGCACTTGAGGTCATTCAGATTCGACCGCCCATTGAACTGGTATGTGCAATTTGCGCTCTCCTAGGGCTGTTCTGGTATTGGCGAGTGCAGCCCCTGGATTCGCGGCGGAGGCTGGCGGCCGCCGGCGCCTTCCTCGTGTGCACCTTCGCGGTCTTATCGAGGGTGAACATTTTTGAGATGATGTTTCATCCCGATACTCATCCGCTCTTTGTTCCAATCGAGCAAGCCAAAGTGGATCCGGACGACATGGTCATGGCCGTCAAACTGGGTGGCATGGCCCATGCCTATCCCATCCGCAGCATGGGCTACCATCACATCATCAACGATGTGGTGGGCCAGGAGCCGATTGTCGCCACGTATTGAACGCTCTGCCACACCGGTCTGGTGTGGACACGCGAGAGTGGCGGCCTGGTCCTGACTTTCCACCTGGCCGGAATCAACAACCAGAACTTTCTGATGCGGGACGATCAGACCGGATCCTACTGGCAGCAGATTACCGGCGAAGCCGTCTCCGGTCCGCTGCGAGGCCGGCGGCTGACCCTGGTGGCATCCGATGAATTGTCGTTCGGCCTCTGGGCGGCGGAGGAGCCTGGCGGCACTGTCCTGAAGAGTGTCCCCAAGTACGCTTCGGATTATGAGAAGAAGGATTGGGAAGTAAGGATGAAGAAGGCGCGCACGGTGCTCAGTTTTGCCGACCCCGCCCGCGGCCTTGAGCCGCGCACGCTCCTGCTGGGCGTCCAGGCCTTCGGGGCAAGCCGGGCTTTCCCTTACGACGCGGTGATTCAGGAGAAGCTGGTGCTCGACCGCGTGGGAGCGGACCCGGTTCTGCTGGTGGTGGGTCCCGATGGAGAATCGGTGCGCGTCTTTCGCGACCGCATACCCGGCATCAGCGGCCACCCGGCCTTCTACCGCACCCTCGATGACAAGCAATCTCATCCGCATGATCCCGCGTGGCTGAAACAGGCCGTGGCGGCGCCCTTGTTGATGGATGAAGCCACGGGAAGCGAATGGAATTTTCAGGGCTGTGCGGTTTCAGGCAAGGAAACGGGGCTGTGCCTTGAACCCATCGAGGCCATAAAAGACTACTGGTTCGACTGGCGAAACTACAACCCGAAGACAACCGTTTATGTCCGGTAATCCCAATCAACCGTTCCATGGTGTTGACAAGGCGTTCCAACGGCTCATCACTGAAAGGGGAAGGGGCCGCTTCGTCCCAACAATTTCAGCGCCACAAAGTCCGCTTCAGATCTCCCTAAGTCCTCTTTTATTCCTTATATATACAATGAATGATCTCAGCTAACTTATATACATTATTGACCCTGTGGAATGCAACTCCTACCCTCGTGCTTCGCTAGATCGAGCGCCGCGTGCTGCCTCCGGTTGTCGAAGATAGGCCTTCCGGCAGGCTCCCGGAGAGGTTTGCGATCTCGTGCCGGAGCGTTGATAAGCACGTCCGAAGATCATTCTGCCCCGAATTGAAATCAATAGAGGGCTCGTAAAAAGACGGCTAGGCCAGGACTAGCCGTGCCGTCTTCAATCTTTTATTTAGGAGTTTCTATGCACAAGTGTATCCATGCTCTTTTGAAGCGGATTCTTCCGTCTGTCGTCGTCATTCTATTCGCTGGGCTGGTCCTTCATGCCCAGCAGGAAACGGCGAGCCTTCGTGGAAGTGTCACAGACCCCAGTGGGGCGAGGATTGTGAAGGCGCAAATTTCGGCGGTTCAGATCGAGACGGGATTCATCCGCCAAATCGAGACGGATAACCAAGGCGATTATTTGCTGGTTCTCTTGCCCATCGGGCACTATCGCCTGGAAGCAATTGCCCCTGGCTTCAAGAAGTATGTGCAGGAAGGCATTACGCTAAGCGTGAACCAGGCAGCGGTGGTGCCGGTGCAATTGGTGGTGGGCTCCACGCAGCAGACCGTCGACGTGAAGGCTGACGCGGTGCTGGTGCAGACCACCAACGACCTGGGTGAGACGGTGAATGATAGCGAGACGGTTGACCTCCCGCTGAATGGCCGGAACTTCTCCCAGCTTGGACTGTTGCTGCCTGGGACTGCGCCTCTAACACAAGGTTTACAGTTGGCGGGTGGCTCGCTGCGCAGCGGCCAGTCTTATGCTGTGAACGGCATGCGGCCGGAATCAAACGAATTCCTGGTGGACGGCGCCGAGAACTACAACTCCATAAATGCCGGCTTCGTTCTGAAGCCTCCCCCCGACGCCATTGCGGAATTCCGGATTTTAACCAACACCGCTTCCGCCGAGTTCGGCCATAACGCCGGCTCCACCACCAACATCGTGATGCGATCAGGATCGAACCGGATTCACGGTGATGTTTACGAGTTTCTGCGCAACGATGCGGTGGACGCCCGCAATTTCTTTTCGACGAACGTGGAACCCCTGAAGCAAAATCAGTTCGGCGGCACCTTGGGCGGCCCCATCTGGCGGGATAAAACCTTCCTATTTGGTTACTACGAAGGGTTTCGCAACCGGCAGGGCGAAACCCAGTTGACGACGGTGCCCACCGCCGACGAGCGGCAGGGAAACTTCGGGGCTTTGTGCTCCAGCTACACCTCACAGGGAATCTGCTCCGATCCCAATGGAACGCAGTTGGCCAACGTATTCGCCTCGCCGCCGCAACCGTTCCCCTACAACCAGCTTCCCCCGGGCTCAATCAGTTCAATTTCTCAGAATCTGCTGGCCTTTTACCCCATACCCAATGAGCCCAACTACGGCCCGAACGCGTACGGCACCACTCAGGAATTGCAGAACACCTCGGACCAGTTCGGCCTCCGCCTTGACCACTACCTGACCTCGCGCGATACCATTTCCTTCCACTACCTTTTCACTAACGGTTCGCAACTGGACCCGCTTTCCATCGCCGGAGCGAACGTGCCCGGTTTTCCCGTGGGAGAGGATTTTCGCGCTCAGAATGCCGCCCTGGAAGAAACGCACTCGTTCTCACCTTCGGTCGTGAACGTTGCCCGCTTTTCCTTCCTACGGAACAAATTCCTCGGTGATCAAGCTACAAACCACACACCGATCTCCTCACTGGGTTTCCAATATTCCCCCACGTACACGCCCCAAGCGGGGCCCCCTTTCGTTGAAGTCGGGGGCTATGCTTCGGTCGGTAACCCCATCACCGGACCGGGAAACGACTATCAAAACACCTATTCTCTGACGGACGCGCTTGCCTGGGTTCGAGGGAGGCATGAAATTAAGTTGGGTGGCGAATTTCAACGCGACCAATTGAACACGCTGCTGGGCATTGCCTCGAACGGATTTTTCGTTTTTGCCCCGGTGCCCATTGTGGGAGATGCCTTTGCAGATTTCTTAATCGGGCAGCCGGTGGTTTTCTTACAAGGTGGGGGCGAGCTCCCTCGGGGTATGCGTGCCAGTAATTACAACCTCTATGTGCAGGACAGTTACAAGGCCACGTCACACTTGACGCTGAATCTCGGGCTGCGCTACGAACTGCCGCAACCTTACAGCGAGATCGACAATGAGAACTCGTTGTTCATCCCCAACCGGCAGTCGACCATCCAACCGACCGCTCCGCCAGGCCTGCTTTATCCGGGTGATGCGGGGGTGGGGCCGGGTCTAATCCCCAGGGAATACCGCGCCTTTGCTCCCCGCGTCGGATTCGCCTGGGATCCCACTGGGAATGGGCAGTGGGCGGTACGCGCCGCCTACGGCATCTTCTATGACCCTTATTACAACGGTGAAGGCGGGCCCCTGCAAGCACCGGAAAGCGCGGCACCCTGGTTCAAGACGATTGAGGAAGAGTTTCCTTCCAACTTCGCGAACCCGCTTCCCCCCGGCTCCGACCCGTTTGCGCCGAACTTTGCGGGGGGGGCCCAATCACTGACCCTGCTCACTCTTGATCCCCACCTGCAGGTTCCCTATGCGCAGGATTGGAACTTTACGGTGGAGCACTCGTTTGGGCAAGGATGGTTGCTGGAGGTCGGATATGTTGGGACCAAAGGCACCAAGTTACCGCGCTTCATCGAAAGCAATCCCCCCACGCTCTGTTCGACTTTGCCGCTCAGTCAGCAAGCCAACTGCATCAGCGGCGAACAGCAAAACGTCAATGCTTTTCGTCCCTATTCGGGCTGCGATCCATCAAATCCCAGTCTCTGCAATTACGGGTCGATCGGGCTGATTTCCGGCGTGACCAACTCCAATTACAACGCGCTTCAGACCAGCCTTCGCAAGCGCCTGGGTTATGGTGTAGCGTTCCTCGCTTCCTATACCTATTCCAAGTCGTTGGACGACGTATCCAGTTTCAATATCTCGGGGTCCGCCCCCACCCTTGTTGCCGGCGAAAATGATCTGGCGCAGAATCCCTGGGATCTGGAGGCGGAGTATGGCCGCTCGCTCTTCGATGCCCGACAGCGCCTGGTTTTCAGTTGTGAATGGCAGCTCCCCATTTGGAAGGATTCGAAAATCTGGTATCAGCGTGCGCTGGGCAACTGGCAGTTGAATGGAATCTTTTCGGCTTCGACGGGGACGCCTTTCACGGTCTACGACTCCAGCAATCCATCCCTCCAGGGACAATCCCCGGAGATTTCGGGTTTCGTCGGCGACCGCCCGAATCTGGTGGGCAATCCCAACGACGGCCCCAAAACCGCGAGCCAGTGGTTCAACACGTCGGCGTTCCAACAGGTCACTCAACTGGGAACCTTCGGCAATTCTGGCCGGAACAACGTCCAAGCCGCCGGCCTTTCCCAATGGGACTTCGGCGTCTCCAAGAATTTTCGCCTGGCGGAAGCCGCCACCTTGCAGTTCCGGGGGGAGTTCTTCAATCTGCTGAACCGGGTGAACCTTGGCGTGCCCAACGACGACATCAGCTCACCCACCTTCGGCCAGGTCGAGACGGCGGCTCCCCCGCGTCAAATTCAATTCGCATTGAAACTCTTGTTTTAGAGTCAGCGGATTTCGGGAAATCGATTTCTGCGAAGGTAATTCGATGAACAGTTCAAGGAAAATGCCATGGGGATTCAGCATGGCAATTCTCCTATGGCACGTCGAGCGGTTAGCCATGCCGGAAAAAGGCCGCGCGGTAATCGGCGTCAAACAAATTAATGGAGAGAATCACAAATGACAGTGAATCCCAACCGAATTCGCCGGCGCGATTTGCTGAAGGCCGCCGGACTTGTTTTCGCCCTCAACGGGCCAGGGGCAAATGCTGCGCCGGGCGGGGGAGACGCCAGTCGGGGGGCTGAAGTTTTCCCGCGTGCCTGGTCGGTTAAATCGGTAGACAAACCGACCCTGGGCGAGAAGAACTCTGCCTTCACCCGGTTTTCGGGGGCCAACATGTTTCAGATCTATCAGTCCCTCAAAACCGCACGCGACGGAAAAGGGGCATTCGAAGCCGAGGAAGCAAATACGGCCAAGCGCACGGCAGAGTGGATACAAAAGGGCATACCGGGATTCCGCCTGCGCGACCTCCAGTTAGGCGCCGGCGCCTGGACCTTGATGCATAGCACGAAGCCGGGCGAGGGCCTGCTTTCCTGGACGCGCATCTCCGTGAAAACACCGGCTGAATTGGGCGTCCCGCCGTACACCGCCCCAGCGGAAGAGGCGGCCCTTACGGTAAAAGCCGCCGCCCGGTTCTATGGCGCGGGCCTCGCCGGCATTGCACCGATGAATGAGGGTTACATCAACCGCAATCAAACGGGCAAAGAGGGCAAAGCGGGCCTGGAGATATCGATCGAAGATGCCGATGTCCCCTCGGTGACCACGCAGAAGTTTGTAATCCCTCGAAAGATGAAATGGGTGGTAGCCATCGCCATTCCCATGGACCTCGACCTCCTCCGGCGAGCGCCGACCGCCCTGGGCGATGCGGCCACGGGGCTCGGATATAGCGATTCTGCCTTTGTGGCTGCGTCGCTGGCCGAATTCATTCGCGGTCTCGGTTATCAGGCCATCCCCAGCGTCAACGATACGGCGCTGAGTGTGCCGTTCGCGGTCGAAGCCGGCCTGGGCGAGTTGAGCCGACTGAACAAGATGGTTTCATCCGAATTCGGCGCCGCGGTCCGGCTCTGCAAGGTCTTCACGGACCTCCCCATGGCCTGCGACAAACCCATCGATTGCGGCATCGTGGAATTCTGCAAACGGTGCAAGAAATGTGCGGAGGCGTGCCCCTCAGGCGCCCTGTCGTTTGACGATGAACCCAGCTTCAAGACCCGTGGTCCTTGGAACAACCCCGGCCACAAAGCCTGGTTTGAAGATTCATACAAGTGTTACGAGTTCTGGCAACAGGTTGGTGGTGGTGGGTGCGGCGTGTGCCTGGCCAGTTGTCCGTTTACCAAAGCCGCCGGAGGCTGGCTCCACGCTACTGTGGAATCCACGGTCTCAATGACACCGGTCGCGGACCACTTTTTCCGCATCATGGACGACGCTCTCGGTTACGGAAAACAGCCCGGCGATATTGAGCAATGGTGGACCAAAACCCGGCCCGCCTGGGGCCAGAGAGAGTGAACATGCTTTGAGGCATGAACTCGCAGCCGTCGCAGCTTCCATCACCCTGCTTGCAGGTTCCTTATGGGCAGCACAGGGAAAGGACTCGCACCGCTTTGATCCCGCCCGGGTGGTTTCCATTGCCGAAACGATGTCTCCACCTGAATGCTCCGTCTCCGGCACCGTGATCTTGGAGGTGACGGTAGAGAAGACCGGGGGAGTTGGAAACATCATCGTGGTCCGCGGCGTCCCTAAACTCAGCGAAGAAGCTGAGCGTAGCATTCGCCACTGGAAATTCGAACCTGCCCACCTCAATGGCGAACGCGTGGCCGCCCCTGTGCTCGCCGCGTTTACATTCAGCCTATCGCCCCAATGGTTTTCCGGGCCGGACCATGTGCAGCCCCGGGGAAAAGGGTTGGCTCCTTATGATCCGATCCGGATTATCTCAACCTTGCCGGTAAACAACCCTGCGTCGGACGTCGCGTTCGGCGCTGTGACGTTGCAAGCGATAGTAGATGCTGGGGGAGTTGTGGGTAAGATTGAGGTGATGGACGGCATACCACGCCTCGCCGAAGAGGCAGAGCGCAGCATCCGCCAATGGAAGTTCCTTCCCGCCAAGTTTCAGGGTTCACCGCTGGCCACCCCGATGGCGGCCGCGTTCCTTTTCAGTGACACGCCATTGGACCGTTGCTCGCGCTTCTAGTCGAACCGTCCAGCTATTAGCGGATCTGCGATCCAGTTGATGCAGTTGAACCAGAACGTGATGAGGGTGATTTGCAGAATGTCCAAGTTACTGTCTTGTGCCCTTTGAGGGCACTCAGAACCTACCTTTCTTCCCCAAGCTCTCAACCGCCGCCCTTCCGAAACCGTGGCGAGAAACGCGGGCTCAACCCACATTTCTCACCACGTGGGGACACTTTGGGGGGCCTGCGTCGACCAGATTACTACCACCCTTACCGTGCAACGATTCCGTTCTCACCAATCGTCCCCCTGCAGCTTTCAATCGTCAGAAAGTCAATCGCGCGCTGAACTGGGCTTCGCGGCCGGGGTGCATGGCCATGGTGATGGTTCCAAACTGCGGCTCGTTCACGAAGCGATTGGGCGTGCCGTAGTTGGTCTCGTTAAACG
>JBEKQO010000250.1:0-11177 GCA_049519635.1 Terriglobia bacterium | reverse complement strand
AAAGGGGCGAGGGCAATAAAATCCATCCTCCCCTCGGTGGCCGTGGCGACCGAGGGGCCCGGGGGTGAGGGGGTCCTTGCAACATGCCATTGTCAAATCTTATCCGGGACACCACACTAGCGATCGAGTGATACCCAAACCCTTCGTGCGGCGGCCTCGCCCAGGATGGTGGGTTTCTTACCCAGGCGAAGGCTAAGGGTTCCATCATAATTCCGATCAAGGACTTTAAGGTGGACACCGGGCCGGATCCCCAGCCCATCGAAGTACTCCAACAATTTTCGATCCCGCTCGTACATGCTATCAACCGTTACTCGTGCGCCGGGAGGGGCTTCCCACAGTAGTTGCAAGCCCATTTTCCGCAGATCCGTTGCACTCTTATCGATCAGGTTGCCATGGGGGCAGCGGCCGCTCGCGCCGAGCATGGCGATTAACCTTCTCTCCACATCCTCGGAGATGGCGTGCTCCAGCCGCTCAGCCTCGTCGTGGACTTTGTACCACTCGATTCCCAACATTTCGTGCAGCATCCGCTCGACGAGGTGATGGCGGAGGCGTAACTTATCGGCGATTCCGAGGCCCGCCGCCGTTAATGAAATCCGGCCCTTGCGGTCGACCGTCGCCAGCTTGTCCCGGCGCAGCCGCCGTAACGCCAGGGCTACAGCGGGGGCGCTCACGTGAAGCCAGCGGGCAATGGTGGCGGCGATCACCGCGCCCTCATCCGCCTGCGCCTCGGCAATGGCTTTCAAATAGTCTTCTTTTGATACCGTCAGTTCCATGGTGTGCGATTTGCCTGGTTCGGCTGAGGTTTCACTGCTCCCCTCATTCCGGCACGGCATACAACCACCATCCTACCAGATTGGCGGGTTAAACCGGTAGTGGAAATGACGCTTGACTATAGGCAACCATTTATAGTTAACTATAGCTAATTAGAGAAGGAGAACTGTGATTTATAAGGACGTAGAGCGTGGACAATTCAAGGCCTCGATCGCGCGCACCGGGAAGAGCAGATGCAACGGTAGGGCGCGCGTCGTCGCTGTCAGCCTGTTGATCGTCAGTGCGTATGTTTTCACCCCCTCACGAGTGCGGGCGCAGGGTGAAACCACCAGCGCCATTGTCGGCCAGGTGACCGATGAAACCAAGGCGGCCATCGCCGGCGCCACCGTGACGATTGTGAATACCGAGACGGGCCTCGAACGCCGCGCGCGGACAGACAATCAGGGCCGCTTCAATTTTCCGCAACTGAGTCCGGGCACTTACTCCGTCAAACTGAAAGCGGAGGGCTTTGAAGCGCAGCAGGTTGATCACGTGGTTGCAGGGCTGGGGCAAAAGCAAACGGTCACCCTCGTCCTGAACATAGCTTCCCTACAGCAGGCCATTGAGGTGAGCGGGGTTGCTCCGCTGATCAACCCGGAAAACGCCAACACTTCAGTTACACTGAACGCCCCCGCGCTCGTAGACCTTCCGAATCCCGGCGGAGATTTGACTTACCCGCTGCAATTCGCCGCCGGCGCCCTGATCAACACGGCGGGGAGCGGCAATGATTTCGTGGGAGGAACGAACGGGTACGGCAACGTGGAATTCAATGGACTACCCGCGCTCTCCAATGGCTATATCGTCGATGGACTCGAGACCAACGATCCGCTCACCAACCTTAACAGCGGATTGTCTACGAACCTCGTTCTGGGGCTCAATTCAATTTCCGAAGTCACGGTCAACACCCTTTCCTACTCCGTGGATCAGGGGCGATATGGAGCGTCCCAGGTCAACTACGTAACGAAGTCGGGCACGAATCGCTTCCACGGGAACCTTTACGAAATCTGGAACGGATCGCTGCTGAATGCGGCGGACTTCTTTACCAACGCCACGCCGGGAAATCACCAGCCCCGATCGACAGTGAATCACTTTGGCGGCAGCTTGGGCGGCCCCGTGGTGCGCGACAAGCTGTTTTTTTTCTTCGATAGCGAATGGGTGCGGATTGCCTTACCCATTGTTACGGCGACGACAGTCCCCAGCCAGGCGTTGCAGCAATACGTTTTGCAGCAACTACCGCTGGGAGGAACGGATTCCATAACCGGATCAAGATACCCAGCCGCTCCCCAACTGCTTCCGTTTTATCGAAAGATGTTTTCGCTTTACGGAAACACCCGAGGAACACCTCTTGCCATCCTGGGATGTCCTTTTGATTCCAGTGGCGGGGCCGCGTCGGGCATCCCCGCGAATGGGAATGGTTGTGCCAACCGCCAGAGCGTTTCGCATTCCAGCGATGATCACGAACAGGTGCAGACGGCGCGCGTGGATTACAACCTCAGCGAGAGGAATACGGTCTGGTTCCGCTTTCAGACGGATACGGGTGTGCAAGCGGCCTACACGGACCCTATTAACCCGTTGTTTGACGCAGTCTCGCCGCAGCCGCTGTACTCCTTTGCCGCCGGGCACACGCACGTGTTTTCACAAAACCTTGTGAACTACTTCAACCCCGCGTTTTCCTGGTATGAGAGTCTGTTCGCCCCTACCGACTTGCAGAAAACGCTCTCGGCATTCCCCATTGTTTTGCAGGGTCAAGGAGCCAACGCGCCCTTCACGACGGTCGGAGGTCTGGACAATACGTGGCTGCAGGGCAGGCGAGCGACCCGCTTCTTTATTAATGACAATCTTGCTTGGAGCCGTGGAGCTCATGAATTCCGCTTGGGCACCAACACCCGCATTTTGCGCCTGAATGATTACAACTTCGGCGAGGGATCGGTTCCCACCGTTAGCTATACCACCTTATCGCAATTCATCTTCGGGGTTGCATCCACTGCTTCCAAGACTTTCCCCGAAGCGGCCAACGAACCCTTCAATTTCCTCAATCTTGATCTCTATGCGCAGGACACCTGGAAGGTAACTCCCCATCTGACCTGGACCTTCGGCATTCGCGATACGTTCAATTCCAATCCCCGCAATCCCCACCTGGAGGCTGCGCGCCTGGGCGGATCATTCAGTTCGATTTCGCATGATGTCAACCAGCCGCTCGACGCGGCGATCCAAACACACCTCGGTAACCTGTTCGCTTCCACGCCCCTTGCCATTCTCCAGCCGAGGACCGCAATCGCCTGGCAGTTTTCATCCCAAACGGTGCTCCGCGCCGGCTTCGGGATCTTCAGCGATATCCTGCCGGGAAGCGTCGCGGACACTCTAGGCATGAACCCGCCGTACGTCCAGACGTTTCAGGGTGGTTTGCTCGGTACCGTGGGAGGGTGGGGAATTGCCCCGGGAGTAGCGGGGAGCGCCGTCGACGCGACGGTGGCCGCCAATCAGGCTTTCACCTCAGGGTTCGCCGGCGGTGAGCTTTCCTGCGCGTCCTTGCAAGCAAATCCTGGGGCGTGCCTTCCCCCCGTGGCGATGACGGCGGCGCCGGGCGGCAAGCTGCGCGCACCTTACTTCCAAGAGTGGAGTTTTGGGATCGAACATCAGTTTGGGAGGACGTCCAGCCTACACGCACAGTACGTTGGCACCCGCGCCTTGAACCAACCGTATCTCACCCAGGAAAACGGCTATCAAACGGTCTGCTCAGGCTGCTTTGCTCCCTTTCCTTATATGCAGCCAGCCGACCCAAGGTTTGGGGCCGTGACGCAGCTTTCCACTGGGGCGGACAGCCATTACAACGGCCTGCAATTGACGGCTGAGCGGCGCATGGGACGCGGCCTCAAAGGGCAGCTAAACTACACCCTCAGCCGTTGCCGGGATCAAGTCTCCAATGGTGGGTTCCTTCAGTTTTCCTCCGGGGGAATCCTTTCCCCGTTGCCGGGTGAGCTTGCCCGGGACGAAGGCCCTTGCGACTACGACATCCGCCACAACCTCACGGCCCAGTACGTTTATGAATTGCCCATGAAGGTGCGAAGCCATCGCCTCGGTTACGCGGTGAACGGCTGGCAGATCTCGGGCACAGCGTTTTGGCATAGCGGAGTGCCATTTTCGGTGGAGAGCACTCCTTATTCCGACGGAGGGAACGGTGTAGTGCAAGGAAGTGGGCCGCAATTCGCGAGTGTTGTTCCTGGCGTACCACTGTACGAGAAGAGGTTCATTGCGGGGGTGACACAGCCCGGAACGATCCAGTGGCTCAATCCGAATGCCTTTGTTTCGGCCGTCGACCCCAGCACCGGCGCTTGTGCGGGCGGCGACAGCTCTACGAATTGCCAATTTGGAACGCTGGGCCGCAATGCCTTGCGCGGACCTGAGTTCTTGTGGAGTGACTTCTACCTCACCAAGTCGTTTCCGCTCTCTGAACGCGTAAAACTGCGACTGGATGGCCAGTTCTTCAACGTGTTCAACCATCCGAATTTTGCCCTTCCCAGCATAGTTTTGGCCGGTATTCCGGGAAAGCCGGGCACCCAAACGGGGTTTGGCGCGCTCACCTCCACCACCTCCCCTCCCACCGGTCTGCTGGGAGTTGGTTTAGGTGGTGACAATGCCCCTCGCATGATCGCCTTTCAGGCCCGAATTGAATTCTGAAGAATAAGCGGATTTCACCCCCGCGCCAACTCGCACTGGACCTGCGGATGCGAGGTAACCCGCCAGTGCACTCCTGAAGGCGGGCTTTTCCTTGTGATCGCGAGGGAGTAGCTTTCGCGCCAGCCACCATTCGCCGGATCGGTTCACTATTGCCTCCACGCGGCATCGCATTTCGATTGCTCGCCGGTGCCGGTCGGGGCGTCCGTTCCTTTATGCTCACGACATTTTCATGACCGGGGCTTGCCTTGCGATTATCGTGGCGATGCCGCAACGGGCTTTCGCCTGAGGTCGTGAAGGCCATCAAATCATTGTGATTGTGGCAGAGCATTACATGCACCCGCTTTTTCCAGGACCAGGCGTTCAGCGCCTGGGCAAGCCATGTCTGGAACTTTGGATCGTCACTGGGCGCAGAGGCATCCTTAGCCAATTTTCGCAAAAACATCTTCTTGGAGTTTTACAATGAGGTAAGCCAGTTGGTCATTGTCTACAGAATCGGTGGCCACAGTGTTGCCGAATCCCATCCGCTGCCTCCCGGCGGCGTTTTCCAGCATTTTCTCCAGCAGGGAGGCCCCGGAAGTATTCAAAAACCACTGGCAGTGATTTTCGAAAGCTCGCTTAGAAGGTTGAGGCCGTAGTCACCGGTCGCTGCCTGGCGCCGACCCCCGCTCGGAGGGGCCGGCTATTTCCCGAAGAGACTTGTGGGCGGACGCAAACGCAGTGACAAGTGGCGAGCGGCTGGTGACAAGAAACAGGAAAACTCCAAGGGCGGAAACGCGGGCATGGCATCAAGATTAGGAGTAAGTGACCAGTGGCGAAGGGCGGCCCAAGTACCAAGGCGGAAAGGCGGGCATGGCCGACGGCCCAACCCGGATTTCTCACCACGGGTCTGGAAGGGCGGGGCTTTACAGGCTGCGGAAAAACCCTACAATGCTGTCATCCCGACCCCGTTCGCTGCCATTCTAAGTGCAGCGAAGAATCTCGCTCCGCCGCTCAGGATAAACTGCGCGAAGGATCTCGCTCTGAGCATTTTCAAGGCAATGCGAGATTCTTCCTTCGCAAGGCTCAGGACCGCCGCTGCTCCTCTGCAGAAACTCGACACGTAAGTCCTTGAGATTCAGCACATGTAGCGCGGACCTGTTGTTCAGGTCCGCGGCTCTTCCTTGTCGATCGGGGACGAGCCGCGGACCTAAAAAACAGGTCCGCGCTACCCTTCCTCGGCCCGAGTTTCCGCCCATCATGGGCAGCCGCAAGGCTGTCATTCTGAGCGCAGCGAAGAATCGCGCTCGGAGTATTTTCAAGGCAGTGCGAGATTCTTCGTCGCCTGTGGCTCCTCAGAATGACAGCACCGCCTGGTTTTTCCGCAGCCTGTAAAGCCCCGCCCTTCCGGCAGCGTCCAACCGTGGTGAGAAGTCCGGGCTAAGTCCAGCGTGACACACTTCCCCATATCGGTTATCGGCAGTGCCAGACGAGAAGATGAATCATCTCGCCGGTTTCGAAAATCACAAATCACAAATCCCCCACCACCCGATCCCTCAACTGCTCAATCGCCCGAATGCCCTGTCCCCCATTGGCAATTAGCTTGCTCTTCACGTTTGGTTTGCCGATTGTTGTCAGAATCTTTCCGGAGGTTTTTCATGCGTTCTCTGGCGAGAGTCCGCGCGCTTGTCGCGGGCCAACCCGTTGACCACCTTCCTGTCCAGCCGGTTATCATGATGTTTGCCGCCAAGCATCTGGGCATTCCCTTCATCGACTACACCCGGGATGGGCGGAAAATGGCCGCCGCGCAAAGCAAGCTTGTCCATGATTTTGGCATTGATTGCCTGCTGACGTGTTCTGACCCGGCGCGCGAGGTCATCGATATTGCCGGCGAGGGAAGCGTGAACTGGTACGAGGATCAGGGGCCCGCTATTTGCGAGGAGCGCGCCGCCCTGCTCGACAAGTCGCGCCTGAAAAGCTTACGGGTTCCCGACCCGCTGGGCGGCGGCCGCATGCATGATCGGATCAAAGGGATTGAGATCATGCACCGGGAATTCGGGGGCGAGGTCTCCATTGTAGGATGGGTGGAAGGCCCGCTGGCGCTGGGCGCCGAACTGCGCGGCCTGACTCGCGTCATGACGGATTTTCTGGACGATCCTCATTTCATCGAGGACCTGCTCGATTTTACGGCAGAAGTGGCCGTCGTTTATGCCGAGGCGGAGATTCAATCCGGCGCCGATACCATCGGCATGAGCGACGCCGCGGCCAGCATGATGGGCCCCAAATATTACCGCGAGTTCCTATTCCCCCGCCAACTGCGGGTGGTCGAATCCATTCGCCAGGCGCACCCGGAAGTCATTGTCCGGCTGCACATGTGCGGAAATACCGATTCCCTGATTCCGCAAATGAAGCAACTGCCCGTGCAGATCTTTGAATTGGATTCGCCCACTAACCTGGCGGCGGCGCGGGCCTGCCTGGGACCCTACCGGGTGATTCTGGGCAATGTTTCGACCATCACCGACATGTTGGAGGGAAGCCCGGGGCACGTCTACGAGGCGTCCCGGCGGTGCCACCAGACCTGCGGGAAGTTCCACATTGTCGGCACGGGATGCGAAGTACCGCCCACGACTCCGCCGGAAAACCTGCACGCCATGGTTCGGTATTCGCGGGAGCACCGGCCGGAGGAGTTCGAAACCGCGACCGCCGTTGCGCCTCCTGCCGATGCAGTTCCTGGGCTGGCTGCCGGCAAGTAGTACGGATTTCTCACCAGGGGGTTGGCAAGGCGGGGCCTAAACTGGCTGCGGGAAAACGCGCCGGCACTATCGCTATCAAACGCACCGCTTTATCACCTTGTCAGCACCACCCCGTCGCTCGGCGCGCCACCCCTCCTCATCTGAGGAGGGGAGCGTTTTAAACAACTCTTCTCCTGATTAAGGAGGGGTGGCAACCCTTGGGTGCCAGGGTGGTTGTCCGCGGTAGAGCGTTTTTCCGCAACCTGCAAAGCATCTTCCTTCCAAACCCGAGGTGAGCGATTCGGGCTAGCCAAAAACAGCTCAACTAAACATGTGAAGATCTAACGCCTCTTATCCTGCCTCACAGCGTGGAGTTACGCTTTCGGGGCCGAGGGAATTGGCGCATGGGGGTGGAGCCGCGGGCATCCAGGTTGGAGCGGCCTTCGGCGTCATTGTGTCCAATCGGCGTACTTGGGACCTAGCGCGTTCGGCCACCAGCCAGACGGCGCCCAGTGCGGCGGGCACCAACATGGCAAAGACGAACCACACCAGTGAGACACCCACGGCGGCGCCCGAGGGCACGGCGTAGGGTGACAGCAGCAGCGCGGCGGCGCCTTCGCGCACTCCCACCCCGCTGAAGGAGACGGGCAGGTCTCCTGCCAGCACAATGTAAGGGTAAGTGGCGATGGCGGTGGTGATTTCAGTGGGAGAGAAAGCGCGCAGGAGGAAGAAGAAGGATGCCAGTTCCGCCGACATCGCACCCAATGCCATGACGGCGAGGCGAGGCGTCGGGACCGGCGGCATTCCCACTGCTGCTTCCATAAAGAACCGGCGGATATGCCGCGACTTTCGCGCCAGCTTGGAGAGGTGGGAAACCAGGGCGGGGAATCCCATCACCACAGGGAGCAAGGCCAGCCATACCGCCACTGCGAAGACGGCAGCAGGACGGGAGGCCAGAAAAAACAAGCTGGCGCCCACCGACGTTAGGAGCGCCCAAAAATCCAGCAGCCGGTCAAACACGGTCAGGAGGGCAACTTGAGCACGTTCATCCTCGCGAACGAAAGCGCAGCGCCCCAGTTCTCCCAGCCGCCCCGGGGTGATTAACCCCAGCGCAAAGCCGCCGAAGAGTGATCGCAACGACTGGCGAAGAAGGCCTTTGCCCGCAGCAGCCATCAACCGGTGCCACTTGTATGCGCGGAGGAAAAGCAACACCAGAAAAGAGAAGAGCGCCAGGAACAGGCTGCCCGTTTCCAGGTGGCGGAATGCGGCCCGTAAGCCCGCGAAGGGGACTCGCCAGACGATCACGAGGATCACTCCTAGAGACAGAAGTATCTGCTTCCATGGAATTGAGCGCATTACCGTTCGCCTCCTGCCCAGGGGGGGGCACGGCACTTTCCAAACCCCTCATATCGGCAAAAGGAGCGTCCACCTTAAATTAGATTTTTTACATCTCGATGATGGGAAGGGAGATGAAGGTAGAAGCTCGGCAGCCATCGGGACAGACGGGAAGGGTTTTCAGCCGCCTACGTCTCAGGCCGTTGGCGGCAATTGCCGACAGTAGGGTGACCGGTAAGGACGACAACCAGGCGGGGCGAATATTGAATGGAAGCCGCGGGTTCGGTGGGGCTGAACAGGCTACGGAAAAACCCTACCATGCTGTCATCCTGACCTCAGTGAAGGATCGCGCTCTGAACATTTTCAAGGCAAGGCGAGATTCATCCTTCGCAAGGCTCAGGACCGCCGCTGCTCCTCTGCAGAAACTCGACGCGTAAGTCTTTTCGATTCCTCGTCGCTCAAACTGTCATTCTGAGCCCGCCTTGTTGGGCGAAGAACCCCCGTAGTTGGCCAGGTTCATGAAACCCCGCAGACTGCCGGGGTCCTTCGCTGCTGCTCAGGATGACAGGTTGGGTGATGGGTTCTTCCCGTCGAGTTTCTGCCGATCATGGGCAGCCGCAAGGCTGTCGATGCTCTGCAGAAACTCGATGAACTACTCCTTTAAATTCAGCGGCCTCGTCAAAGCGGACGCAAGGCCGTTTTACTCGCTTTTTCGACCCCAGAACGTCCTTGGGGCCCTACATCCTTGATCCCCGCAGGGGATTCATACAGTAGCCGCGGGCAACGCCCCCGGAAAACGCGCCCCCAAGTAAGGCGCGACCCTGTAGGGGTCGAATCCGGGCGGGTTCACACCGATGGCGCCTCCCGCGGCCCAGAGGAGTGCGACCCCTTCAGGGTCGGGAGTGGAAGTCCACACTTTCCGGGGGCGTTGCCCCCGGCTACTATCTTATGCCCTTGCAGGGCGTGAATAGCTGAGTCGCGGGAAGTCACGACGCCTTGCTCGCACCATCCGCATGCTCGCACTTCGACCGGAGTTTCTGCAGATCATGGGCAGCCAAACGGCTGTCAATGCTCAGAATGACAGCGCTCTCGAGTTTTTCCGCAGCCGGTGAAGCCCTCTTTCGGGGGTTTCCCAAGTGTGTCCCAGCGTGGTGAGACCTCCCGGGTCAGGCGCTCGGCGAGTTGCTGCCCAACATGGGGAGCCAAAGGGCGGTCAACTCTCAGGTTGACGGCCATGAAGGGGTCTTTTGTAGCCTGTAAATTCCCACCGGTCCCCACACGTGGTGAGAAATCCGTGTTGCGGGGTTAACTCGCCAATGCTTTACTTAACACCTGCGGAAGACAAGTTCCGGACCTTTAGCGAACACACCAATCTTATCGCCGGCGCGCGCTTGGCCGGTGGCCATCAGGCGGTAGAGAGGGTCCTGAAACTCGCACGCCAGGGTGTGTTTGAGGTGCGCCGCTCCGTATTCCGTATCGCATCCGTGATGGAGGAGCAAGGATTTGGCGGCGGAGGTGAACTCAACCTGAAAGGGTGTGGTCGAATGCTGGAGGAAAATTTGGGTGGCCCTATTAAGTTCGAGGTCCAGGATTCTTTTCAAGTCTACGGGGCGCAGCGGCTGGTAAACAATCGTCTCTTCGATGCGGCGCAGAAACTCCGGAGGGAAGTGGCGCTTGAGCGCCCGTAAAGACACACCGCGGAAGTGGCGCGCTTTGGCGTCCTCCTCCGCTATCTGCGGGATGAAGCCCGAGGAAACGGTGGCGCGCAGACTTTCCTTGGAGCCGATGTTACTGGTGAAGAAGAAAAGGCATGAGGAAAAGTCCACGTGCCGGTTGCGTCCATCATTCATCTCCGCGCGGTCCAAGACGCCGAGGAGCAGAGAATAGAGCGAGTGGTGGGCCTTCTCGATTTCATCGAAGAGAACCAGCGTATAGGGAAACTCCGGTGTACGGTAAAGTTCAATGTTCTCGCGGGTGAAGACGGGTTCCGTGTCGGCGTGGCCGATGTAGCCGGGTGGGGCGCCCACCAGCCGGGCGATTTCGTGCTGCTGCTGGTATTCCGCGCAATTGATCTTGAGCAGGGCGCTGGGGTTGCCGAGCAGAATTTCTGCCAGCGCTTCGACCGAATGAGTTTTTCCGCAGCCGGGGGGGCCGAGCAGGAGCACGGAGCCCATGGTCCGGTGCGGCTGGCGGGCCTGCACCTCAATCCGCTGAAGCAGGCGGAGGATTGCGTCGGTGGCTTGGGGCTGGCCTACCACCATGGTGGCCCAACGTCGCGCCACGTGTTCGAGCCAGGGACTTCTCGCGGTGGGCCGCAAGGTGATCCATTCTTTGGGTTCGGGTTGGAGGCCTATGCTGGTCGACATTGGATTCCCTTCACCTCGCACATGCAGTTTAGTTCCGCCGATTCAAACCCCGGCGGCCTTTTTGCTCACCCCCTTTCATCGGCGGGTTGGACGAGCAACATGAGAAATCATGGAAGACGGCGCCGGGGAAAGATGCGCCAGGAGAAGACACCTTCTTGCCTCTAGTGTGGTGTCCCACGTAAGAATTGACAATAGGCGAGACCCCCTCACCCGGCCCGCCCCGGCTGGCGATTACGCCGGATGCGCGCCACCCTCTCCCCCAAAGGGGCGAGGGCAATAA
>JBEKQO010000249.1:0-11217 GCA_049519635.1 Terriglobia bacterium | reverse complement strand
CTGAAGGAATGGAAACACAAACACCCTTCAAGCGACTGATCCTACGAGCAGTATTGCGCAAAGTAAGCCCCATGGTAATCCGGGTCCTGGCACTCCCGGATTACTTGACTCTGGCAGACTTCGACGAAGTTTTCTGCACCCTTCTCGGCTGGGATGGGATCGGGTTCAACATTCACATCCACGGCCAGGAATTCACCAGTTTTCTCCGCAGGACGAAGGTGCAGCGGACCACGCTGCGGGAGTTTCAACTGCGCCCGCGAGAGACATTTCTCTATACCTGCGGAGGCATGGATCTTTGGGAATGGGAGGTCCGGCTGCTCGACTCGGAGGCGGGAAGTCACGGCGATGAGGCGCCGGTGTGCCTGGCGGGTCGGGGTGCGTCTCCACCCGAATGCTGCGGTGGCCCTACGGGTTACCGGCTGATGCTGAAGCGGCAGGAAGAAGGCGACTCCATGGGCACGCCCGCACAAGTTGAGGCGGTCATCGCCCTGCTGACGGCGGCGCATCCGGATCAGTCGGCCAGTAGCTGGGATGTGCTGCGGGAAGTGATGGACGACGGTCTGCGGAGCATTAACCAGCGGCTGGAACGGTATGGGCCGTTGGAGCCGCATCGCTTCAGCCTGAAAGAAGTCAACCAGCGGTTGGCGAAACGGGCAGAGCGCGGGAGGTGCCGCGCATGAGATTCCGAGTGGAAGTGATTTGCGTAAACGATGAGGGCACCGAACAGCGACGAGACGTGATGGAGACGGAACGGCGGGAGTTGGCGATGGAGACTCTCGGATTGAGTTTAGCTGAAGGCAAAGCGATCCTGCGTGGGGTCCAGGATTTCGTCGCCTCCCAACAAACCATCGAGGGTCTCCAACGCCGCCGTAGTTGTCCGAACTGCGGACAGCGGTATCACAGCAAAGAAGCGGGGACGAGCACGGTCGAGACGGTGTTTGGGCCGGTCGCGGTATCTAATCCGCGGTGGGAACGTTGCTCCTGTCAGAGGGAAGGCCCGAAAAGCTTCCGCCCCACAGCGACATGGCTGATGGGGCGCACCAGTCCGGAACGGCTCTATCTGGAGACGAAGTGGGCCTCGTTGATCCCATATGAGAAAGTGGCGGATTTATTGAAAGAAGTACTACCGGTCAGCGGGTCGACCAATCAGGAAACGGTGTGCGAACATCTGCACGCCGTGGCGGAGCGGATGGAGGCCGAGTTAGGCGACGAACGGCAACCGAATCGGGTGAAATCGGAAGAACATCCCTCGCTGCCCCTGCCCGATGGCCCGATGACGGTGGGGCTGGATGGCGGCTATGTGCGGGCGGCCCACAAGGAAGGCTACTTCGAGGTGATCGCGGGCCGCAGTGTCGTGGCGTTTCGGCGCCAAGAAGAGGACGCAGTGCCACCGCCCAGATGCTTCGGCTTCGTGCAGACCTACGATCCCAAGCCACGGAGGCGACTCTGGGAGCTGATGAAATCGCAGGGGATGCAAGAAAATCAGCAGGTGGTATTTCTCTCCGACGGCGGCGAAGACATCCGGCAGGTACGGGAGTATCTGCATCCGAACAGTGAACATGTGATCGACTGGTTTCACATCACCATGCGGCTGACGGTCTTGCAGCAGCAGACAAAGGCGCTGAAGGAAGAACGGCCAGAGACCGGGGCCGCGGCTTCGAAGCAGGTGGAGAGCGTCAAGAACCTGCTGTGGCACGGCAATGTCGAGGAAGCCTTGGAGCGGCTGACCAAGTTGCTGATGGACCTCGATCTGATTCGGGATCTCTCCGCCCCGGCCGAAAAACTTGCGGCGGGGGTTGCGGAGTTCGAGACTTACATTCGCAACAATCAGGAATCCATCCCCAACTACGGTGAGCGCTATCGGCAGGGCGAAACGATCAGCACCGCCTTCGTCGAATCGACGATCAATCAGGTGGTCAGTCGGAGGTTCGTCAAGAAACAACAGATGCATTGGACGCTACGCGGGGCGCACCTGCTTTTGCAAACCAGGACCAAGGTCCTGAATAACGAACTGGAAGAAGTCTTTCGGCGCTGGTACCCGCGGTTCCGAGTCCAAGCGAAAGCTGCGTGACCCCCGGGTTCCTGATGCTCTCCACTATGAGAAAACTTGCTCTCGGGTCCCATTCGATCATGATCGTGATCCTGGCTGCCGGTTTTGTGTGTCCGGAACGGGACTGTCTTGCTCAATCTCAACACGAACTGAATTCAGGCGCTAGGGCCTCGCTTGAGAGCTTTCTTAGGGATTACCTCAAAGATGCACATGTCGGTAACGACTTGAGCACTCGATATTCATCAGCATTAGTTGATCTTAGTGAAGATGGCACCCGAGATGTTATTGTCTATATCACCGGCCGAACATGGTGTGGCAGCGGGGGCTGCAGGATGTTGGTGCTGGCGGCCAAGCGGGCCTCGTACGAATTCGTTACAGAAACTACAATTACTCGGCTCCCCATTCGCGTGCTGGCTACCAAGTCGCATGGCTGGCATGATATAGGTGTTTGGGTATAGGGAGGAGGTATTCAGCCTGGGTACGAGGCAGGCCTTTCGTTCGATGGCAGGACTTATCCACGCAATCCTTCCACGCCACCGGCCCGACGACTTAAGGACAAGGTGGCAGGAGAAGTTGTGGTGCCTCCAACGGCGGTAGGAAAGCTGGTGTTTTGACCTAAAACTCCATGCCGCGTTGAGCTTTCCACCGATCTCGGCGAGAGTTGGATACACAGGGACACCGCATGACGAGCAGGCGGGCTGACGCAGGCCTCTGCACTTTGGGGTCTGCGATTTCCCAAAGGAACGGGTGAGTGTCGCGCTGCGCTTAAATCGGTTCTGGCGCACTGTCGGTGCAGCTTGACGGGTTTGATATGTTGGGGTTATGCGCCAACCCATGGATATTGTGCACGCATCCTTGCCCGCGCCGGAGTCCTTGGTGATGGACGGAGTTGATCAAACCGAAAAGGGCGTTGTCCTCCAGGTTCGGAGTAAGGGAAATCCGCCGTGTCCAGCTTGCTCGGGATCCGAGGTTGCTTACCACAGCACCTACCTTCGCCGTCTGCGGGATCTGCCTTGGCAGGGCCAGCCCGTTAGGATTCAGGTGAAGACGCGCCGCTTTCGGTGTCGCAATCGACAGTGTCGACGCCAGATTTTCGCCGAAAGGCTGCCCGGCGTCGCGGCCCAGAGGGCGCGGGAAACCGATCGGCTGACCCAAAACCTGAGGTTGGTCGGCTACCTTTTGGGGGGCCGGCCGGGATCGCGCCTGTTGGAGAGACTGGGGATGAAAGCTAGTCGCGACACCGTCCTGCGTCGGATTAAGCAGGGGTCAGCACCGAAGATTCAGACCCAGGTGCGTGTCCTGGGAGTGGACGACTGGGCTTGGCGCAAGCATCAGGAGTACGGGACCCTGCTGATGGATCTGAAGCAGCGACGGGTCATTGATCTGCTTCCGGTCCGATCCGCCGCGAGCTTTGCGGATTGGCTTCGGCAGCACCGAGGAGTGGAGATTATTGCGCGGGACCGATGCGGCCTTTATGCCGAAGGCGGCCATAAGGGAGCTCCTGGCGCCGTGCAGGTCGCCGACCGGTATCACTTGATGAGCAATCTTTCGCAAGCGCTGGAGCATACTCTGCAGCAGCTTCAGATCCAAGCACGCGCGAAACTGGTACCAGAAACGAGGCCGAAGCCCTCGCCAAAGTTGACTCTCGTCAAAGCCCGGTACCAGCGCTGCCGCCAGGCGCGCTACGAGCGTTATCTGTCGGTTGTGGAGCTGGGGCGTCAGGGTCACACCCAACTCCAGATTGCGGAGAAGGTCGGGGTCCGGGCGGGCACCGTGGCCCGTTGGCTGAATGCGCCCGGCTTTCCGGAGCGCCGCATCCGCCGTGACCGGCGGCGAGACCAAGCTCGCTTCCTGCAGGACCAGGAGTGGGGTTTGCACCCTGGCATAACGCGGACCCATTTCTCCGCTGGCCGGATAGCCGCTCTGCTGCTGACGCCCCCTCGAGACCTGTCGGCAACTCAACGAACCTATCGCGACAGCTTTCGGCGGTTCTGCCCCGCTGCCTACAAAGTCCGCAGGCTCGTTCTCCAGTTTCGGGCGATGCTCAGATGGCGGCGATCGGGCCGGCTCGTTCCATGGATTAAGATGGCGACCGGCTCCGGATTTCCTCGGATCGCTCAGTTTGCAAGGACCCTGCAGCGCGATCTCCGTGCGGTGGAACTGGCGGTTACAGAACCGTGGAGCAATGGGCCTCTGGAAGGGCACATCAACCGACTCAAGATGATCAAGCGCCAAATGTACGGACGGGCCGGCTTCGCGCTGCGGAAGGCGCGAGTCCTGCCCCTGTCAGCCTGATGTTCGCGGAAGTCTCTTGCGGAAGCTCAGGACCGCGAAGCGCATCGCACGCTCTGGCGGTGAGCATGGTCAGGCACCCCGAAGTTCGCGTTCATAAAGGCGTGCCGAACCCGGGTCCGCGGTCTGAGCGAAATGGTCAGAGCAAGTTTGACCCGGCAACAACGCCTACAGGAGGAGCCTTTCTGTCTGCCTCATCGGCACCTGCCCAAGCAGACAGGCAACCGGGCCGGACGACGGCCCAATGAATTGAAGAAATCTCTGCTGCAGGGTTGCACCGAAAGTGCGCCAGAACCGATTTAAGTGCAGGAAAACGGCCTACATCCCGAAAATTTCCGATTTAAGTGCAGCGCGACATGAGGGCTAGTTGTTTAGAACCTCGGTGAGCAGCCCGCGATGAACCGTCAACGCGCCCTTGCTCGTGTAATCGACAAGGCCGAGCTTGCGGAAATTATTCATGAAATGACTGACCCGCGACCGGGTCGTGCCCACCATTTGCGCCAAGTGTTCCTGGTTGACCCTGGGAAATGCCGTTCCATCCCGACTTTCCGGGCCAAAACTCGTTAGCAGCAAGAGAATCCGGCCCAGGCGTTTCTCGCTGAAATTGAAGAGCCGATCCACAAAATCTTCCTCGACTCGAACCATGCGAGAAAGCAGGTAGGCGATCATAAGCTTCGCAAAGGCAGGCTCTTGGTGGATGAGGTGAAGCAGGGTTCCCCTTTTCACGCGGGCGATTATAGAATGCTGAATAGCCAATGCGGTCGACTTCCGCAGGGATCGATTGATCAGACACCCCTCTCCAAACACGTCGCCGGGTCCCAAGATGGCGATGACAGCTTGTTTGCCTCGCGGCGATGCTACCACCAGTTTCACGTTGCCATTCTGGATGTGGAACATGGCATCCGCCGCATCCCCTTGCGAATAGACAGCTTGCTGGTCTTGGTACTCCCCAGTCGTCTTTTTAGCGCCTACCCTTTTGAGGAAGTTCCGGAAATTAAAAGGGAGTCTATCTCTACTCATACTTGATGCCTCCGGCCGCCCGCTCTTGCCGCCGGGCCGCCTCACTCTGGTGCGCGCGTTGCGCAGGGGACGCGAAGCGTCGGCAGACCACCGATATAAACTCGATTCCTGCTGTGGGTGACATCTGAAGGTCGGACATGATGATCTCGGGAAGTTCATCCCGCAGTTTCACTATACCCTCGATTCGGTCCTCAGCCTGTTGTGCTTGGAAGCCTATTATGTCCAGTTCCATGGACAAAAGGGGTCGAATGGAAGGATCGCCGTCAAAGAGCAAAACGCCATTTTCGGTAACATCGCGCATAAGGTTCTTCTCGATAGATCCCGGGCACTATCTTTAGGGAGCCCCTTTATGTTTGTACACGGAGTGCGCCTTGCGTGTCTAGGCACTCGGGAACACACGCCTGGTCGGAATCGCTCATCGCAGATAATGCAGGAAACTGCCGCCGCCGAGCCTGAAAAGCGGCCATCGCTCGGCCCTACAGCCCAACTTTCGCCGCGGCATTTTCCAGGAAGAGCGATCCCTCGCGGATGTACTTGCGCAGAGTCGCCAGGGAGCGGTGGCCGGTCTGGGCCATGATGGCGCGTTCGGGCACGCCGGCGGCGGCGGCCGCGGTGGCGAGGCCGGCGCGCAGGGAGTGGCCGGCGTAGTCGCCGGGGATGCCCGCTTTCGCCATCAGTTTTTTTACCACCAGGGCAACGGATTGGGGGGTCAGGCGGGTTCGGTGGATACGTCCGTGCCGGTCGACGGCGCGGAAAAGCGGCCCTTCAGCGATCTGGAGGACCTCGACCCAAGCTTCGACCGCTCGTACCGGGCAGGTGGTGGGCGCCAGACCGTACGGAATACCGACCTTCCTTCCCTGCCCTTCCGGGTCGGTTTTGGAGCGCCTTAAGTGCACCACCAAACCGTCCTCATTGAACTCTAAATCCTCAATATTCAAACCGACCAACTCCGACCGCCGGAACGCCCCGGCAAAACCAATGAGCAGGAGCGCCCGATCGCGAATGTCGCGCTGCACTCAAAAACGAAACAAGCCATTTCCTTGTTTTCAATACTTTATCGTATTTAGATACAATAATCTCTTGCACTTAAAAGCGAAACAACTGTATCTTAATCGAGAACGAAATTCCTTCACAGTTCCGTATTGGGTTTGAGTGCAGAAGTGGCGAGAGTGGCGCACCGCATCTGATGCCGACTGGGGCACGGCGCTCCAGCGGGAGGCGGTGATTCGTCCTCTTGCCGAGCAGACACGGCTGGCCGTGCCCCTCGTCGCAGACGCCGCCGCGCGCCTTCAGCTTGGACGCGTCGCAATCTACCGTCTGATTCGGCGCTTCCGGCAACGACCGCAAACTTCGTCGCTGCTGCCCTGGAAGCGGGGGCGCGATCATAACACCCGATTCTTGGAGCCGGCACGAGAAGAACTCATTGCGGAGTGCCTCAAGGAATTCTACTTGGTAGAGGAGCAGCCCTCCCTGGCAGCCTTACTCCAAGAGCTCAGGCGGCGTTTTGCCGAGCGCCAGTTGCCCGCTCCAAACTATCGCACGGTGGTGCGTCGCGTCGCCGCCATCGATCCCCGTTTTGTCATGGCAAAACGCCGGGGAGCTAAGGCGGCGCGCGAGAAGTTCGGCCCTGTTGCTGTTTCTACGTTGCGTCCCGATCTACCCATGGATGTTCTGCAAATCGATCACACGCTGGTGGACGTCATTGTTGTTGACCGGGAGCATCGGCTGCCGATCGGCCGGCCGTGGCTGACGCTGGCCATTGACGTTGCCAGCCGGGCCATCGCCGGCTTTAGCGTTTCGTTAGAAGCTCCTTCCGCGCTGTCGGTCTCCCTGGTCCTCTCGCATGCCGTCTTGCCCAAAGCTTCGTGGCTCGCCGACCGGGAATTACAGAACCTCGACTGGCCCATGGGCGGACTGCCGCGTGTGATCCACGTCGACAATGCCAAGGAGTTTCACTCGGAGGCACTGCTGCGGGGCTGCCAGGAATATGGCATCGCTATTGAGCACCGAGGTCCAGGACAGCCCCACCTTGGGGGGCACATCGAACGCCTGATCGGGACGATCATGGGAGCGGTGCACCTTCTTCCCGGCACCACGTTTTCCAACGTGACGGAAAAGGAGTCGTATGATTCCGAAGGTCGGGCGGTTTTGACCCTACCGGAGTTGGAGCGATGGCTGGCGCTGCAAATTGCCGGGGTTTATCACCTAACAGTTCATTCCGCGCTGGACAAAACTCCTTTGGCTGCCTGGGGTGAAGGCGTGGCCAAACGAAAGCAACCGCTTCGGTATCCGGCGAGCGCCGAAGAGTTCTTCCTGGACTTCCTGCCTGCGGTTCCGCGAACGATTCAGAGAGATGGCATTCACTTTCATAAACTGCGCTACTGGGATAGCGTGCTGAGCCCGTGGGCCGGCCGTCTCAAGGAGTCGCTGTGGGTCAAATATGATCCCCGGAATCTGTCGCGTGTCTACGTCCGTGATCCTGATGGCAAACATTGGCCCGTTCCTTATGCCGACCTCCGGCAACCTCCCATTGCCCTATGGGAATTAACGGAGGCCAGAAAACGACTTCGTCAGCACGGGAGTGCCGACCCGACAGAGCGGGCCCTCTTTGCCAATATCCTTGAGCAGCGGCGCATCATGAAAGAAGCGGCGAGCCGTTCGCATCAAAGACGGCGTAAAGAAAGAGTTCCCTCGGAAGCGACTGTCCAACCAACAGTCCAGGAGCCCGCGTCGGCCTCCGCCAAGCAATCGCACGATCTCAAGCCCTATCCCGTCGAAATCTGGGAGCAGGAGTGAATTCCGAGTTCCCTCACTTGCTAGCTTCCCATCGAGCCGTTGCTCCCTTGAGCAACGAAGAGCGCATCGCCTGGATCCGGCAGGAGCGGTGGATACAGTATCCTCGCGCCAAGCGCATTCTCGAGCGCTTGGCGGACCTGGTCGATTACCCGCCGCGCGATCGCATGCCGTGCCTGGTTATCTACGGCGCCACCGGCATGGGCAAGACGCGCGTCTTTCAAAAATTTCTGCGCGATAACCGCTCCCATTTTGATAGGAAACTCGGCAGGACGCGCGTCCCCGTCGTTTCCATTCAGATGCCCCCTGAGCCCAACCAGCGGGACCTCTACGAAGAAATTCTGGCCGCAATGGGAGGTGTCTTTTCCCTGGGCACCAGTGTCACTACCTTGCGCCATCGGATTCGAGCTTTGGCTCGGCAGCTCGAGGTGCGCATGTTGATCATTGATGAGATCCATTCCCTTCTCGCCGGGACCTTTCGCGAGCAGCGCATCGTCTTGAACGCGATTCGCTTTCTCGCCAATGATTTACGCATTCCGCTGGTGTGCCTGGGAATAGCGGAAGCCAACCGGGCGCTGATGACCGACGAGCAACTGGCGGATCGCTTCGCGGCCGCGGAGCTGCCCGCCTGGGAAGATGATGCGGCGTTTGAGCAGTTGCTGCTGAGTTTTGAATCGATCCTGCCGCTGCGCCAACCCTCCGAATTTCGCGACCCGAAAATTCATCAGCGGATTCTCAGCTTGACCGAGGGAGTCTTGGGCCGTATTTGCCGGCTGATGGAAATCGCGGCCATTGAAGCCATTCGTTCCGGGGAAGAGCGCATCGGCCTTTCTCTGTTGAAGGAGGACCTCGTCACCGAATCACTGGTGTCGATAGCGGACCGCAGCGGGCGGCGCCCGTCGGGATGATAAGTTCGGCGATCGCCCCGATACAGTTGCCGTTCGCCCCGCGACCGATTTCCACGGAGCTGTTATCTTCCTGGCTGCTTCGGGTCGCGGCCGCCAACTTGGTCTCGCTTTGGGAGCTTTTGCAGGGCTTCGAATTCCGCTACGGGCGAGTCCTGACCAATGTGACCGTTGATTACTCCCTCGGGGATGCCGCCGTGGCGGCCTTGTCACAGTTCTGCCGCGTCGCTCCGGAAAAGATTCGAGCCCTCGATCTTCGCCAGCGGTCTCCTCATCTCAGCCCCGCCCTCCTTCTCGGTTTCCGTTTCCAGAATGCCTTGCTGGTCTGCCCCCGCTACAGCCTGCGCCGGGTTCGCTACGCCTTTTGTCCGTTGTGTATCGCCCGCCAGCGAGTGCTTCATGTGCGCTGGGATTGGAGCGTGGCTTGTCTGATTCATTGTGCGGTTCATCGAACGCCCCTTCTGGACGGCTGCCCGGCCTGCGGCGAGCCTGACCCGCTGACCTTTTCAGGCCTCGACCTTTCCCCCATCCGGCTCTGCCGATCCTGTGGCATGGACCTCACCGAAGGCGTGGATCACCTTAGCGAGGGTCGGGAAAAAACCAACCTTCAAGCCATAGAGGACGCCTTCCGCGCGGCGCTTATGGGAGTCACTCCTGGTCCCGCCTTGCTCGGCGAGGCGACGGATCGAGCCTTTCGGCAGTTTGTCGAAGACATGTTTCAGGTTCTCACGCGCAGCCTCAATCCTCCCTCGGCATGCCCGAGCACCAGTGCCGTTCCCGTCCTGAGGCGGGATATCCTCCAAATCATCGCTGCGCTCATCCTGAATGCTGCGCCCAGTTCCGGCCCGTCGGCACGGTGCAAGCGTTATGCCCGTGGCTTAATCTTGTGGGCGACTCTGTTGAAAGTCATTCCCGAGTACGAAGGAATTACCCTTGAGCAATCGAGTCGGCGCTGGCCCGTGGCGCTTCGCCGACGCTTTGTCTCAGCACTGTACTACCGCACCCGAAAACGTTGGCCGTACACTCCCTATCGAGCGGCGGGCGATTTTGGTAACCGATTTAAGTACAGTGATGTCGTTTCTGTGTACGATTTAAGTGCAGGAAAACGGCCTCCATCCGGAAAATTTCCGATTTAAGTGCAGCGCGACAGCAAGGCCTGACGGGACCGTACGGTAATTTGAAGCACATCGTGATGGCGCTGCCTGAGGCTCAGTCTCTACCTCAGGCAGGACGGGCTGCGGTCGACTTTGGAGAAAAGGTGTCGGCCCGGATAGGAAGAGCAGCAAGTCTTCTCGTTCTGCGGGTAGCCATCTGTCGCTTTTCCTTAATTTGGTTCTTCCTCACTTTTGTTGCACCTGGTCATTTGATCTCCACGAGTGGCAGGGGTAGCACACGGGCGCGAAGTAGTTCCACCCCAGCCCGGCCGTACATCTGCCGTTTCAATGCCTTCAGGCGATTGATCTGCCCTTCCACCGGGCCGTTACTCCAGCGCTCGGTCACGGCGGATTCCACCGCCTTGAGGTCCTGCTTGACGGTTCGGACAAAGCGCTCCAGCGCGTAGATTCCTGTCCTTCGCGCTTTCTCCAACCATCTGTGCAACGTGGTTACCTTGCCTCGGCTCAGGATGGCGCGAAACCCAAAGCTCAGCTTCCGCATTACCGCAAAGCCCGGGCACTGTTCTTTCAGAGCATCGACGATCTCCGCTTGCCGGGTGGTCAAATCCGGCCGCGGTTTGTTCAGCAGTGCTGCCGCTACCTGGGGTGAAATCTGTCGCCCCCACGGCGGGCTCACTACCTGGACTTGCGATATCGGCGGCGGGGTGGGGCTCGCTGCTTTCAATTCGGGCTTCGGCTGGCGCCACGGCGAGAGCAACTGGGCGAGCCGCGAGTAGCAGCCGATGTAGCCCCGTTGCTGGATTTCCACCAAGAGCTCGCGGCCCTGGTGGCAGCCCTGCTCCCATCGTTCCCGTAAATATTCCCGGAACGACTCCACCATCCCGGGACGAGGCTCCATGCGGCTTCGCTCCGGGAGCTCCTCCAGCCGGACCCATTTATCAATCCGTCTTCGATTGATTCCCAAGTGCCCGGCGATCTCACTCACTTTCATCCCCGCCGCCTTCATTTGCTGGATCGTTTGAAACAGCTTGAGCTTCTCTTG
>JBEKQO010000248.1:0-11244 GCA_049519635.1 Terriglobia bacterium | reverse complement strand
GCCCTTCATCGGCGCCTCACGTTTGGCTCCGGCGCCGCGGCACGGTCGCTTCCACCCAGGCAGGACTCGATGTGAGAAGAGGGGTTTTCTAGAGGGGGAAATAAATCGGAGCGTTACAACATTGCGAGCGACGCTGATGAGTCGGAGAACTCCGGTCTGATGTTATAAAAGCGGCGATGCCTCCTCGGTTGCCGCTAAACTGAAGGTGGTCCAGTTTAGCGGGCCTTTGGATCAAGTTCGTAGCCACGCTCAGCGCTTTCCTGTCCGTGGGTTCTTCCCTCCAACTCGGATGACCGCCGCCCTTCACGATTCGATTACGTCGGTCGAGCTCCAGGTGGTCCGATTCAGAGTGTTTACCGTACAGCTCTGCTGAGCGTATCGCGGATGAGAAAGGACCATGGTCAGGAAAGCGCTGAGCGTGGCTACGAGCTTGCGAGGTGGGTAGCTGGATCCTAAATGCAATCGCTTTTTGGAAAATGCATCTCTAGCTTTGAGCCCTGACACGCTAACCCAATTAGCAGGCGCGTTCGAATAGGGTTAAAATACGGCTGCTTCGCTTACGACTCCTCAAGGTATGGCCTATGCCACCATCAGAGCTTGAAATCGCCCTTGGCGCCACGCTCCCAGCGACGACAACACCTCCGGAACTGCCACTGGCTCACTTGACAGCTGCTCGCTACCTCAAGGGCATTCTGGACGCGAAATACTTGCTCCCTCGCCTTTGCAAGGTCTTCGGCAAGAGATTGCTCTACTTTTCGTACGGCGGAGTGTTTTACAGGACCTCCGCCGAGCAGTCCGAGAACGCCACGGAACTACCGGTAGCAATGGTGTTCACGCCGGAGGTGATGGAAGCATGCTGTAGGTTGTTTCCTTTCGACTCAGGAGCAATGGCAGGTAAGCTCTACGGCGATAAGTGGTATACGGCCATGGAACCGTTTGATAAACGATTCTCAATATGTGATGGCAACCTAAGTAAGGCGGCAAGGTTATTGGTGCACCACTTGTACCAAACGAATTCAAGGTATGTTGAGGGTCGGCCAGCAAGAGGCAACGCTTCGTGGCCCCCCGCACTGAGCCTTTTGCACACTTTCTTGGACGAGGACCTATCCGGAACCGGGATTGTGCCCCTCGGAATCGATCACCGACAGCGTTCGATTGAACTGCTGTCCGAGGGTCCAGTTTCGATCGCCGAGAAGCTCATCTGGATCGGTCTTCCGCATCACCGCCTAGTAAGGACGATGAAGGCGATACGGGCACTGACGAGAACTTTACCCCAGGTATACACATACGATTGGCGGAGGAATTTCAATCCAGGTGAAATTGCAGCGGAGCTTGAACGTGAAGCGCGAGACCAAGTCCTTGAAAGGTATCTAGAGTGAACGCCGACATCAGCTTGAAAAACCCGGATTTTGTGCTACGGGGTCACGATTGCCCTCTGGGCGAATATCCCTCGCTCGCTGTTCCGGTCGGATCCCTGCGAGGGAAACTCGTATCGGTTTACGCAGGGAAAGCGGGTGCGGAATTCCATCCGGTGGATGCGAATGCAAAGTTTGTCCAGCACAGTTCGCGCACGGCTAATATGTTGCGAGGATTCAATCCTCTGAAGCACGGACTTTTCGCAGTGAAAGCAACGGAAGTCGTCTTATACGAGACTGGCAAGGAGGGGGAATTTTACGCGCGCCTTCTCCGATCATCAGCCGCGTTTTCCATCGATTCGTTCTACCGTCTTTCGCTGGCGAAGGAAACAGGTGACCTGTCGTTGATTCGGCCCGCGTTTTTATCGTGCGCAAAGCAGATGACAAAAGGAGCCCCTGAATTTACTGAAATGTGGTTGGGATCAGTCGCGCGGCAAAGCCCGCGACTTGAGGCAGTTATAAGCGAATGGTTGAACCCACCTAGACTCGAGCGACCACTCGCCTTTGCCGCCCATATCGCGCGTGCTCTACCCAATGTGGTGAGGGAAGTTGACCTCACCGTACCAAGAGAGGATGCTGCGCTGCTAGCGCGCGCCCTCGGGAGACTGGCCTCTCAACAGCTGGACCCCGGAGTGTTATCCGGCGATGCCTACTTGTCTGCGATTCGAGCCTCCATTGCATTCTCGGCAGGGGATACGCTAGCCATTGTTAGTCGGGATCCCCAAGGAATCCCGAGTTCAGTGGATGTCGCACGAATTTCGGGGTTGTCGCTTCCGCTCTTGGAATTCCACAAGATAATCCTGAGTAAGGCTGTTATAACCGACTTCATGGAACACTCCGAACCGCGCCGCCAAGCCAACCCTTTTTTGCCTGATTTGCTCCGGCCCGAAGTATACGAATGGCATTTTCGCCGACACCCAGTAAAGATCAGAAGACGCCAAGTTTTCACATATGCAGAAGTTTTGTCTCTGGTTCGGTACAGCGGCCCCGTTATATGGCCATCCTGGCTATAATGGCTCGCGGCAAAAGCCACCGAGCGTGTATCTATTGAGCATCCGCCAAACAACTCGCGTAGACGCATAACGGCCTGCCTGTAGGGCTGCACCCCCTGACGCCTCCGAAGTCCGCATCGAGGACCCGAACCCCGTTTCTCGGGAGTTTGAATGTGTGAGGCACTTCTACGGTTTGGCGACTATACACGATGCCACAAATAAACGCGGATGAATGTCGTCAGTAACCAGTGTTTATGAGGCTTTGCTTCCTCAACATCCGCAGTTATTTATGACGCTCTGTATAGAATCCCCAAGCGGCGACATGGTTCCACAACATAAGGGACGTTGTACTAAATTCGGGCGGAAGGATGATACCGTCGCTTAGGGTTGGGGTTTTGATCCGACCACGACCTCAGGGGTGTCGCCCTCCCCGTGCTGATAATTAATGAATTGCACTTCTATTCCGACCGCTCGAAACGCGGCTCGCAGGGCTGCAAATGTCGGTGTAAGGGTGATATTCGCCGACGGAGGTGGCTTACTCGGATCTGGACCAGCCGGACCGCGCGTTAATATCCCAACGCCAGCTACTTGTATGTCAAAATGTTCCGTGATGCTCGCCTCGTTTCGAACTGTCCACCCAGCCTCTTTAAACAATGTTAGCAACTGCTGGGCCAGATTAAAGCCCTCATCGCCAGCGCCTCCAGTAAAGCCTAGGTTAATTGCCCCATTTGGAAGCGCCCTAAGGGCGTTAACAAAGCCCGCACTCTGCTTCGCTGCCAACCTGCGGGGCTCTTGGAGTTTTAGAATCTCGTCGAGCTTTGCCAAAATCTCGTCTCGATCGGACTGGCTTCGTCTCAACAACTGGTCGATCAGTGTAGGTATTTTGAACAAGAGTTCCTGCTGGCGAGAGTCTAACCCAATGCATGTAATGGTGACTTTCCCTTCGGATACGACGGCAGGACTGCATTCCCCCCCTGTGTTCTGGGAAATAGTCTTCTGGGATTGTCCCCACGCTAGGCCTCCCAAATTAACCAGCAACAGCCCGGCGGCTATGTAAGGTCTCACTTCTTTTTCTCTCCCTTCTGCTAGCCCCACCTTAGTGGAATTCAATCTCTCGGTTGAAACCCGAACGGAATACAGCCTCTATTCTCATTCTCTGGCTCCGACCACAAGAACAGATTGTTCATCTGGGAAGAAGTCCGGCTTCATTGGAACCTCAGAAAACTGAATTTTGCTGTCTGAGAGGATTTGTTTCAACGCTTGCGCTACGGGATCTATATTATTCATGTTTCTTACGCCGACGAGAACCCCGGTCACATCTGGAGTAAGACCGGGGATTGGCAAAGATAGCTCTGCCCTGCATCCCACGTTTTTAAGGGCGGTGACGAAGTCGCCCGCATACTGCTGCGCTTCTTGATTTCCATTGGAGGCAGTGACACTTATCGGCGGAAGCATAGAACAAACGCTTCGTGCGGAAGCTTGTAAAGAGATAATCTGCTGTTGGCTCAGCCGTCTGCTCAGAGCTAATCTTTGAGCTTTGAGAATCTCATCGAGCTTTGCCAGAATCTGGTCCCGGTCAGACTGGCTTCGTTTCAATAATTGGTCGATCAGGCCGGGCATCTTGAGGAGCAATTCTTGCTGTCGAGAGTCTAACCCGGTGCAGGTAATGGTAACTCGTCCTTGGGACACGATGGCTGGACTGCACTCTCCTCCTGTGTTCTGGGAAATAGACTTCTGCGACCCTCCCCATGCCGGCTCTGCCAAAATAATTAGCGATACGGCAGCGGCTATGTAGGGTTTCACTTCTTTTTCTCTCCCTTCTGGTCTTTAGTCTGGGTTTGGTCTTTGGTCTGGGTCGTAATCGTGACGTCACCACCTGCGACGACGGCTGGGCTGCCTTGGCCGCCAGTGTTCTGATGGATGCTCACACCGGGCGTGTGACTCACCACAAGCTTCGGCGGGTTGAACCAGTAGACCAATACAAACAGTGCGACCGCTCCCCCTGCGCGAACAACTTTCGAGACGTTTACTACGATCAAGCCGGGGATGATCGCCCCGATGCCGGCGGCGGCGAGCGCAAGGACGACGCGAAATACAAACCATTGGGTAATGGTCGGGTTTGGAACGAGAAACGTAATGAACAACAGTAGCGCGATAAACACAATGCCGAATGCAAAAGAGGCCACCTTTTCCCAGTTCTTGATCCAGAATCCATCTTGTCGCATTTCACTTTTAGACCTGCCCTTCGTATCATTGACGCCTAGCTGCAGCGGCGAATAGAGCGGACATTCTGCGTAGTGCAACGGTGTCGCTAAACTCCATGTCCAACGCCAATCGTGTGCCTCCGCCCCTTCTTCTGCAAGGTTTCTATGGGCAACGTCCACGTCAATCTCGTCCGCGTGGTAGGAGAGATTGGACGCGAACCAGCCAAAGCGATCGAATGATACCTCCGGGCAGAAATTAAAGAAGTGTGACGGGTTGCCCTCGCCCCCCATGACCTGTGAATCTTGCTCCTTGGTAACCGGCCAGAGGTCCGAGCGTTTCCAGTTCTCAAGCAGACGTTTGTCCTCTACTGGGTCTATGCGTGTTGCCACGCCAACCTCACCCAAGAGGGATGTGCTTGCGAAATAACGTGGGCAGCGATGGACCGATGCAAATGGACAGCGCGGGGATAGCTTCTTGGCGGCACTGATCTTCGTGTACCAATTCAAATCAGGCTGGATGATAGCCTTCATTTGACGGTCATTATAGATTTTGAAGCACCGCCCGGTCAAGATTCCTCTCGGCTAATTTGTTTGCAAAACTCACCGATTTTGAAACTTCGGTCGAGACCGGGGCCTACGACGCGTCATTTCGGCTTGCGGCGATGACGTCCACGTTTTCGGTCCCCATATAGAGTTGTCGAATGAGACATAAGTGTCTCGATGAGGAACACTTCTCAAAAGGCTAGGTGTACCTGAGCCTTGGCCACTCGCTCAATCGCGTCGTTCCATTCAGAATCGAAGACAAGGTTGTTCGGAACACAATTGACAACCAACACCGTTCCCTGCGGATAGTTTTTGCCACTTTTGTTCTTGAGCCGTCCGAGTATCTGGCCAGCTAGGTCTGTTGCGACTTCGTCTGCCGTGTGGACGTGAGGCTTCGAAACCATGGTGCCGCCTTTCTCATCTCGCAAAATCCCCTTTACACCGAACGAGCCGCCCCGCTCGTGAAGCAGCCGACGCACGAGGTACTCGTCTTGATGAACCGACGTTGTGACCTCAACGAAGAGTTTTCTCGGAGCGACGCGATGCTCAACGAGCGCCCCACAGGACTAGAGGATGGCGTCGTACGGCTGTGACCCGCTGAACCAACGCACTTTGATGCGGCGGCCTTCACGGTAGCGTGCCTGCACATATCGGGCAATAGGGATGAGTTCTTCGATTAGCCGCTTCTCGTTCTTCGTGGGGCGCAGTCGAAGTTTCGCAATCCCGTTGGGTCCGCCCCTAACTTGGTCGAACAGGTCATAAACCTTCCGGCAGAAATCGAGCCCATCTAGGAGCTTGCCGTCGAATGTCGAGAGGTCCAACTGCTGTTTCGTTGGCATGACCATATTGTGGCGCAATAGCCCTCCCGCGCACGAGCAAAACTTAGTTGTTTCGACACACAATTATGCCCACGAAACCATTTAACGGTCACCCACAAAAGTGTAACCCCTGATGCCCGAGAAGTCCGCTTCGAGGACCCGAACACCTTTCGAGGAAATTGGCCCGGCGAAATTCACCTATTCGCCGCATAGTCGCTAGCCTTAATCGGAAACGTGACGCGTTGCCCGCTTCCGGCGGAGCGACACCGAAGGGTGGGGGCCGCTCCCCGGTTCTGGACATGGAAACAGCGCTCCCGGCGGGGTATGCCTCAACTCATTGAAGAATTCCGAGGTCCCGACAGAGATCCTCGCCAGATAAACCCTGCTAACTCGTGATTGACCCGTCTTAGGCACTGTCCGCTGGAAAATCTTCAGGTGCCTGTCCCAAATCTACTCAACCCATCTTTCCAACAAACAACGAAGTCGGCGCGGGCGAGAGAAAGAACGCGCACGCGCCACAATGAGGAGGTCCTATGTTCGTTGAACTCATGCCGCTTCTCGCCGGCCGCACAGTGCTCATCACGGTGGCCAAGGTGGATGACAGGACGCTGCGCGTCAATGTCATTCCCGCCTTGGCAAAGGCCGACGATAACCCGGCTCTCAGTACACCGCTCACCTATACCGGCTCGCCCGAGGAACTCGACGCTGAACTCGGGAAGCATCTGGCCGGCTACGTCCAAACCCACCAGCAAACCGCCAGCACCCTGGCCGAAGCCAAAGCAACCATGGAGGCTGCCGCCAAGGCAGCGCAGGAGGAAGCCAAGCGCAAAAAGGCAACCGTGAAGTCGCCCACGATTACGGCGGCTGAGCCTGCCCCAGCGTCTTCTTCCACATCCCCAACTGCCGGTGACCGCGCGCCCCTTTCAGCATCGACGGGTACACTCGGGTTGTTCCCAGCTACAACGCCCGAACCCGCTCCCACTAAATCGAATGGAGGTCTCGCACTCTAATGGAGAGCCAACCACTTTCCCGCTACTTCGAGGTGCATGGGGTTAAGCTGCCAGACCCTAGCCCCTCGCTTTCAGTAGAGGAAATCCGCAGTTTTTATTCCAGTCAGTACCCCGAAATCGCTACCGCCACTGTCACCGGCCCGGAGCAGGTCGGAGACAAGGTGGTCTATCGCTTCTCGACTGCTATCGAAATCCCGGGTGCATTTGCTTTTTTCTCCCATTTCCACATTCATGCCTTTTGCCTTTGATATCAGCCTTTTCCCACGACCCACCGCAAAATGGAGACGCCGGCACTTTTTCCTGGAACTCGGTATGTGGCAGGTGCGTATGTGCTTTCAAAGTCGGATATCTGGTTGGGCTGACTGAAGATCTGGAAAAGGGGCTGCGGAAAATAAATGGGCGATGAGGGCGGAATAAAAAGCAGCAACTCGGTCGGCGACGATGCCGGACGGGCACGCCAACGCAATCTCATTGTTGAGTTGGCGACGGTGTTGCCCGACGGAAGTTTGCTCGAGTGCAACGCCCTGCCGAAGGGCTTCCCCTTCCTGATCGACGACGACACGCATGAAATCGTTGAACCGGCGTTGCTGTTTCTGGTCGATTCTTATCTGACCAGGACGGGCTTCTGGAACCGCAACACTACCAAGAGAGCTGCCTACGACCTTTTAGACTGGTGGCGGTTCTTGGACCATCACGGCCTCTCTTGGGATCTGGTGGATGGTCGAGATCTGGACGCGCACCGAGACTCCATGATTGGCCAGATCAGCCCAAGAACCCGTGAGGAATACAAAACAGGGACGATCCGCGCGCGCCGAGCCTTGGTGAGATGCTTTTACACATGGGCGGAGAAAAGAGGTTGGTACAAGGGCGGGCTGCATGAGGCGCCGGAGCTTCGCGAGGTCTATCGGTCCGCCGACCGAGACCCGCTGGCTCATCTTCATTCGGGCCCACGCCGAATCGAAGTCGATCCCAGGACGCCGAGCAGGGCGAGGTCAGGCGAAAAAGTCCGCCCCCTGATCGGAGGCGATGCGAGGAACGCAAGTTTCCCACGCATTGCCAAACACCTCGGCCCACTCCCTTCCGAACGCGGTGCGGACGATCTTTCTTCGTCTCGCGACCGGTTGGCGGCAGAACTTTCCGTTTCGACAGGGCTTCGCGTGGACGAGGTTGCCAAACTCACCATCTTTCAAATTCTGGACCTTCCGGTCGACGGTGACCCTGAGCGATTCACGACCATGCACGTCACGAAAACGAAGAGGCTGGTCGAGCGCGACGTTAATGTACCGAATTACCTTATTCCGGATCTGCACGCCTACATCGACGGGGAACGGAGGGAGTGTGTTGCCGTTGCCCGACGCTACTGGCTGAAGAAAAAGAGCGATGAGCCCAAGGTGCTCTTCCTGAACGGCGTGGATGCGCACCAAAATGCTGGTAAACCCGTAAGCGCGGACACGCTCTCCGGCGCCTTTCGCCGAGCCGTCATTAAAGCGGTGCTGACTGAATGGGTCACCAAGACGGACCCTGATACCGGCGAGATACGCCAAGTCCTGGTCGCCCGACACCGTTACCATGATTTACGCCACACCTATGCACTTTGGACTTACCACGCGCTGATCGAGCAGGGCACGTCGGAACCCTGGAAGATCATTCAATCGCTGCTCGGTCATGCGCATCTCTCCACGACACTGGACACGTACCTTCGAGTTGTGAATGTGGAGAGGGCTCGCACGGCTGACGGAGCCTACGAGGTCATGAGGAGTGTCATCGGTGGCAACTAGAGCGCCGCGCCCAACCCGTTTTTCGCGCGGATCGGAATCGGCCATCCTCGATATCGACCAGGCGCGCATCGAAGCCGGCCGCCGAATCGAAAAAGGAACGGAGCACGGCAAGCCCTTCCTGAGAGTAGTGCTTCCTACCCCAGGCGAGCCGAAGCCTCAGCAAGTACTCGATTTGTCCTTTCTTTATTCTGTGCCGAACCTGGCTGATGCCCTGGCCGAGGCTTTTTTGGATTGGACCGCGACCACGCAAAGGACCTCGACTCGCGGCGGAGAGGCTGCGCACCTTCGGGTGGGATTGGTGACTTTCCTGGTTGAAACCGCGAGGGCGGAGATTACCCCTGAAGGTCTCACCACGGAATTAGCCGAGGCGTTTATCGCATGGCTGGGCGAGAAGCGAAGCGGCAGAAACGAGCCTCTGCAGGAGAATTCACGGGCCAAGTTATTGGGTACGTTTCGCCGGGCGATCAGACATCTGCGGCAATTGCCGAAGTGGGCTGGACGGCTGCCGCGCGATCTTTACGTCAGATGCTCGCCCTGGCCGATGCGACACCTCAAGATGAAGGCAACGGAGATCATCGCATCCGACGATCTGAGGCGCTTGCTGTCAGCCTGTGCGCAGGAAGTGACCGCCACGATTGAGCGAATCGAAGAGGGCTGGAGACGGCGCGACAAGGCGCGAAATTCTGTGCCTTCTTCTCGCGAACGGTATACGGCTTATACTGATTTGGGAGTTTGCCTCGCTGCGCTTGAGGCGCAACTCGGTGGACAGATTCTCCGAGCCGACGCCGTCAATCCCATCAATCGCGGTCTCCGGGATGCCATAACGAAGCTGCATGACGGGCTCATCAGGCTGGGTGAGTACCTTTATCCGACTCCCCGCTTACTCATGCCGTTTGTCGTGCTCTTGTCGCTTTATACCGGGGTGAACACGGGAAGCCTGGTGGAAAGCCAAAGAGATGATTTCTGGGTAGCCCACATCCTCGGTCACCGCCGCTTTTATTGGAAGGTGTGGAAAGAACGAGCCCAGCGCTGGCAAACAGGAAGTATCGCCTGGGACGACCATGTGACCCATCCGGCCAGGCTGGTGCAGTTCCTTATTAGCTGGGCTGAGTATCTCCGTCCACACGTTCATCCCTCACTCGCCGAGCGGTTGTTTTTATTCGTTCCACCGAGAGGGGAAAGGCTAGCCGCGTCGTTTCAGAGCAAATGGGGATCATTATTAAGCGGCTCGTGGCAATACAGCTACGAATCATTCTTCAAGGAACATGGTCTCAGTAAGTTCAATACCCGCCAGTTTCGCGTCACCGGACTGGAAATAGTCCATCAGATCACGGGCGGAGATCTGCGGGCCATGCAGGCATGGGCCAACCACAAGCGGGTCGGTACTGCCGAGAGGAATTACGTGAGCGATGGGGCAAAGCAGCGAGATGAAGAACGGCTAGCCGAGATCATGCAGGTTCGTGGACGCTGGCGGCGGACGCGGGGAAAGATCGAAACCCGCGGCCGATCGGAGCACACAGATATCGGCGCCGCCACACCCGGCTGGACGTGTCTGGATCCGTATTCTGGTCTTTACGGGCCCAAGGATACCTTGTGTTCGGCCTACGCCCAGTGCCCCGTTTGCCCGCTGGGGAGCATCGACTTCCAATCGCCCTACGCCTGTGCCCAGGCTCATAATCTTTTAGAAGCGGTACGGCGCGCAGCGGAGACCATGGCTCCGCAAGCCTGGCTCAAGCGGATGGCGCCTGTACAGGAAAGGCTCCTGAACACCTGGTTGCCCCGATTCTCCCACCCGGTTCGCAAGGCAGCGGAGAAGTTGTCATTGCCTTCGCTTCCGGTGCCCGAGTAACTGCCATGCTCAGACCACTCCAGCACCTGACCACCACGGAGGTTGCGGCTAGCGACCGCGGGCGAGATATTCTCAAACAAAAGGAAATTGGTGATTTCTGGGTATCGAGCCAGAGCCAGTGGCGAGATCTGTACTGGCAGTTCGAGAACGAAACGGCTGGGCTCAGAGCACATGCGTCCCGGATCCGTTGGGATGTAAGCCTACCCGATGGCAGCCGCCTTACAGATTTCCAATGGGCTCCACTACTGGACGCTTTCAAGCGGTTCACCTGGTCGCTGTTTAACGAGCCCAGAGGTTATTACGGGAGGCCCCTCAAGCCCGGGAGTGCCGGGGCATTGCACACAAGTATTCGTTATCTTGCCCGCTGGATGATCCGGCGCAACTTTCTGTCCCTCAGCGAACTGGACAACGTCGCTTCCGAGCTCTTTCTGGAGGATGTGGCTGAAGAAGTTGCCCAGACGGACTTGCAGCCGAGCGACCGCGAAGAATCGATGTCGGGCTCCGCAAACGATTCACCCCCGGCCGCCGATGGCGAGGGCCTGAGCCCTTCACAAGTATATTCACGCGTCATTATATGGTTGCAACTCTGGCGTCAGACTGGCGCGTTGCGGGATGCCGGAATCCCGACCCTACCC
>JBEKQO010000247.1:0-11318 GCA_049519635.1 Terriglobia bacterium | reverse complement strand
AGCGAATCGCTTCCGCCACCTCGCGATAGTCCGTGTAGGTGCGATAAATCTCTTCCCCCGGCAAGCGCGTCTGGTCGATCATGCGCACGCCTTGCTCGGTCCATTCGATGGTTTTGAACATGAGGCCTTTTTGCAACATGGGAGATGCAAACCGAAACATTATAGCAGGCAAGAAATGGTTGCCAGCAGAAGCCACTGGTCTGACCAGTGCGACTCGCAGAGGTTTGACTGTTGCCCAGTTCCCCGCAAGGTGAACACCGTGAGTAGCCGTAGGTGAAACCTACGGATCGGGATAATGGAAGTAGGGGCGGTTCGCGAACCGCCCCTACACCCAATTCGCGCGCGGCCGAACCGTTCGATCCCGTCAGGGTCGGTAAAATCGGGCAGGGACGCGATCCGTGGGCGGCGGGCACAAAAGGCGTGCCCTTGCCCACGGCTACTCAAGGTTAACCCCTTCGGGGTTGCGACGGCAGCGGGCACGAAGGCAAAGCGAACACTATGAGGAACCGCCTTCGAGGCGGCCCTACTCATCAAGCCACCCGCTCTGCGGGGGGTGTCTGACTCCCGCCGAGCGTGAGAGGTTGTTGAATTTCTGTCACAAAGCCCTTAGGATATTGAGTGGAGAAGCTGGAAGGATGGCGGGTCACATCGAGAGCGGTCATGAGGGAGGTAGTTATGCAAGCGACCGTTGCATATGAGCCCTTTGTAAGAAAACTCCTTGAAAAGTCGGAGCAAGGCCGCTTGAATTGGGAGAAAAACAGATTTGGAGGATTTGGCTGCTCGATCGACGGGCAGTACACATTCAAAGCGGCAAGAACAGATGAAGGCTTTCGACTCAGTATGATGGACTCTGAGGGCGATGAGATGTTCTCCGTCAGCGCTGAAGAGGCAATCGTATACGACGACCCCGAGAAGGAAAATCTCTTTAGGATGCTGCGAGACCTATACGAACTCGCCCGCAAGAAGGCCCTAAACGTTGACGAGAAAATAGCCACCGCCGCCGGATTACTTGACAAAGTCTAGTCCGCACATTCTCCCCTGGGATAGGGCATTCATTCTGATTTCTATTCCTTCGCTGCATCCCGAAATGCCGCATCCAGCAAAGATAGAATCTGGTTCAGCCATTCGCGATGTTCGGGTTTCATCAGGACCGAACGTAGGCAAAGCACCGTCTCTTGATCCGAAGTATCCTCCGGGGGTAGCGCAGGGCCCGAGGTTCCGCCCTGCGGCTTTTCGAGCGAGGGGAAATACGCGACGGGCAGTCGGACCAGCGCGAGGTGCAGGCCACGGGCCGCAGCCGCAGTGAAGATGCGTTGTGACCGTTCCGATGCGAGGCGCGCGGTTTTGGCGCGAGGCGCCCAGACCACAATGTCCAGTTCAGGTGGAAACGGCACCAGCCATCGCGAATCGGCCGCGAGGCTCCCGGCGAAGCTGACCGCGGCTTCCCGGCAGGCCTCGAGGCCGGCGGCGAACTCGCCCCCGCGCACCAGGGGCAGCAATTTTTGGGTGGCCCACAGCGCCACAGCCGACGCCCCTGGCCGCGAGCACTCCAAGCTGATTTCACCCAGGTGTAATTCCGATGAGGTGAAATAAGTGTAGGGGGAATCATGCTTGTAGAGCGCGCCCACACTCGGATCGTGAAACAGCACGCACCCGCACCCGTAAGGTTGCAGGCCGTGCTTGTGGGGATCAACCACAATCGAGTCGGCTTGGCCGATCTGATCGTATGCGGCGCGGGTTTCCTCCGTCAGGTTCCCGGCGAGGGTGAAGTAGCCGCCATAGGCCGCATCGACGTGTAATCGGAAGCCGTGTTGCGCGCGCAGGCGAAGGATCTCCGGCAAGGGATCGACGGAGCCCGTCCCCGTAGTTCCAAGGGTGGCCACGACGCAGCCAATGTCTCCCTCCGCCAGCCGCGCTGCCAGAGCCCGAGTGTCCATCCTTCCCCGAAGATCGCAAGGCAATTCCGCGAACGGCAATCCCAACACGCTGCTGATGCGGTGGTGGGTATAGTGGGCCTGCGTGGAGGCGGCAATCTTCTTTCCCGGATGAAGTTGCCCCGCCACCCAGAGCGCCTCAAGGTTCGCCATGGTGCCGCCGCTAGAGAGGTGCCCCAGGTGGGATTGCCAACTGAACATGGCGGCGATCTCCGCCACGGCCTCCTTCTCCATTGCCGAACTGGCGCGGCCGCCGTCCAGCGCGTGATTGTTAGGATTGATCCAAGTGGCCAGAGCATAGGCAGCGCGGGCAATCGGATGAGGTGGTTTCAGCATCTGGCCGGCGTATAGAGGATGAAAGTACGGATAATTGTCCCGCAGGCGAACCGCGACCTGCTTCATCACCTCGGACATGCGCTCCTGGCCTGGCGCCTGCGCGTCGATGGCAGAAAGTGAGGCAAACCCCTCCTCCAATACCCGGAGCGCCGCCGGTAGAATATCGAGTGTCCCCTTTTCCAACTGCATTTCAACCTCCCTGCTGACCCCGCCGAATCCCCGCGACCAAAGCACGGAGCGGATAGCCCTGGCACCTTGCCGGGGGTATTGTAAACGAAATTCGTTGCGCAGGAAGGCGCGCGGGACGCTTGCCGGTCAGCCCTCATTTAGTTGTGATGGTGGCGAGATGCCATTCCCAGAGAGCTTTCTCACCGCTGAGACGCGGAGGCGCAGCAGAGATGTGGAGAGATGTGGGAAGAACGGCCCATTATCTTCTGCCTTGGGGGGCCTCGGGACGATGCCGGCTCGATTTGCTCAAGGCAAATCTACAAAGGGAAGAAGAAGCGGGCGCTCGGCCAGGAAAGGCAGGCGGGCGATTTCTTTCAGGGCGCGGGTAACGTGCTTTTCCTGCGTGGGCTCGAGGGTCATGACAAAGGGCAGGCGCTGCTTCTCGCAGTCAGGCTCTTGCAGAACCGAGTCAATGTTGATGCGGTGGCGGCCCAGGATGGCGCAGACGCGCCCCAGGATGCCCGGCCGGTCATGCACCACGAGCCGCAGATAAGTGGCGACAACGTTGTCATCGGGTGTGGCAATGCGGGAAGGGTGCCAGTCCTCGTATCCAAAGGGGGTGGAGCAAGAGCTGCCCGCGGCAATCGAGCGCGCGATTTGGACGACGTCGGAAAGCACCGCAACGCCCGTAGGTTCACCCCCCGCGCCGCGCCCGGTAATGCTGGTATTCCCGCCTTTGTTGCCCACCAGCATGACGCCATTGGTGGCGCCCATTACGCCGGCGAGGCGCGAGGAGGTGGAGATCATCATGGGGCGGACGAATATCTCCAGGCGATTGCCGGCGCGGCGCCGGGCCCCTGCGATCAGGCGCAAAGTGTGATTCAGCCGATGCGCGTAGGCAAAATCCACTTGTTCGATCCGTGTGATACCTTCCACGGGGATGTCGCGAACCCGCACCGCCTGGCCAAAACACATCATCGCCAGGATGGCGATCTTAAAGCTCGCATCGAATCCTTCGACGTCGAAGGTGGGGTCAGGCTCGGCGTATCCCTTTTCCTGGGCCTCGGCCAGGGCTTCGGCGAATGAACATCCGCGCCCCTCCATCTCGGTCAAGATGTAGTTGGTGGTGCCGTTCAGGATGCCATAAACCGCGCTAAAGTTTTCGCCGGCCAGCCCTTCACGGACTGCGTGCAGCACCGGCGTTCCGCCGGCGACACAAGCTTCAATCCCCAAGCCCACGTTGTGGGCGCGGCTGCGCTCAACTAACTCCACCCCGTATTCCGCCACAAGCTGTTTGTTGGCCGTCACCAGATGCTTCCCCGCATCGAGCGCCGCAAAGGCGACGGCGCGGGCGGTGGACAGAACCCCCACCAACTCGACGACGATGTTGACTTCCGGATCTCGGATAACCTCTTTCCAGTCGGAAGTGATCTTGACGGGCTGGTGCAGCCAGGAGAGATCCCGCTGATGCACGCTGCGGGAACAGACAACCTTGAGTTGGAGATCGCATCCGAGCCGCCGCTGGATTTCGCCCTGGTGCTCGGCCAGAACCTTCAGCGTACCCGTGCCGACGGTCCCCAATCCGATCACTCCTAAGCCCAGGGAACGCGCCTGGCGTCCGGGCTTGGCGAAACGAATTCGAGGTGAAGGGCTCATCGTTACGATCCCATAGCGAATGGAGAATCCTATTCACTTTGCAATGAAGCAGGCCAAATGGCAAGCGAAACTGCGCGCCGGTGCTGTCCTAATTTGGGGAACGACTTACTTCACTCATCCACCTGTCCAACCGCACAGATGCGCCTGAGTCTTTACTCGCCACGCATGATGAAAATAACTCCCCTCCTGATTCAGGAGGGGTGGCGCGCCGAGCGCCGGGGTGGTCATCTCCTGCGGCCAAAAATATCAAGTCGCAATCAGCACCACCCCCTACCCCCTCCTCAACTGAGGAGGGGAGCATTCTCATAACAGGCTTCCCTGCGACCTGCCATCTTGGCGGCTCAATGCCGGCTGGAAGCCGGCGCTATCCACGCGCAGAAAGCAGGCGGTACGCAAGACGTGAGAAGGCAAGCGCCATCGGACAGGTCTTATTTCGCATCGCCAAAAGTCCGCTGTTTCCACCGGAAACAGGGACGATGTAAGATCGCAGCGACACTGGTTGGCACATATTTTTTAGTCGATAGGCAAAAGGAGCAAGCATGCTGAAGGAATTTAAAGAATTTGCCGTGCGCGGCAACGTGCTCGACATGGCGGTGGGAATTGTCCTGGGTGCGTCATTTGGCGGGATTGTGACCTCGCTGGTCAACGACGTTCTGATGCCGCCCATCGGCGTCGTGTTGGGGCGGGTAGACTTTTCCAATCTCTTCCTCAACCTTACCAGCCGGCACTTTGAGACCGTAGCCACCGCCAAAGCGGCGGGAGCTGCAACGCTCAATTACGGCCTCTTCTTGAACACCGTCATCAATTTTGTGATTGTGGCGTTTGCCATGTTCCTGCTGGTGCGGCAGGTGAATAAGCTGCGCGGGCCTGCGCCGGTCCCCGCCGGCCCGGCGCTGAAGCCATGCGCGTACTGCTGTTCGCAAATTCCTCTCGCGGCCATTCGTTGCCCCAACTGCACTTCGCAACTGAAGGCTGACTGATGCGTTTTCCTCATCACGCTGGGACGCTATGAGGCGGTTGGTGGAAGGGCTGGGGTAAAGAGGCTGCGGAAGGATACCCCATCGCGGACAACCACCCCGGCGCCCAAGGCGCCACCCCTCCTGAATCAGGATGGGAGTTGGTTAAAATGCACCCCTCCTCAGATGAGGAGGGGTGGCGCGCCGAGCGCCGCGGTGGTGCTGACAAGGGTATAAACGGGTGCCATTGATAATGACAGCGCCAACGCATTTTTCCCGCAGCCTGCAAAGCGCTGCCCTTCCGCTGGTCACCACTCAAACTCAATACGCGTCCGGCGGACGGAGAACTCCGGGTAAGGCGCAACTTGTAATTTGCGCAAGTGTTGCGTCTGGTCGGTATATGCCAGGAGAAACGTCAGGGTGTTTTCGCCGCCGGGGGTGAGATACGGTTCGGGAAAGTAAAAATCCTTTTGCGGGCCGATAATTGCGTAGCGCCCGACGAATTTTCCATTGAGAAAAATAAGTGCGTCGCAGTCGGCATTGAAGGTGAGCTTCCAAGGTGTTTTCCAAGCCTCGTCGGGCGGGGGGAGCGTGAATTTAGCGCGGCACCAAGTGAAGGCCGGGACCAGGGGTAGGTTTTCCCCGCCGCCGAGGAACGACGCCGGCGTCCAAACGCCCGCTTCCGGGTTAATTTCACGCCCTCGCATCAGTGCGGCAATGCGCTGGATTTGCCAACTCTCCAAACCTTTGGCCGATGCGAAATCAGCGCCGATGCCGGCCGATTCGAGCCCTTTCAACTCGCCCAAGTTCTCGCCAAAGTTCGGGGCGCCGAAGAGTTCATAGGAGATTTCCACCAAGTTGGCGCCGGGCTGAGCGTATTTCGCCAAGGGGAAATCAATCAACTTCTCCTTATTGGAGGCCTCCGCCACGAACTTGCCGTTGACGAAAACTTTCTTCGCATCGTCGGCCCGCGTGGAGATGAACATCTTGGGCTCGCCGTTGAAGGTAAACGGAGTGCGATACTTGACGTAACCATAAGGCACCGGCCCCAAATCCTCGAGTGCGTGCAGGGGGCCGGTCAGCCATTCGCCGGCACCAGGTTCAAACTTTTCCATCCAAGCGTCGCCCGCGCTCAGGTTGATGGGCGCGAAGGGCATGGCCGGCGTGGTCACACGGACGCGCGCGAGGTGCAAGGGCCGGTCGTATTGGAAGTCAGTCAGGAGGTCATCGAGCCGGCACTTCACCGGGAGCGGCGGGAGCATTACGGCAACATCGTGCTGCCCGGGGAGGAACTCCAGATCCACCCAGGCGCGGCTCTTTTGCGTGCCCGACCCCACCAGGGCATAGGCATCAGTCAGGATCGGGGCCACCACCGTTTTGGTTTCCTCGGAGCCGGGTACAATTTTGGGAGGAAACTCCCAGAGGAAGGTGTGCAGAGCTTTGTCGCGCGGCACGACGAAGATCTGAAGGTGTTCACCATACACCAGCATTTTTTCCGTGGTCCCGACCTGAACCGCCAGAACCGAGGTTTCATATTCCGAATCCCAATACCGGTAGGCCGTATCGCCTTCCACCTTCGGTTCGTCTACGGTGGCGAGGCCCATCTCCAAGGTCCGCCCCGGCACGTCGTACAAGATCAGGAAGTCCCGGTCCAGGTTGACGCCGTGGGCCAACAATTCCCCCGTCGAATAGCACAGCCTCCCCCCGCTGATTGGAATTTGCACCGGCAGCATCTTCATTTCGCGCGGCGCAAGTTCCAATTCGTCCTGCCGGGGAGCGGAGATCCAGCGCTTGCTCGGGCTGTGGGTATCCGTGAAAGTCATCTTGAAGCGTTGAAGGGCGTTGGCATTTTCGCGGACAAATAATACCGCGCTCGGGCCGTTGGTGCGTTCACTCACACTGACGTTGGGATTGGTAGATTGCATGCCCGGAAGGGCCACAGCGCGCGTCAGGACACTGCCCAGCACACGCAAAGACTGGCCAATGCCGCGGACGGCGTAGTACTTGTCCCAAAGCCCGCCGGGTTCACGAATCGGCGCGGCATAGTCATAAGTGGTGGTCAGCTTCTTCGCGGCCCAATCGAAGTTGGTGCCGCCGAAGCCCATGTAATAGCTAAAGGACGTAACCCCCAACTCCAGCGCGGTCTTGGTGAGCAAATTGACCTGCGCGGCATCCACGCCATCCTGATTCACCGAAAGCAGGCCGCCGAATTCGCTGAACCATCCGCCTTGGAGTTCCGAGATCGCCAAGGGTGAGGCGGGCTCTTCGCGGCGCAATTTCTCCAGCGCCGGGGCAAGTTCCGCCGTGATTTTCCAGCGCGGATAAAAATTGCACGTGTCCATGATCCGCGCCATGTCCGGGTCGCTATTCTCACGCGCTTGCCTGGTCCAACAGGTGATAACGGGCACGTTGATGCCGGCGTTCCACGCCATCTTGGCCAGGGCGCGAACGTACTCGCGCTTGGCGTCATCGGGCATGGGAACGCTGTAGTCGTACTCATTTTCCACCTGCACCATGATGATGGGGCCGCCCAACGTCACCTGGTGCTGCTGGATGATAGGGAGAACTTCCGAGTACCAGTGCTGCGAGGTCTGAAGGCTCACGGGATTGGGAGTGCGGAGGGAAAACCGCTTGGCCGCGACCCAGGAAGGAAATCCTCCGCGTTCCCATTCCGCGCAGATATAGGGGCCCGGACGGGCAATCATCATGAAACCCATCTCGTGAACGAGTTTGACGAATTCCTCAAACTCCGCAAGGTCCACCTTGCCTTCCTGTGGCTCGTGATAATTCCAGAAGGCGTAGGTTTCGATGGTATTGAATCCCGCCACTTTGAACTTCTGCAAGCGATCGCGCCATAGCGCCTTGGGGCAGCGGGGGTAATGAAACGCGCCGCTCACCACCAGCGTATCCTTGCCATTGATGGTGAAACACTTCGCGTCGTAGCGAATAATCTGCGGATTCTCAAATTGCATTTGCCCCGCGGGCAGCACGGCCGCCAGGACCTCAAAACGGCCCTGTCCCCTCGGGTCGAGGCGCGCGGCCAAGGGCGCGGCGACGGCGGTCAAGAGAAAATTGCGACGGGATGACTTCATCATATGAACACCCTTCTGTGCAGGATCGGGGGATACACTTTGGTAAACCGGGCGTGAATTCGTACAACCCGACGTTCCCCGAAGACCTTGCAGTATAGGAGGGTGGGACCGCTTGTGCAACCTGGGCCGCCGCCTAGCGTACGCCACCCGTGCAAGCTCGGGCGCGGTCGAGGAGCAGTTCGCCCTCGCGGGCGTTGCGCGTGAGCGATGCCGCGCGCTCGAACTCTGCTCGCGCTTCCTCGAAGCGGCCGAGCTTGGCGAGAAGGTCGGGCGTGAGGCCAGCAATGAGGCTCGGCGACTCGATCCTCTAGGCTGCGTCAATCGCGCGATGGGTATTGGAAGCCGTCACACCTACCTATCACACCATCTTCGATCCCTTCGCGCAGGATCGAGGCATGCCACCACCGGCGCGTCACGACCCGCTTGGCCTCCCGTGCGGTGATTGCAGCTCGGGAAACCCGGCCGCAGCTTCCTTGACCTCCGCAGGGAACTCCGACATCTCAAACACTTGGCGAATCTCGATCACTTCATTGTCCGAGGCGGGGCAGCGCGACGCCCACTCGATCGCCTCTTCCTTCGACTTTACCTGAATCATCCAGTACCCGCCCAGGACCTCCTTCGTCTCGATGAAAGGGCCGTCGGTCACCTTGGGCTTCCCACCGGAGAACGAAACGCGCGCGCCCTCCGAGGCCGGGTGCAGGCCATCGAGCGCCAGCAGCACGCCGGCTTTCTGAAGGGATTCGTTGTACTTCATCATTGCCGCAACGGCCTTGGGGTCAGGCATGGCGCCCGGCGCTGCCTTTTCATACCCCTGGGGAATCATCAGCATCATGAATCTCATTTTCATGCCTCCTTGTGATTTCGCAATGGGAGCCGCCGCCGCGCCGGTACGCGCGCGCCCTTCGCGCTCGGCAGGCAGCCCTCGGTGGCGAGCAGCACTCCGGACTTCATCCACTCCTCGCTCATCTTCCCCATCTCGGCCATATCCTCTTGGCTGGGGGGAGTCCCCTCCGGCTTGTTGGGCTTAAACATACAAAAGAATTATATCGTATTTTCTCCTTTTCGTTTTGGGTCTGGAGCCCGGCTTCCAGACGGTCGCAACCCCCTGAACCCCGGCTCTACTGGTACGTCGAATGAAGCGCGGCAAGATCGACAGGTTGAGTATCTTTTTTGGAAGGTATTCATGAGCATGCCCCATGCCAGATGTATTCGGCTTCCGTGCGGCGGTTAAGACGATTGGGGTCAGGCCAAGCGAGCTTGCAGGCGTTCCCTGGAACCGAGGGTTAGGCAGACTGCTCGCAGTTAATCATCCACGGTATACCGAAGCGATCGACTGCCATGCCAAAGCGGGCGGACCAGAAGGTTTTCTGCAAAGGCATCTGCACCCTGCCGTTTTCTGCCAACGCGTTAAATATGCGCTCCGCATCTGCCGGGTCCTTGATTTCGAGTGACACGGAAAAGCCTTCCGGTTCCTTATAGCGCTCAGGCGGGGCATCACACCCCATCAATACCCGATCGCCCACAATCAGGCGGCCGTGAAGGATTTTGTGGCGCCATTCAGGTGGCACATGTTCTTCCGCGGGCGTACCCACATAGGTGAACATTGCCTCGATTTTTCCGCCAAGACACTCCTCATAGAACTTGAACGCCGCTTCGCATTGGCCGTTGAAAGTGAGATAAGGACTTAGTTGCATCGCGCACTCCTTGCATTGAGAAGAGTAGCGCGGACCTGTTTCTGTAGGTCCGCGGCTTTCCCTTGCCCGTCGGGGACGAGACGCGGACCTTGAAAACTGGTCCGCGCTACCCCTGCTTGCTGGCCGCTAACCTCCGGCGATGGCTCCTACGACCAGAAAAGGCTCGGCTCCCGTTGCGACCGCGTCAGGCAGCGGAGCGTCCGGCGGCTCGTGGGACAGGTCCTCCTCGCAGGCGAAGAACCTTATGAACGGCCGGCGCTTCAGCGTGACGTGGTCGCGCATCGTCCCACACAGCACCGGGTGGCGGGCCTCGAGCGCGTCCAGCACCGAGCGCTGCGTCACCACACCCTCGATGTCGAGGGTCACTTCGCCGTCCACCTTCGCAAGGGTACGAAGGTGAAACGGGAGGGCAACGCGAATCATTTGTGTCATGGCAGATTCATCACTGAGACTGTCCAATTTAGCGGGCGACGCCCGCGCTTCGAGCGGCTTTGCCGCCTGCTGTGCGGAAAGGCTCCGCCTTTCCGGAGCGAGCACGGCTTACTCTTTCTTTTTCGGTCAGGCTGCGCCTCACCCGGGAAAGCTAAAACGAAGGGCAAGGTCGGGAAAGGCGGAGCCTTTCCGCACAGCAGGCGGCAAAGCCGCAGGTCGTAGCTTGCATGAGCGGTCACGACGTGCTCACGCAAGCGTCTGCACCTCGACCGAAAGCACAGCGGGAAGATCGCGGACGATGGGCGCCCAGTTGTCTCCGGCGTCGGCTGAAGCGTACACCTGCCCGCCGGTGGTGCCAAAATACACGCCGCAGGAATCGAGTTGGTCCACGGCCATCGCGTCGCGCAACACGTTGACATAGCAGTCGCGCTGCGGCAGACCTTTCGTGAGCCCTTCCCATTCGTTCCCGCCAGTGCGGCTGCGGTACACACGCAGTTTGCCATCGGGCGGAAAGTGCTCCGAGTCGCTCTTGATGGGCGCTACGTAAATGGTCTCCGGCTCGTGCGCATGAACATCAATCGCGAATCCGAAGTCGGTGGGCAAGTTCCCGCTGACCTCCTGCCACGAATCGCCGGCGTCGTCGCTGCGCATCACATCCCAGTGCTTCTGCATGAACAGCACATTCGGACGTGACGGGTGCATGGCGATATGGTGAACGCAGTGGCCCACCTCGGCATTCGGGTCGGGGATGTAGGGGGACTTCAGTCCACGGTTGATCGGCTTCCAGGTCTTGCCCGCGTCGTCGGTACGAAAAGCCCCCGCGGACGAGATGGCGATGTAGATCCGGCCGGGGTCGCTCGGGTCCAGAATAATTGTGTGCAGGCACATTCCCCCGGCGCCCGGCTGCCACTTGGGCCCCGTGCCGTGGCCGCGCAGTCCGGAGAGTTCCTGCCACGTGTGGGCGCCATCCGTCGAGCGGAACAAGGCGGCGTCTTCCACCCCGGCGTAAACGGTATCCGGATCGGTCAGCGAGGGTTCGAGATGCCAGAC
>JBEKQO010000246.1:0-11377 GCA_049519635.1 Terriglobia bacterium | reverse complement strand
TCACCGGAAAAGGAATCGGCCTGGACGCTCGCGACCGCGGCGCTGGCGGCGGCGGAATTAGCCCGGATGTCGCCGATGGTCTGGAGGGCGGTCTGGCTGGCGCCGTCGCGCAGCTCGATCGTAGCGTAGCGGGACTCGAGGTCCTGCTGGATGGGCAGAGGCATCGCGGCGAGGACCGCGGGGTTGTAGACCTGGAGCGGCACGGTGGCCTGGTTGTAGGCGGGGGAAACGCCGATGCCGGTGTTCGCTCCCCTGACCCAGGGGGTCGCGTTGCCATACACGTCGCGGGAGCTGGCGTAGAGCCAGGGTGACCAGTTGACAAGGTAGCGCAGCGACATGCCGCCGAGGGGAGTCGCCATTCGAGTGGCCAGTTGGTAGGTCGTCGCCAGTTGCTGGGCGATGATCAGCGCTTGCACAAGCGTCGCGCGGCTGATCGTTCCGTTGGCAATTTCCTGCGCCACCTGCTTGATTTCGACCACGATGCTTTTCGGATCGATCACGACCTGCGGGACTCCGAACTGCGCTTTGGCGGAAGGAGCTAGCAGGCAGGTCCCCAGTAGCAGAAGCACTATTTTTTTCATCGTTCCTCGCTTTCTTTTTCTTTAGTTGTCGTGGGAGGACCTGGAATGTTGAAGTCCCGAAGCTTTTCCTGGAGGTTGTTGTGGCACTCGGCGGAGTGTTGCGGGTGGCCCTTGGGGACGTCGCTGGTGGGATCGAAGGTCCAAGTGTAGCAGCCCGGAGGGAAGTATTGGGTGAAGTCGATGGTCCCTTCGATCTGGTTCTTGCGGTTGAGATAGCCCACGATTTCGCGCTGTTCGGCGCGCGTGGGATGCAGGTAGTCGGCGAGCTTCGGGCAGGCCTTGAGCTCGGCCTTGGCCTGGGGCGTGCGCGGAGTGCAGTCGACGGTGGGCATGCGGTCCTTCCAGGTCTGGTGGTTGTCCTGCCCGCCGCCGCAGGCGGCGAGGGTGATGGCGAATACTGTGCAGAGTAGGAGTTTCATAGGCTTGGATCCATATGGTGACGGTTGTAGTCCGGCAGCAGGAGGTCGTTTGAGATGTAAATCTTTACCCTGTTGCCCTCACGAATGGTAATCGTCGGCATGATGTTCAGGAAGCGGCTCATGATCTGCTCGCCCGATTCGGCCATGCCGACACCGAATCCCTGACGGATGATTTCGCCGCCGTTAGAGGTCAACGCGCTTCCTGTATTGAACTCCGAGAGGCCGCTAAACAGGCCCACGGCGAGCGATGCTCCGAAGATTTTGAGATAGTGGTTGTTGACCTTGTCGCGCAGCGCCATGGTGCCCTGCTGATCCAGGCCCTTGAACTTATCGAGGCTTTCCGAGTACCCATCGGGCATCAGCAGGCGGTGGAAAGCGACGGCGAGGCGCGCCTGGCCGAAGTTGTCAACCTTGCTGGCTTCGCCGATCACTTTCGTGCCCGCGGGGATCAGCAGGTGCTGGCCGTCATGGGAGTAGGTATCCGTGCTGACCATGCAGATGACGGGCCCGGCGAAGCTGCCATCGAGACGATTGACCAGCAGCGCCTCGATCACCGTGCCTTCGAAAAGAACGTAGGGCTTGCCGCTGGCGGAGTTGAATTCCCCGGGTTTGGCAACTGCGGGGTTGGCAGCTGGGGCTGGTGGTTCGGGCGGTTTTCGGGGCTCAGCAGGCTCTGGCGCGGTCTCGGGCGGCGGTGTGGCTGCCTTGGCCTGGCGCTCCAACTCCTGTTCCGCGGTCTGCGCTATTTCCTGGGCAAGGATCGCCGGCGGCACCGAAGGGGCTGCCAGATCGGCGCGGACGGGCTGTATTCCGGCAGCATCTTTGCGGTAGGTTAGCGCCACGTTGTCGGCAAAGAGCGACTGGTACCGCCGCCGTTTCTCGTCTTCCTTGACCGGGTCGGGCGGCGGTGTCCCCGGTGGGTAGGCGCCGGGGGGGTACGCGCCGGGTGGGTACGGATTAGCTCCTTGCGGCGTGTCGGTGCCGGCGAGTAGTGCTTGCCGGCGGAGCAAGGCACGCTGCAGGTCAGCGTCCGAGTCGTTTTGCTGCTTCTCGAGGGAGTTGCGGAAGGCAAGGATTTTGGCCTCATCGACCGGCGGTGGCGCAGGTGGTGCGGTGGAGGCGGTGGCGGCGACGGGCTGGGGCGCTTTGCGACCCGTCAGGGCCATTACCGCAATCATGAGAAACGCCAGGCCGGCGATCACCATGGCCTGCAGGTTCTTGGGCATGAGCCCCTGGGGCTTCGGTGCTTTGTCCTTCACAGGCTGTTCCATAAGTGCCTCGCTTAGGCGTGCTTCTCCTGCCGATTAAAGTCAACCTTCTTCTTGCCGACCACGATGTACCCGTGATCCACGATTTTGGGGATGACGTAGACGCCGTTCTGAAGGGTGAAATTGACGAGGTCGGGCTTGCCGTCCTTGAGTTCGTAGACCGTGGGTTTTTCCTGGGCGGAGGACTGGATGTAGGTGAATTTGTCGTCGTGGTAGATGGCGCCGATACGGAAGGGCTCCTTGGCGGCGAGGGGCTTGTACGTGTAGTCGAAGCGGAGGTTTTGCGGGTAGCTCTCGCGGTATTGGGCGATGGCTTGTTCGGCCTTGGCGCTGGCGTCCTGGATTTGTTGTTGCATCTCGGTGCGAAGCTGGGCGATCTGGTCGCGGTAGCCCTGCACCTCGCTCGCGCGGACGAACTTCGGCGGATCGCCCGCATCGCCGGGCGGATCGGTGACGGCGCCGAGGCGGGAGCCGTCCTTGGGTTCGATGAAGACCTTGAGGTCAGGGTCCTCGCTCGGCCGTTTGCTGATTTCGCTCAGCAGGAAGGAGTAGATGTGGCCGCGCGTGGTGACCAGGTTAAGGTCGCTCTGGATGTTGGCGGCCGCCGGGTGCAGGTAGCACAGGTTGTGGGAACCGTTGATGATCCAGTAGTCCTTGTCGCCGGTGGTGAAGTCGAGAATGTCCTCGTCGGCGGGCAGAACGATCAGGGTGGAGAAGCGCAGCTTGGCATGGATTTCGACGATGTCGCTCTGGGCGTACTTGACGGTCCTCGCGCCATTGCTTTGGGCGGAAGCGAGGCCACAGGCGAAAAGAAGAGAGATGGAAACTGCAACGGAAGTTTTCATGGTTACTCCTTGGGCGCCGCGCTGGCTAAAACTTCGAGGCCTTTCTCGAAGCCGTGGGCATCGAAGGCTTGCTCGCGCAAACGGTTGTCGAACGGGTCGTTGGTGTAAAGCCAGTAGCTCTTGCGGTCGACATTCAGGTTGCCGACCTTGGAAACGTCCGGGGTCTTGATCAACATCTGCTGTTTGGGAATCAAGGTCGTCACCAGTTCCAGCTCGTGGTCGTTCAAGTGGAAGTGCTCGCGGTAGAGCTCGCGGTCGAGGTCCGGATTGGCGAGAAAAATCTTGGTGCCGCAGGATTCCACCAGGATATCGAGGATCTCGGATTTGCGGAGCTCATCGAGCGATTGGGTGGAGAGAATCAGCGCGGCGTTGCTTTTGCGCCAGGTGCGGAGGGCCTGGGAGATGTAGGCGCGCAATCCGGGATTCTTCAGGAATACCCAGGCTTCGTCGATAAAGAAGGCCTTGAAGACGTGACTGATTTTCGGGTCGGAAATGATCGAGTCCGCGCGGTGGAGGATGTAAAACAGGAGGGGTTCCAAAACCTGCGGGTACTCCTTCATGCCCTGGAAGTCGAAGCATTGGAAGCGGGAGAGGGTGACATTGTCGTCGGGGTTATCGAACAAAAACCCGAATTGCCCGCCCTGTTTCCATTTGTAGAGGCGCGCATCAAGGGCGCGGGGCAAGGTGTTGGCGAGGGTTCCGAGAGTGCGGAGGCTTTCGTCCTCCACGTGGTAGAGGTTCTGGATTTGCTCGTGCAGCTCGCGTTCCTGGGATGCGCTGAGCGCTTCCCCGCCCGGTGACTCGGCCAGGACCCGCATGAAGAGCGTCAGGAAATCCAGATTGGCCTTGGTCGGCGGTAGCGAAAATGGATTGATCTTAAAGGTGTGCGAGTCAATCCCGACGCGAATATACGAGCCTTGGAAGAGCTTGGTCAGGCTGGCGAAACTGCCGCCCAAGTCGAAAATGAAGGTGTACGGGTCGTACTTCTGCAGGTTGGTGATCAGGAAATTGAGCAGAAACGACTTCCCTGCCCCGGTGCGTCCCAGCATGAGCGTGTGCGCGGTGTCGCCGTGGTGGAGGTTAAAGAAGTAGGGCGTCTGGTGGTTGGTTTCGAGCACCGCCAAGTATTCCCGCCGCAAATGCCGGTTTTCGCGCTCGCCGCAATGCAGGGTGAAGAGAAAGGAATAGTCGGCATAGTTGGCGTTCGAGATCAGCATGCGGCGGACGTTGAGCGCGTGGTTGGCGGGGACGGTCGCGAGGTAGGCATTGAGCAGGTTGTAGCGCTCTTCCAGAAGCTGGGCGTCGGCGATGCTAAAAACCTTGTAGAAATCGGCGCACGCGGCTTCGACCCTGGCGAGGTCCAGGTCATAGATGACGATGGTGAGGGAAAACTCGCCGAAGTAGTTGCCTTTCACTTCAAGTTCTTCGAGAGCCTTGCCGAGTTCGCGGATTTGCGCTTCTTTGGAGTCGTCGACGAGTGCGTCCTCTGCGCCGGCCGGGGCATCCGAGGTGTTGAGGTAGCTCACGAACGAGCGCTTGGTGGTGTGGTAGTGGCGGCGGCGGGAGTGGATCAGGCGGTGGGTCTTATCGGAGGTCTGCTTCTTCCATTCGGTGGCGATAAAAAAGTTGGCCTGGATCTCGAGAAGGCGCTGGAACATGAGCGGGAAGCTGGCGGCGGAGGGCTCACTTAGGGTGAGGGTCTTCAGGTAGTAATCGTCCAGGCGAAGGAATCCCCGGTGGCACTCGATGGGGGATTCGGGGAGATAAAAGTCGAGGAACGTGTCGTGCCTGAGGCGGGCGCACTCGATCTTCAGCGGGGAGAAATTGAGCAGGCGCTTCAGGACACGGAAAGCGCGGTTCTTGTCGAGGATTTCGGCGGCCATGAAGTCCTTGACCTGGAGAATGAAATTCTCGGCCCGCTGGACGAGGAGCCGCTGCGTGCGGGTGATCTCATCGTCCATGAGCACGACCTGGCGGCGCGTTGAAACGAGGGCGCGGAGCTCCCGCCAAGCCTGACGGGGACTGCGACCAGCCTGGGCGAGCGTCGCGAGAATCGCCTTACGGGCTTCCGGGCCTTCCATCAGCACCGCGTAATAGATGTCGAGCGCATAGAGGTCCTGGGCCTTGCTGCGAAGAAAAGCCGCGCGGTTGCGGATCGCGGCATTGACAATGGGGTTTTCGTAATTTTGGGGCGAGACGGTCTCGCCGCTGCGCTTGAACAGGTACTGGTAGACGCGGCACTTCTCGTCGAAGATTTTGAAGGCGGATTCCAGGCGCTTGGTGTAGTTGTCGATCTCGGCGGCCGCGAGGCCCTCGTAATCGACGCCTTTGACCGACAGGATCACGCCCACCCCGCCGCTTTTGGTCAGAAACACGCAGTCGTCGATAAACCCGAAGAGGTTGATGCGCTCGTTGAGCGAGCCGGATTCGCGGTACGGTTGGAGGGCGCGGTCGAGTCTAAACACGTCCAATCCTCCGCACGTTGACGGGCGCGAACTTGGAGGGATCGTAAAGGGTACGGAGCCGGGCGGAGTTCATCACGAAGCGGAGAATCTGCGGGTCGGTCCGGGTCGCCCAGCGGGCGAACCAGTAGAGGAGAAGGAACATCAGGATTCCGCCGAGGAAGGTGTGGAGGAGGTTAAAAACCGACGCGCCCATCAGCAGGGCCACGAAGAAAAGCTTCCGCTCGACGCCCATGAGCGTGAGGGGCCGGTTGAGGGAGCGGAAAACGGGATTGGTTCTTCGCGACATAATAAACCTCACCAGGATGATTAGGGAAAGAGCCACGTCATAAAGTTGACGGCGCTGACGGCCATGCCGACGCCAAAGACCACGCCGGCGAGGGTGCGTTTGGCCCCGCCTTCTCCAAAAGCGAACATCAGGCCTCCGACCACAATGGCGACGAGCGCGAGGCCCGTGGCGATCGGGCCGGTGAAGGCCGCTTGCAAGACTTGCACGGCTTGCGTCCAGGGTGACATCCCGTCACCTCCCTCTGAGGATAGAAAGCCCCAATACAATGCCGCCGAGCGTCGCATAGCTGTACAGCAGAAGTCAATAGGAAAGTTTTACACAGTTGTACAGCAATTGCAAACTAGCTGTACAGGTATATAATGGGTATGTTAGTGGGCGGTTCTGGACGGTGGGTGGGACAGAGGCGGTTTGACTCTGGAGGGACGGCGTCCGGGGTTCTGGGAAAGAAGCTTCTTTGCCGCCTTGAGCGCTTTCTCCATCACGAACCGGCTCATGCTCAAGCCGGCGGCCGCGGCGGCCTGCTCGATGCGCTGTTTTTCTTCCTCGCTGACCCAGAAGGTAATCTGTTTAGTGAGCCCCTTCTTGGGCCGTCGCGAACCGTGAATGCCGGGTGCGAGCTTCCGGGTCCGCTGCACACGTTTTTTCATCGCCGGTTGACAAGTCCTTTGTAAAACAGGGTTTGGAGCGGTGCCAGCACAATCAGAAATCGAGCGAAGAATATCACAGACCCTGTTAATAGACAATTTTACAGTTCGGGGCGCGCGGTAAGTTTTGGATATGAGCGGCGTTTCCTGTAGGCCTCATAATGACAGTGAGCCAGGTGGTTTCCATCGAACAGCGCAGCGACGAGGAATTCAGCGGGAGTAGCCAACCCCCCCTGTGTTGCGGCCTTTCGGAGAAGGGTGATTTGTGTTGGGGTCGCTCGTACTTTAAGCTGCACCAGTTTAAGTCCGTGCATGGGTTCTCCTCTCTTTTGGGACACGTAAACGCGCAGCCGGCAGAGATCTGCAGGACCGACAGCAAGTGACAGGGCTAGTTCTAAGCGTAATCGATTGGCATCAGGCCATTTCTCACAGCGATGCCCCGGTCCTCCCGGCTTTCGCATAAATACGCCCCTATAATTAAAGAGGCTAAAAAGACGACAAAACTTAATAGGATAATTTCAGTTGCAGCGGTTCAGGCGCAGGAGGCATGGGTCTTCTGACCCAGCTAAAAATAAATTTGCGAGCAGGCTTAAGATTTTGCCTGTTTTTGGTCCTCTTAATATATAGGGGGCAAATAATCTCCGTTTTGGCGGGGATAGCCGGACATTCCTGTAAGGCGAGCAGGGAGATTAGATGGCATTTATACCCAGGGATCTCAAGCCCAATCCACCCGTCCATGTTTGGCCGCGGGATAAGTCGGGCAGAGCAATCGAGCAGGACCTCGTGGATTCCGGCGAACGAATCTGGCCGCGAATCGACGCATACGCCTGGCGCCATCAACAGGATCCAGCACGAGCTGCCAACCTCCTCGAAGCAACACTCGTTTCCCTCTCCCGCGCCCGCAAATCAAACGGACGGCTCATGCGGCCCATTCGAAATCTCGATAATTATCTCTATTTGGCTTTCATTCGCCGGCTGAATCGGCAATTGGCTAAAGAGCCCAAAATTGAAACCGTCGGCTCACGCCAAGATTTGGAGACCTTTGGGAAGATGCGAAGCAGATCTCTCTCGCCGTCGATTGAGAAGGAACTGCTGGTCAAAGAGGTGATGACCTTCTTTCACGAGAGGCCGAGGGAAATGTTCTCTCTGCGGGACTACGGTTACTCTTGGAGGGAAGTTGCGGGTCTTCTGGAAATTACCGCCAACAACGCACAGGTTCGTTTCAATCAAGAACTCAAAAGAGCCCGGAACCGCGTAATGAAACCCAAGAACGTAAAAGAGACTTCCGGGGAAGGCGGTGTGACCCATGAGTGATCGAGCGCTTATGCGTAGGGAAGAAGCGAGATTCCTCAAGGCTACGCAACGCGTCCTTCTGCAAGGCGGGTTTCCGAACCCCGCGCGCACGGGTTGCCCAGAAAAGTCGATTTTGAAAGCGCTCGCCTCTCGTGAGATCAGCCCGGATAAGGTGATGGACTGGATCGAGCACTTAGGTTTCTGCTCGCCTTGCTATTGTGAATATGCTCTCCTTCGACGCCAGGTTAAAACTCGGCAATGGGTTCGGCTCGCCGCTATCGCAGCCTGCATTACGGTACTGTTATCTATCGTGGTTTGGCTTTCGGTTAGGGGGCGGCAACATGCGATCGTGGTAAGAGGTGACATTGCTCGCCCGGAAGACGCCAGCTCTTACCAGGCTTTTCTCCTTGACCTTCGAAGTAGGGTCGTGCTGCGCGGTGAAGGGTCCGCTTCCGATGAAACTCCTATAGAGCTCCCCAGGGGGCGATTGCTTCTGTCCATTTATCTCCCCCCGGGCAGCGAGGCGGGCAAATATGAATTCGAGATCGCCCAAGTAACTGGAATGCCGCTCGTGCGGGCAGAAGATATTGCGGCGCTGAGGGACGGGGTCGCTGTGTTCAACGTGAAGGTGAATTTCGAACCCTTACGTCAAGGGCCTTATTGGGCCTGTATCCGCCGGACTGGCTTGAGCTGGCGTTGTTATCGGATCATACTGAAATAGTTATTATGACATCATTACTTTTGATTGCGTGGAGGGTCCGCCCACACGGTGCGCACTGCGTGGCAGACAACAAGTGGGCATGACCATACCACGCTCGGACCTTTTCGGGTGGCGACCAATTAGATGAGCTTTTCACTCTTGAGAACGGGAGAGAAACGTGTGAGAGCTATCACTGCTCGATTGTTTGCAAGGCTTACTACGAGACCTCTCGAGAACATGATCCGCCTCGTGGCTCTTGTCTGTGTCTTCGGGACCGGGCTTTTGCCACTGAGGGCGCAGCACAATCAGCGATCCGCTTCCGAGTTGCTCCAGCACGCCCTCTATCTCGCCGATCTATTCAATTGGGCGGATGCCGGACCAGAGTTTAGCCAAGCCGAGAAGGCGTTCCTCGCAGCTGGGGACCAGCGTAACGCCTTATACGCCAAATTGGGCAGGATCAGGTCGACGGCGGAGCAAGGCAGGCTGCCTGTGATCTCCGCCCAGCTCGACGAAGAATTGCGGACGAATCCACTCCTTGGCAACGACAAGCAACTCCGGATGTTTTGCTTCATTGTGAAAGGCGACATCGACGCAGAGTCTACCTCTGGCGAAATGCGGGATGACTGGCAACAAGTACGGGCACTGGCACGTGAATTGGGGGATAAGAAATGGCAGTACCGCGCCCTGGCTCAGCTTGGGCTAGCAGCGTTTTATGGCGGCGATGTGATGACCGCCCGGAAGAATGTTGGGACTGCGTTTGCTGCCGCGACCGCAGCAGGTGACGCCGGTGCCCAAATCCGCTATTTGACGGAGCTAGGGACTGGGTTGGTGTTCACAAAGATGTACGAGCAAGCCCTCCCCTACCTTGACAAGGCCCTACAACTCGCCAGCGCCACACCAGACAGTGGTTATCCATTTCTGACCTACGAGCAGCGCTTAGACGCGGTAATCGGCCTAAAGCAGTTCACGGCCGCCCAAGCTCTCGCCGCAGATATCTTAAAGCACGCTCGGGACCTGCACCGGCCGGCACACGTCTCGCAAGTGCAGATCCAAATCGCGCATCTTGCCTTAGCTCAAGGCCAATACACAACCGCGTTATCTGTCCTCGAAGAATCCCTTCCGTCGTCCCAAGAGGCCGGATTGATGCGGCAAATGGCGGCAGCACAGTCTTTGTTGGCCGATATATACCGCGAACAGGGGAATCTATCGAAGGCGGAACATTTTGCTACCCTGGCGGCTGCATCTATCCAGGCGAGCGGCGATCTGTCCTCTGTTCCGGCAGGTCTACAGACCCTGGCTGAAATTGAGATCAAGCAAGGGGCATACTCCGAAGCCGACCGCACATACGATCGTGCTGCTGCCTTTATCGACTCCAGCATCGGCAGCCTCTCCGGTGTTTTGGACAAAACCGCGCTAATCAAATCTTCCAGCGAGATGTACTCGCAACATTTTTGTCTTATTGCCGAGCACTTCAATGAACCGGCGAAGGCTTTTTCCATCATCGAACAAGTTCGCGGCCGCGTTACGACCGACCTACTGATGGCCGGCGCCGCGACATCGCAAACGGCGAGGACGGACGAGCGCACGATTTCTCGGCTTCAACTGAAACTGATGAGTGCGCGGTCGACCGTCCAGGTGCGCAGCATTCGCGATCAAATCTTCATGGCCGAGCAAGCTCGGTGGGTTACCCCGGATGTGAACATCCTAAAGGCTCGGGCACACGAGACAATCGCGTTGGGGCGTGTCGAAGGAACCGTCAGCCCATCGACGTCCATTCTGGAATACGTTGTGGCAAGCCCACATTCGTATTGCTTGGTGATTTCCCACGTCGGTACCCGGATCGTTCCCCTGGCCAGCAGTGAGCGCATCAACAAGCTTGTTGTAACCTATCTGAAAGCTGTCAGAGCGAAACAGGCGGCCCGTGAGGAGGGTCGTCAGCTTTACGATATACTCCTTCGACCCGTTGCCGGGTTTGCGGACAAAGAAACTCTCGTCATCGTTCCTGACGGGCCGCTACACCTCGTTCCCTTTGAAGGATTAGTCGATGACTCCGGGCGTTACGTCGTCGAGACGCACACCGTCATCTACGAACCCTCCGCAACGGGTTTTTATCTACTTGCCCAGGATCGGCGGCGCTCGCACACCTTTGCACATGATTTCCTGGGAGTGGGCGGGATTCCCTACGACCCGACTGAGTTGAAACAGGCGTCGCTCACACGGGGTTACGATGCCGATGCGCTATCGAATCTGCCGGCCTCCAAGGACGAAGTGCTTGCTGCGGAAGCGGCGATTCATGAGCCGAGCGATACCTTATTACTGGGATCTGAGGCCACCGAATCTGCCTTCAAGCGTGCCGGGCTCGCACAATATCGCTTAATCCATTTGGCCGTTCATGGGTTCGCGAGCAATGAAGATCCGGATAATTCAGCGCTGGTTCTGCTGAGCGATCCCGCGGCAGGAGAAGACGGCTTCTTGCAAGCATCGGAAATCGTTCAGCTCCGGCTTAATGCTGACTTGGTCGTTCTGTCGGCTTGCGATACGGCGGTCGGGCTCCTGGAAGGCCAAGAGGGTGTTGCCGCACTTTCCAGAGCGTTTCTACTCGCCGGGGCGAAGGCAGTCGTTTCTACTCTGTGGTCCATCAACGACGAATATTCGCTGGTGGTCATGAGGCATTTTTATGAACACCTGGCAGCACATGAGCCCACGGCGGAAGCGCTCACCCATGCAAAACGGGATATGTTGAAAGAATTCGCTCCCGCTGTGGCCCCGTACGATTGGGCCGGTTTCATATTCGACGGCGCCGATGATCGCGCCACATCCTCGCAAAACTATGAACAACAACATCTTGTCGATTCCGCAAGATCGCGCGCGAATCC
>JBEKQO010000245.1:0-11393 GCA_049519635.1 Terriglobia bacterium | reverse complement strand
CATCCGCTCGTCCAGGAAGGGTACCAGAGAACGGAAGCGGCGCTGAATGTCGCGGTGGTTCATCACCACCAGTATAAGACAAAACCACCTCAACTTGTTCTAGTTATTTCCTGACAGTCTCTAAGTGGCTTAAGAACCTGCCGTTCGAAGAGACGAATACGCTGTGCATTGCCCGAGTGCGTGAAGCCATCAGCCGGCTCCGTAGCCGCGTCCACATCTGGGATGTCATCAATGAAGCCCACGTGCAACCTGAAACGGGCACCGACATGGTGGGGTTCACGCGAGAGCAGAACGTGGAAATGACCGTCTCCGCCCTGCAAGCCGCGCGCGATTCAGACCCCACATGCTATCGTGTCGTGAACAACACCGGCACCTGGAGCGATTACTACATGGCAGGTAAGCCCGCAGTTTGGCAGCAGTGCGTGTACGATTACCTGACGATGGTCAGAGATGCGGGTGCCAACTACGAAGCCATCGGGCTCCAGTACTATCACTCGGGCCGGGACATGGTCGAATTCGAACGCAACCTCGATTTGTTTCAGGCGTTCGGGAAACCAGTCCACCTGACGGAGCTGGGAATATCCTCCTCCTCGACAGGAGCCGAGAAGAGCGAATGGTGGGGCGGTGGCCCCGGCGGGGCGAAGTTCGTCTGGCATGGCGAGCAGTTCACGGAGTCCTCGCAAGCGGACTGGTTCGAACAAGTCTACACCATCGGCTACAGCAAGCCGTGGGTTCAGGCGATCAGCACTTGGGACTTTTCGGATCCGGCATTCATCCCCCACGGGGGACTTTTGAGAGAGGACGGAACGCCGAAGGAAAGCTATCAGCGTCTGACGACACTTCTAGCGGATTGGCGAACGACGAGGCGAAGCCCAACTCTGCGAACGGACGGATGAGAGTTTGTCTTGCTCAATGATGCCTCTGGGTGATTGTGATGAAGGCTTTGATCTCAGCTCTTTGGGTCGTGTCTGCGTTGGGCAGTCTGAGCGCGCAGAAGCCTGTGTGGCAGCCATCGCCGGGACATACGCAAGTGCCGATATGGCCGGGGAGAGTGCCGGATCCCCAGCCTGTCGCGGGGCCGGAGGCCGCGGCGACGTCGGGGAAGGACTTTCTTGTTGCCGGGAGGCCGGCGGTTGGCGTGAGCAACGTGACGCAGCCTACGATGACGGTCTATTTGCCGAAGGGAAAGAATACGGGCGCCGCGGTGGTGGTGTTTCCCGGCGGGGGCTATCAGGTTCTTGCCATCGATCTTGAAGGCACGGAGGTCTGCGATTGGCTGACGCCAAGAGGGATTACGTGTGTGCTGTTGAAATACCGCGTGACGGATGTGGGGCCGTATCCGAAATCTGGGCCCTATCCAGAATCGGCGATGGCGTTGGAAGATGCGCAAAGGACGGTGGGGTTGGTGCGCTTTCACGCCGCGGAGTGGCACATCGATCCGCACAAGATCGGAGTGCTGGGGTTCTCGGCAGGCGGGCATCTGTCGGCAGCGATGAGCACGCATTTTGCCCAGCGTTTATATCCGGCGGTTGACGCGGCCGACAAAGAAAGCTGCCGCCCGGACTTTGCGGTGGCGATCTATCCGGGCCATCTGTCGTTGTCCGCGGCGGAGTGGGATGCCAAGCAAGGCACCAAAAAGTTTGTCGTTCCTCATCCGGCGACTGCCGATAAAGATCTTGCGTTGAACCCCGAAATCCCTGTCACCCGCCAGACGCCGCCTACATTCCTGCTGCAGGCGGAGGATGACCACGTGGACAATGTGAACGACTCACTGGCTTATTACATTGCGCTGAAGAAGGCTGGGGTTCCTGTGGAGATGCATTTGTACGCCCAGGGCGGGCATGCGTTCGGGCTGCGGCGGACGAAGTTTCCGATAACGCGATGGCCTCAGTTGGTGGAGACGTGGCTGGGAACGATTGGGATGATTTCGGAGTAGGTGCTCTGGGATCGCATACGACAAACGGGACTTGTCGGAAGCGAGTCGCGTAGCTCCGGATGACGGCACTCGGAAGTTGCTCGGGACAGCGTCGTGAGGACGATTATCCAGGATGCGGAAGGGCGTCGGTCGCCCGTGATGCCGTTAGGGCGAGTAATCCGTTGACCCCGGATAAGTCTACCCTTGGCGACTACCCCCGACTAATCGCCGGTCGGCCCGGTCGCCGGCAGTTCCGCGAGCCGGCAACTATTCACTTGGATTGCTTCCCGCGGTCCACCGTTCACCGGGCTCAATCGACTCTTGTCGTCTTATGCGAGTTGCGGGTCGCGATCGTCGACCGTGGCGCTCACAAGTTCCGCCAATTCCACTGCTACCTGGCTCGGTAGGTCGTCATGAGTCAGACTTTCACACAACGCGATCAAGTCGATGATGCGAGCCAGTCGACGCCATTGGTTAGGCAACTTGCCTCCGGCGCTTAGGTAACCTTCGGAGAAGTGGGGTTCCGCGGTTGGACGCGATTTGCGTTCGTAACGCAGAAAGTGGCCGACATCCGCTAGTGGAGATCCGGAAAAAGCAAATTCCCAGTCGAGGACGGCAGCCACGGTCCACGTTCCTGCAATGTGGCGCACGATGACGTTCCGCTTGCCAAAATCGCCGTGAACGAGACTTTTCGTGTCCTCCAAGCTGGCTAGCTGTGAAGCGTGCGACCAAACCAGAGCAAGGGTCCTCTCCCGCAAGGCCGATCCCATGTGAAGGTGAAGGTTCGGTGACGCGAGGCACAACTCGGCAAACCTTGGGACTGGATTTGCCCCTTCGAGAAGCGGATGTATAACGGCCGGTCCAGGGCCGAGCCATCCGGAATGAGGGAAAGTCGTCCGGCCGATGTGCGCCAAGGTCCGCCCCACCGCGTATGCGGCTTGCGGGCATGCCTCTCGACTGCGCTTGAGCTCCCGGAATTCGATCCCCTCGACATAGCGGCAGATGACAAAGGGCGGAATTTCATTCAGTCCGTCCGGTTCCGCATCGAGCACTTCGGGAACTGGAACGGAGTTCCGAATCATTGCCAGCAGGTCGAGTTCTTTTCGGCAGAGCGACGGATCGTGCTCGTAGATGCGCAGCACAGTCAAATCAGGCGCTGAACCGAATTTGAGTATGAAATTCGAGTTGCGCAGGCTCTCCAACGGCTGCGCATCTGGTAAGCGCTGCCGCGGAAAAATGCGGTCAACGATCTCTTGCAAGACATGCACCGGAAGACTGCGGCGAGGCTCGCTCCGTACCCAGCGCGATTCAATGGGGGCACCCTTGATCATCGGCTCATTATACCTGATCCGCCATCCTAATAGCTTGCCCGCGCAGCGCCCTTGGCTGTTATTATTGGGCGCCGCGCGGATGGATCCTCCCTGACGGCGTAGGGTTTACCGACTGCCTGTCACTTGGACGTCGCCAAACCGTAGAAGTGCCTCTCGCCTTCAAACTCCCGAGAAAACGGGGTTCGGGGATGTTTGGATCTGTGGTCCTGTTCACATGGTCGTGTAACGGCCTATCGCCATCAGCCAGGAGGGAACTGGCGAAGAAACCTGAGGCTAGCGCGCGCGAACTTGCCGCTCTGGAATTCCGCCACTCCTACCGGCGTGCCCACCCAGATGCTGGAGTCGTCCCCCGCCAGCGCCGTAACGAGAGATTTCGCAATCTGGGGGTGGAATTCGGTGAGGCGTTTCCCATCGTAAACCAGAAGCCCGCTCTTTTCCGTGCCCAGCAAAATGCGGCCGGTGGGCAGTGGCAGCACGGCGGTGAGTTGGCGGGGCGGACGGGATTCTGGAAGAATCTGCCGGCAACCCTTCTCGTTGAACGCCAGGAGGCCCGCGCCTGCGGTGGCCACGTAAACCTCCGGGTCCGCAGCGTCGGCGGCGCGACCGATCGACATGCTCACCAGCGGAGCAGCAGGCAGCTCCAAACCGGCGCGATGGCGGGCCATCAACTTCCCCTCCGGGGGAGTACTCCATCAGTCCCGAGGGACCACATACGTACAGCGGGCCGGCGAAAAAGGCTGCATCATTGAAAACCGCGGGGGAATTAATCCACTCGACGCCGGAAGGGACCGCGTGGTCGAGGCGCGACTCCGTGAACTTCAGGTTTCCCTCTGCGGCCACATCTACTGAGACACGGTGTAGTGGCCTCGACGCACTCCAGATGGCAATTCCCGCAAAAACCAGAACTATCGAGATGGCGAGAGCCACCGCCAATGGCCACTCTGGCTTGGGAAGTCGCATGGTGATTTGCTGCACAATTAACCACAAAGTGGGCCCGAGTGCAACCGGGAAGCCAGTGATGAGCATGGCAAGAAAAAAGGATGCAAAAAGATGCCCGGAGGGAACTATCGAGTCTGCTGATACCCTCTATAAGCGCTGCCGGTGCTGCTGACGGCCAGTGTGGCCGCAATCTCAAACGCGGCGCCAAACTCCCTAATGGCCCGGCTGGTTGCCAGTCGCCGCGGGGCACGCGAGCAGGCTTGGGGTGACGAAGTAGAGGCCGAAGATCAACATCCATCGCCGCATGGGCGCTTCTGCCTCTACCGCATCCGGTTGGTTTGCTTTTTTGGGTTTCTGTCGTCATGACGCCTCCTCTCGAATAGTCGGTTGGGTGGACAGGCGCATGGTCACATGGAACCAGTCCAGGATGTACTCCGCCTCCGGATTCAGGTATGACTGCAAATCTCGTACATCGTCGCCCCCATCGGAAAGAAACGTAACCTGTTGATTGAATTGCATGCCCTGGTTCTTGAGCAGCTCAAATAACCGGCGCTTCGGCTTCGGATCGTAGGTTTGAACATAAGCAAAACACTTGTCTTCCCCCTCCTCGGGCATGCTCTTTCCGACGATCACCTCGAAATGCGTTTGCTTGTCTTCCCAACTCCTCACATACCGCCTTCTCGATCTGTCATTTTGGTCGAGCACCGACAAAATCCTTATTACCTTGCCGCTTGAGCCATGAAGTAACCTGGTCATCCAGTTCACATTGCTTTGCCAGCGAGAACTTTTGTTTCAGTCTGTTCGCTGCGCGTTCGCAACCGACCTGAGTGATGTTGTCTTGGGTATCGGGGATCAATCGAACGGAAAACCGGGTTTAGGGGTTGACCATTCCGTAAGTGATTGAGTCCATTGTCTCCCGTTGACTGTGGAGACTCGGACCGAATTGCTTCTTCAGAGGCGAAAGCCCAAGCCCAACAACGCGGGAGCCGAAAACCAACACCCTTCATAACCTTAGACTTACAAAAAAATCGGCCTATTTTGGGTTGCGCTAGCCCGGTTTTCCCTTCGATTGATCCCCAATACCCGGATTAAGCGACTTTGCGTGGATTTGGTCTTGGACTTTTAAGGGGTAGGAAACCATGTCAGGAAGCCAGCCCCAGTTGAAACTCTTCGGAGCGGAAGATACTCGCAGTAATAGCCAACTGCTCCTTGGCACCTCCCGTTGGACGGGGGAGGGGTGGGTTGGGAGCTTCTATCCGGTGGGCGCGAAGCCTGCTGATTTCCTTTCTTTCTACTCTGAGAAATTTCGAACGGTGGAGGTTGACAGCACTTTCTACCGAATTCCCACCGCGAACACCGTCAAGCAGTACCTCCAACCTCGGATGCGGAAGCGCTGCATCCACCCAGGACACCTGTACACTGAGACATCTCAGGTGTATGCTGAGAGCGCTTGACGGTGCATCCGCGGCGGTATTTAACAGCGGCAATGGCGGACACAATGACCACGGGTCAAATTTCTCGACGACGTTTCCTATCTTCTACTCCGCTCCTCACGTCTGGAATCGCTACCCCTCGCGCTTGGATGAGCTGGCCTCTTGATGCCGCAGACGAACGCCAGCCGCTCAGGGAATTCGACTACAGTGACGTGACCCTGGGGAGCGATCTCCATAACCAGCAATTCGAAGAGGCGCTTTCTGTGCTTATGGGTTTGAACGACGATAGCCTGCTTAAGCCCTTCCGCCATATGTGCGGGCAACCTGCCCCGGGTGATGAATTGGGGGGCTGGTTTCTCTATGATCCGAAGTTCGACGGGCGCTCGCTCGGTCCCGGTTTCGCACCTGCAGCAACCTTCGGTCAAGGGGTCTCCGCCTGGGCGCGTGCCTATGCGATCAATCGAGATGAGACGGTTCGCAACAAGGTTTTTCGCTTGAACCGCTTGTAGGCAAAGACGATTGCGGGAGATTTCTACGAGAACAATCGCTTCCCCGCTTACGGTTAGGACAAATTGGTTTGTGGACTCATGGAGTCGCACCGGCTGGCCGGCGACCCTGACGCTTATCGCATTCTCGAACCGACCACCAACACGGCAAGCGGAGACCGCCGCACCACCACTGAACATGCTGCCCTATACTGCTATTTCGGATGAGCAATATTCCACTTATCTTCTCGCCAGCTAATGACCCGCGCCGACGAGGATCGACGGAGGTACCCATGAGGAGGAGAGCTTTGATTCGGATGTGCAACGACATAGCCCGTCGCCGAAAAGTGCGGATGACATGCCTGGTGCTCCTCGTGATCGCTTGGCTTGCTCCGTGCGGCCACACGGCCGGAGAGGGTCGGAGTTTTGAATTTACGGCAACAGAGAAGGACTTCAAGCTCTACTTTCCTGCCTATCTTGCCAACGGTTTCTTCACCACCACCACATCCCTGCGGGGAACAGATCCGGCGCCTTCCTATATGGTGGCATTGATGGATTACACTCCCGGCGATATCTCGCGCCCGGCGGCCATCCCGAGTTGGGCAGAAATTGACTATTTCGATGGAACCTCATGGCTGAATAAGAGTCCCGTTACGCCGCTTGGTTTTCAGGACTATAAGCAGACCCTCAATACGTTCGATGGGCGCCTGGAAACCCATTACACGTGGGTTGACGGAAGCAAAAGCAGCCTCATCGAGGTAAACACCTTCGTTAGTGAAGCTGCACCCCACCTCGCCGCCACCAGTTTCACGTTGACTCCCCGTTTTAGTGGAGTTGTGCGCCTGCGGTTCACGTTGCGGCCCCATCCTGCCCTTCGCTATCGGCTTGCGATGGCCAAACTCGACAGCGCCGGACTCGAGAAAGCCGTCGCTGCCGCGCATGCAACGTTGGTGCTGACTGACCCCACAGCACCGGAGCGTGCACAGGGAGAAAGGACGCCGGGTCCCGTGGTGGAGGGTCCCACCGCACCCGATCGTGCTGCGATTTGGTACCCAGGGGAATGGCAGATTCAAGCTTCTGGTGGGGACGCAGGTCAAACCCTGATTTGGATTACCGGACAAGGGGTAGACGGGCTTCCGATGGCGGAAGCGGCCGCGGTTGGACTGCCTGACAGTCTGAAACCTGTCCGGTGCGAGCTTCACCGGTCAGCGCAGTTGGTGGAACTGGAAATCTCCGCCGACGTCCAAAAAGACAATACTTACACCTTCACCAAGTATGTCGCGGCGTCGCGCGAAGGCTGGGGCGGTCTGAAGGAAGCCGTGGTCGCATGGGCAGTAGATGCGCGCAATCAAGGTGTCGCGGGCCTGCGCAGGGACCACGAGGCGGCCTGGCATGGACTTTGGAAGTCGGACATCGTGGTGGAAGGCAATGATGAAATCCAAAAGGTTATCCATGCTGACATGTTCAGTTTGTTGGAAAACTCTACCCCAGACACGCGCTGGGCGATGCAAGGTATGGGGCTGAGCCCTTACTATATGGGCCACGTGTTCTGGGACAGTGACTCCTGGGATTTCCCCGCTCTCGTCTTGCTTCACCCAGAGAGAGCAAAGTCGATCGTCACTTACCGATTCCACACCCTGCCCCAGGCAGAAGCGCGCGCCAAGGAGCACGGTTTCAAAGGGGCGATGTATCCTTGGGAGTCTGACCCGGAAAAAGGGATTGATGTCACGCCGGCGTTCGCGGGTGCTTTTGGCGAACGCGAGATCCACGTCAACGGCGACGCCGCGATCGCGCAATGGCAGTACTATTTGGCGACAGGAGACCTGGAGTGGCTCCGTCAATACGGATACCCGGTGATTCGCCAGGTGGCCGAGTTCTGGACCAGCCGCTCAACCTATAGGGCTCAAAAGGACCGCTACGAGATACTTCATGTCACTTCCCCCGACGAAGCTTACAATGACGTTCCCAATGACGCTTTCACGAACGCCGTCGCGCAGAAAGCCTTGCGAGTGGCTGTGTATTCATCGCGCGCGTTGGGCTTGGCGCCGGACCCCAAATGGGACGAAATTGCTCAGAAAATGTACATCCCATTTTCCCAGAGCGAGCAGCGCCATCTCGACTTCGACGAAGCGGTCCCGCATGACAAACACACCTGGATGGGCAGTTCGATTTCCTGGCTTGCCTATCCCCCGCTAGACCTCCCCATGAGCAATGAAGTGCGGCGAAATGACTTCAACTTTGCCATCAAATCGCTGAGCGATCTGACCCCCGACGCAAACGACATGGTTCCCGTCATGCTCGGGATCGAAGCCGCGGAATTAGGCGATGCGGCGGAGAGCTACAAGTGGCTGGAGTTCAGTATGGGGGGCTTCCTCAAACCCCCGTTCGACGTGAGGAGCGAAACCGCCAAAAACAACGCGATTTACAATCTGTCCATCTCGTCTGGGTTCCTGGAGAACTTCCTGTACGGTTTTACCGGGCTCCGATTCACCGAACAAGGGCTTACGTCCGCTTACCCTCCGCTTCTGCCCGACGGTTTCAAAAGTGTGACCTTGAAGGGTATCTCGCTTCACAACCAGAAATTCGACCTTATCTTGAGCCGCGACAGCAGCGGTAAGGTGCAGTTGAGCAAACGGCCTTCAGTCCTGTAACCGGCCTCGGTTTGTCGGAGGAAGAAATCCTCGGATTGGTTTGTCCGGGCCCTGAGCAAGAATCGACCAGGCAAACTCCATATCTGGAACCGTAGCCATCGATCATGGTCCTCTGGGGGATGCCACGGTGTCACGACACGTGTCGCGCGACCTAAATCGCAAATTTTACGTTCTGGACGAGGTTGTGTGAGCTAAAACGCGGACTGCTGAGATCACATGTGTGTGAAATCGTGGACGAAAAACGCGCTATCCGAAGAAGGTGTGTTACGGTGAGGTTACCAATGCCCAGGGCCGGTGGCGATGGTTTGAACCGGACTTTGGAGCGTCGGATGCGGCCTCCCATGGTTGCCACTTTTCCATCTAAACCGCGGACGAACTTCCGGCGGCGGATCGTCCGCGATTCAAGGGTTCTTCCTCACTTTTGTTGCAAGACAATCGCACATTGCGACGAAGTCCATCGGATTCTGTGGCTTACGGTCGTGACCATATCACGACGATCATCCCAGTTTTTCCGGCAAGGGAATGACGGCTAAAGATTCTGTTATCAGTTGGATGAACGAGATCTGAGGGGTCCAACGTGCAACGAAAGTGAGGAAGAACCGATTTAAGCGCAGCGCGACACCTATTATGATTACTTCCCCACCATCAAAGCGGCCTCGGAGGGCGGCTACGGTGCCGGCGACTCCGACACCTACGTCGACGTGGGAGCCGGCGAGAGCATGGTGAATCACGCCCTGGTCCGCCTATACGAAATGCTGGGCAGGCTTACGGATGAGCCGGAAGATTTGAAAACACCGTGACGCCCTCGGACCGTGGATGAAGTCCGCGGCCGGAATGTAGTCGACGACATCATTTGCAAGCGGCTGACCAGTACCTGAAACCACGTAACGGGCGAGCGCCTTGCTTGCTGAGGGTGATCAGCAACTCCCCCAGGCTTTTAATAATCAGCACATGCCCCACCTGCGCAACCTGAAAACCGGAAACGGTCTCGGCGAGCGGAGGATGGGCGAAGTGACCAAGAACTGTCGCCGCACTATCCTCCGAAAGCGGATTTCTTGGAAAGTAATTGGTATCCCTCCGGAAATGGCCAAGAAAACGAAGACAGATAAGCTTGCCTCTGGATGACGCTGTCAGAGTTGACCCGCTACCCTACCGTACCTTCCCTTGCAGGTAAGTCACCACGGCGGAGGTCAAGTCCGCCTCCCCTTGGGGAGTATAGGGTGAGCTGGGCGGACTCGGCTCGTAACCTCCCTCGGCAAATGCTGTTTTCGTAGGAAAATAACCCAGGAATCCGTTGCAGTACCCGTAGTGGAAGGTGAATGGAAACGGAGACTGGTCCCTAATCTGCATCCCGATCTCACAGAAGAGTTCTAAGGGAGCTGCCCAAATAGCGATATCTTTATTGATCTGCAGGTACCGGACGGGGATGCGAACGACGGCTGCTCCCGTACTCGTTTTCCGAAGATAATCACCCAGCTCGGGAGGCCAAGCCAAGTTTTCCTTTCTCAAGGGTGTTTCAACTGTCTGCATGTCGAGGGAAAGACTCACATCCGAAGTCGTGGGACCCAACTGTCGATTCGCCTCCAGGATTCTGTCTCCCAACAATACCCGAAACTGGCTGAGGTGCCCACTTTCGAAGTCCGGATAGACGCTATAGATCGGAGCCATGTTTCCGGCCGCACCTTGAATATAGAGCAGGGGAGCACCGAGTTTCTCCTCCACATAATCCGCGACGATTCCAGGCGCATCTCCACTGATCAGCTTGTTTTGATCCCCCAGGACCGTTCCATGCATCGCATAGTTTGCGATCAGGGTTAGAAGGGTGCCGTCAGCCTTCTCCAGACGAAGGAGTCCAATTCTGCGGTCCGCCGGGCCATCCGGGTTCAACCCCAGGAAAGCCGGTCCCGCAACATCCCGCGCGCGGCGGTTAATGTTGGCCAGGGCGAACCCCCACCCAACTCCCAAGCGAGCGGGTTCGAGTTTGGCGCGGGCCTGCTTGATTCCTTCGATTAACTGATTCTTTACCCAAGCTGAATATTCGGTATTGGATGCGTGTTGGTAGCGTTCGGGCATGAACACGCCATCCAATCCTGGGGGCCCGACCTCCGGGGCCGAATGCGTGTGCGTAACGATCCACCAGACTTGTAGGGGCTTGATTCCCGTCTGCTTTTCGAGTTCCTGCATCACCTGGTCATAGAACCCCGGAGAAATCTCGGTGATGTCGGACGAGATCAGGAAGAACTGGGTCTTACCGTCGTCCATATCGACAATGCGATGGAAAAGATGGTCATGGACACCGGTCGATTGCCTGGGGCCATAACCACAAAGCCACACACGGGTCTCCGGAGTAATGTCGACCTTGACGACCGAAGCGCGGAAACCCGCCGCTTCCGCATCCGTCAAGGAGCAAGCTGCCGCCATTATGAGGCCTACAACTAAAGCCTTCAGCCGCCATGAACAACCAGCAAAATTCAAACCATCGGGCATAGTGCTTCTCCCTCGCGATGGATTCAGCTTAGAAAACAAATTTCAAGGCAAACTGCATCGCGCGCGGATCGGTCTGAACGTTAGTGATCCGGCCGAATTGGCAGTCGGCTGTCGCGCTGTACTTGAATCGGTTCTGGCGCAATTTCGGTGCA
>JBEKQO010000244.1:0-11457 GCA_049519635.1 Terriglobia bacterium | reverse complement strand
GGAAAGGCTGCGCCTTTCCGTCAGGCGAGAACACCAACCAACCTCATCCGCGCCGCCTGGAAGGAATAGCCTTCCAGGCGGCGCGGATGAGAAATAATCATGGGACTTGGCCGGAAAGGCAGAGCCTTTCCGCACAGCGGAGCGGCAGAGCCGCGTGAACTACTCAGGACGTTCGCTAATTTAGACAGCCTTGCCCCCTACCCCCTGCGCAACTGAGGAGGGGAGCATTTTCAGAAGCCGAACTGCCATCCTGCGTCCCGCCTCACCCCTGCGCCCTGACTGCTTTTATCCTGTACCACATTATTGGATGACCCAAGTAAGTCATCCCCAAATTTGGAATAATAAATGCTATAATTTACAGTGGTCACGAATCTCTGCGGAAAATTCCTCCCTGCCCCCTGGTCCGCGATCGGAAATCATAAGGAGTTTTGATAAATGGAGAAAGATCAAGATGTTACCCGCCGCGAATTTTTGAAAACGGCCGCCACAGTTGCTGCGGCCACATCCATTACCGGTCTTGGCGCCCCTGGAATTCTCAACGCCCAAAACGTCGGCAATCCTGTGCGGTATGGATTCGTCGGCACAGGCACAGAGGGCTGCACGCTGCTCAAATTTCTGGCGACCATCCCGGAGGGGCGTTGCATCGCCACTTGCGACATCTATCCCCCCAACCTCAAGAAGGGGGTTGAGACCATCGGCTCAAATCCCGATACCTATGTCGAATACCACAAGATGCTGGAAAGAAAAGACATGGATGCGGTGCTCATCGCCACCCCGCTGAACCTGCACACGCAAATGGTGGTGGACGCCCTCAGCGCCGGCAAGCATGTCTTTGTCGAGAAGACGATGTACTTCAAGGAAGACGAAGGCGACATCATCCACAAGGCGATGGCCGAGCATCCCAAGCAGGTGTTGCAAGTGGGATTGCAGCGGCGGTCGAGCATGCTTTACCAAGTAGCCATCGAGATGATCCGCAAGGGGGCGCTCGGCAAGGTCATGATGGTGGTCGCGCAATGGCATTCGCACACCAACTGGCGAAGGCCTGTCCCCGACCCTAAACTCGAGCGGCTGCTGAATTGGCGGATGTACAGGGAATACTCCGGCGGCCCACTGGCCGAGTTAGGGTCTCACCAAATCGACGTGGCCAATTGGGTGTTTGACTCCGACCCCATTTCCGTGATGGCTACGGGTGGAATCGATTACTGGAAAGATGGCCGCGAAACCTATGACAACGTGCAGACCCTCTTCGAGTATCCCGGCGGAAGGAAACTGGTTTGGACATCCACACTCTGCAACGCTCATGGAAAGTTCGAAGAACACATCTTGGGCGACCAAGGAACGCTGGTCATCACGCTGGGAAAGGGTATGTACTACCGGGAACCGGTGGCCAAGGTTTCCGCCCCCGGCGCCAAGGAAAACTGGTGGGCGGGCGCGACGGTCAGCAACCAGGCGGCGCAAGATGGCATTCCCATCTTTCCTGAACAAGGGGCATTGAGCCAACTCGGCTTCATGGACCGTGAGATGCGCTACGCCAAACACTGGCTGGCTTCGATGGGCATCTATAATTACGAGGAGCCCCACGACCCCTGGTGGAGCGAACTGCAAAACTTCATGCTCAGTGTCAGCGAGGGCAAGCCGATCATCGTACCCTTCCCCATCGGCGTGGCCGACGCCCAGGGCGTCATTTATGGGAACCGCTCAGTGGAGACAGGGCAGAAAATCTACTGGCCTGGGGCGGAGCCGCAGAAGGAAACCAAGAAGGGGAGCCGGGCGGCGTAAGATCAGGTTCTGGGTTCCAGGGGCTGGGGGGCTAGGGCCCGCTCTGAAAATGGGTAAAGTTTAAATTGCAAAGGGTAGAGGATAAGTGCCGCGGGAGGTATTTTATCCTTTACCCTTCCCTGTTTCCAACCCCCCAGCACTTGGCACCTGACGCTTGGCGCCTAACTTGCCGCTAACCTCAATTTCCATGAAGACGATGAGACAGCTACTCCTCGCCGTGCTGCTGGCCTTTTTGGCCGGCGTGGCGCGCGCGGCGGATGCCCCCGTGCGCTACGAGGCTTCACATCAAGCCATGGGGACGACCTACTTCGTCGTCGCCTACGGCCATGACCAGACTTTCCTTTCGGAGGTTGTGGGAGAAGTTTTTGATCTGATCGACCAACTCGATGAGCAGATGAGCAATTACAAGCCGGAAAGCGAACTCTCCGCCATCAATCGCGACGCCGCACAGCGCGAGGTGACGGTATCGCCCCAGCTTTTCGGGCTGATTCAGTATTCACTGCGCGCCAGCCAGGAATCCGGCGGCGACTTTGACATCACCGTGGGCCCGCTGATGAAGCTTTGGGGATTCTTCCGCGGCCAGGGGCACTTGCCCAGCGCTCCGGAAATCGCGGCGGTGCAAAAACGTATTGGGTATCAGCACGTGCATCTGGATGCCGCGCACCGCACCATTCGCTTTGACGTGACCGGAATGGAACTTGACCTGGGGGGCATTGCCAAAGGCTACGCGGTAGACCAGGCGGCGCAGATCATGCGCTCCGATGGCGTCACCGCAGCTTTGATTTCCAGCGGAACCAGCAGCATTTACGCGCTGGGATCGCCGCCGGGCGAGCACGGGTGGAAGGTCACCGTGCGTGATCCTTTCCACGAGGACAAGCCGGCGGATGTTTTTCGCCTTCAGAACTTCGCCCTGTCCACTTCCGGAAGCTATGAGAAATTCTTCAAGATTAATGGCAAAATTTATTGCCACATCATGGACCCGCACACGGGCTGGCCCGTGCAGAACATGCTCTCCACAGTGGGGGCCGTCCCCACCGGCATCGAGACCGAGGCTCTAACCAAGATCTTCTTCGTGGGCGGCGTGGAGAAGTCACGCCATTACCTTGCCACCCACCCGAACGCCATCGGAATTTTCTATCAGCCAGGCGACAAGGCCCAAACTTTTAAGCGCACCGTCCTGCGGTCGCAATCCTTCCAAATCCCTCCCGGCAGCATCGCCGAACTCGAACCGTAGGAACCGGAAATCGGATGGCCGGACCTACACGGCGGCTCACTAGCGCCCATTTCACCAAACAGGTCTGGAAAGGCGGGGCTGAACAGGCTGCGGATAAACCCGTCGGCATTGTCAGTATCAACGCCACCCCTTAATTGCCTTGGCAGCAGCACCCCTGAATTCCTGTTCAGCACCACCCCGGCGCTCGGCGCGCCACCCCTCCTCATCTGATGAGGGGAGCGTTTTCAACAACTCCCCTCCTGACTCAGGAGGGGTGGCGCCTTGAGCGCCGGGGTGGTTGTCCGCGGTGTGGGATTTTTCCGCAACCTGTAAAGCCCTGCCGTTCCGATCGCTTCATCCCCCCATGGCGAGAAATGCAGGCTAGAACGTCAGATGTTGCGCGCCCGCGTGCAGCGCGGTGGTCTTGCCTTGCCAGAGGAACGCTCCGGTGAGTCCCGCCGGCAGCGTCACATCCGCTTTCAAATGATCGCCATCTCTGCTGTATGCAACCGTGATGTCACCTCGCGGGTGAGGCAGCGTGGCGTTCAACCGCTGGAGGGACCCAAGGTGGGGTTGGATGGTGACTCGGCTGAAACCCGGCGCGGCCGATTCAATTCCTGCCACGGTCGCCAGCAGATCGAAGTTCGGATGTGCGCTCCAGGCGTGGCAATCCGAACGCCCCGGTTCCGGCATTTCCGCCCAGGTTGTCAGCCCCAGCGCGAGCATATGCCGCCAGGGATCCAGTTGCGCCAGGTACTCATCCGCAAGGCCCGCTTTCTTCATGGCGCGGAAGAGGTAAAAGCGGAAGTAGAAGGTTGCCGGCGTCAGGCTCGAGTCGGCCAGCACCGCCTTGATCACTCGCTGCTGGTCATCCGCGGGGATGGAGTCCGTGAGCACGGCCAGGATATTCGCTTGCTGGCTGAAGGTTTTGTGCTCCGGCGTGTCTGCCACCAGTCTGCGCGCGGGGTCCCAGCACAACTTGTAAAGTGCGGCGGCAATTTTGGCGGCCAGCGCCCGGTCACGCGCGGCCAGCTCCTTGCTGCCGTAAGCTTCTTCCAGGTCGCCCGCCGCGCTCAGGCCCGCGGCAAATTGCAGGCTTAACATCGACGATTGTCCGTCCTTATCCTCGGGCGGACGCCCGTCGTCGAACTCCTTCGGCCAATCAACGAAATTCCACCACTTGAGCCGCCCCAGCATTCCCGAGGGCCTCATGCCACGCTCGAACCAACCCAGCACGTCACGCATGCCGGGCAGGTAGTTGCGCAAAAAATCCACGTCGCCGCGGTACCACCATAGATCGTGCATCATGCCAATCCAGAAAAGCGAGAACTCCGGAATGTACTGGGGAGTGGAAGTGGGGTAGCGGCTTTGCGTCAGACCTTCCGGCGTGCGGGACTCGTCAAGCGACTCGACGGCATTCTTCACCAAGCGGTCGTCGCCGGTCATGTAAAGAGAGATGAGGGCCTGAATACGCGTGTCGCCGGCATATTGGAGCTGTTCATAATAGGGGCAATCCACATAGGTCTCATGCGCGCACAACCGCGCTGTTCGCCAGCCTACCTCCAAGATTTTCGCAAGTTCCGGGTCGTCACTCTTAAAGCTGGCACGCATCTGAAAAGGATAGGCGGTGAAGCGCGACCGCAAATCTTCGATCACCAGCGCTTCCGCGCCGGTCTCTGCGTCCAGTTGCAAGTAACGGAAGGTTCGCCACCAGAGCGGCCGGAAAAGGCGGTGCTGGCCGCCGTCAGGTTGGAAGCGGTCGGTGATGCCGCGCATTTCCTTGCCCTCGGTTTCATTGCGGTTGCCCTTCTCATGCCCCTGCCAAAGCCCTTCCGCGTATGTCAAGGTCAGGTTTGAGCCGCGCCCTCCGCTGGTCACAAGTTCGGGATAGCCCGTGGTCAAATAGCTTTGATCGAAGAGCAGCGTGACGTGGGAATTTGCCGGAAGGGTCAGAGGCGCCGTGCCTTGTAAGAATTCCGGTGAGGCCTCCACTCCGCTCGAGCGAACCACACGCGCGAGCCTTTCCAGCTTGTCTTCCATGAGGGGAATGGTGCGCGGGGTCAGCATCCACGATGAATTGTAATAAATGCGAATGGAACGTGTGTCGCCGTGCGCGATGGGCACAGCCGCAACCCAGGCGGAATCGTCATACGCCGGGGTCTCCCATCCCCATGGATATTGGGCAGCATCAACCTGCTCGCCCGCACCGACCGCCAGATACCCGCCAATCTTCTCCTCGCTCAACGGGATCAAACTGACCGCCCGGCTCTTGTACACTTTCCAGGAATCGTCGGTGTTCACAATCTCTTCCGCGGCCGTGTCGCCTTGAACGATCAGGGCCGTTTCGCTCGTGACCTGCGCCAAGGGAGCCAGCGCGGCGAAATTCCATACTACTGCCGCCAGCAAGTTTCGTCCGGCGACGAGGTAGGGGGCAAGATCCAGCGTCTCGTAGCGCCAGTAGTTCAGGTCCCCGCGCGCCGGCCCTGCCAGCACTCGCCGGCCGTTCACAAACAACTCATAGCGATTGTCGCCGCTCACGTGAATAACGAAGTGCTGAGGGACGGCGTCGAGGGTAATCGTCTTGCGGAAATGGAAAACGCCGAACTCGCGCCGCGGCCCCTCCGGATGCCTGATCCACGAAGCTTTCCAGGCGTGGTGAACCAGGTCCAGTCCCGTGGTCTGCGAGGTGGATACGGAGCAGGGTAGAAGACAGAAGGGGAGCGTTAAGGCGATGTGCAGAAGTCTGGTTTGAAAGCGCATGAGTGATCGGGCTCCTTTGGAATCGCAAACAATCCGGAATTTGCCTTGCCGGCATTCCACTTGACCGCTAAACGTACACCTGACCGCCCTGGAATGCAATTGGCTGTCCGGGTAGTGGTGTCATTTGCTGTGGCACGGCCATCTTGGCCGTGACCTTTCACGGGCGGGACGCCCGTGCCACTTCCCAATGACACCACTACCGGCTGTCCGGTTTTCAGACCGGAAGTTTCCGCAGGGCTAGCGACGTGGCCAGCAGTGGGGCGGACCACATAGCCCCTGCCTTCCGGCAGCGTCCACCGGTGGTGAGAACTCCGGGCAAGCCCCATTGCTGTTCATTTAAGCTGACGATTCCCGATATTCGACCCCCTCCGCAACCAGCGGCTATATCCCACCTTTTCATCAACTTATCGGGATAGCGTGGGCGGTGCGAAACCCTCCCCATACAAGCTGTTTATTTTCTGTAACTTATCGGCCTAGCATGGATTGGGTGGGAACTTTCGTGATTTCGGGGGTCAAAAATCAATCTATCTCGTGCGTTTTCAATAACTCATCGGCCTTTTGATGTAACTCGTTTGTTTTCATAAACTCATCGGCCTGACGAGGTTAGACGAATTCACGCTGGTTTGTTTTCAATAGCATTCCGGCTTTGAACGTAAACTTTTTTTATTTTGCGTGGCCAGTTCTCCGCTTTCGCTCTCACTCAGCCTAACGTCCCCATTTTCAGTAACTTGATGTTTTGCGTCCGCCATTTGAATTCTCCCAACTATTCGCTAACCTGCTGTTTCTTCATAAACTTATCGGCTTCGGAAGGGGCTTCCGCCAATTTCCCCCCTCGAGGGGCATCAGTTCCAAGCCCCAAAGTCGCGCTTGATCCCAGCTCAGGCCATCGGCCTCGGTCAAGGCTCGCACCCATTTCCACATTTCCAGCCCCAGCGGATTTCCGGGCGTTGCGGAGGTTGGCCGCAAGGCCAACAGGAGCCGGAGTGGCAGACTTATCGAGCGGCATGGCAACACCCACGTTCGAACTCCTTTACACTATATACCGCAACGGCACTATTGTCAACTGCAAAAACAAGGCTAAGAGCCTAGTTCCCCTCCCCCATCAGAACCGCGAAATTTCCTCCACCGTGCCCGCGTCGAGCCGGGTCAATATTTCCGCCAACAGATCGACCGCGCCGTCGAAGTCGTGGCGGTCAATCACACTTGTGTGCGCGTGAGTGTAGCGTGTAGGCACCGTGAGCAGAATCGCCGGCCGGCCCGTCCCATAGCGTTGGATCTCGCTGCCATCCTCACCATACCCACCCGACAAGACCTCGGTTTGCAAGGGAATCTGTTGGTCCCCGGCCACGCGCAGAAAGAACTCAACCAGCTTGCGGTTCGGGATCATCGAACTATCAAACAGGAAGATGGCCGGGCCGCCGCCCAGACGTTCCTGCGCCCGATCGGGACTAACACCGGGGACGTCGCCGGCGATGCCGGGCTCAAGTGCGATCCCCAAGTCCGGCTTCACCGTTTCCACCGCCACGTGTGCGCCCCGCATGATATTTTCTTCCTGGGTGGTGGCCACGAAATAAATCGAGTTGGGCGGCCTGGCGCCGCGGGCTTTCAGCTTGCGCAGCGCTTCGATCATCACCAGAAGGCCCACGCGATCGTCCCAGGCTTTGGCGGCGTAGCGTTGGTGCGCCATCACCGTGAAGGGACTGATGGGAGCAATGAAATCGCCGGGGCGAATGCCTAGCTGCTGGGCTTCCTCTTTCGATGTCGCCCCCACATCGAGCACAATCTCATCGCGAGGCACGCCCCGGGCACGCTCTTCCACCGGCCACACATGCACGTCGCGCGCGCCCGTAAGGGCATTGACTGGCCCTTTGTTGGTGAGGATGACCCAGCGCTTGTCGATCAGCCACGGGTCGGGGTAACCCAGGGTCTTGAAGGCAATGAAACCGTCGGGCCGGATGTACTGCACCATAAGACCCAACTCGTCCATATGAGCATCCACCATAATGCGGGGGCGATCGGACGCACCGCGGACCACCCCGATGACCGAGCCCATGCCATCGATGGAAATTTCCGCGCCGGCGGAACGAAGATCGCGAACCACCAGTTCGCGCACCGCCCCCTCGTCGCCAGTCGGCCCCGGCGCATGCGTGTACTCTTCCATCAACTGCACCACCCGGTCTTCCCTGCCCCCGCCTTGGGCCGGCAGGCCGAGCGTGGCGCTTATCGTCAAAACCCATACGCCGGCAAGAATCATCACCCCTCGCATTACGCACCTCCGCTGGACGAGGAGTCTAATTCATAACGGCGGGCCGGGTCTAAGGGTTTTATGGCGCCGCCACCCGCGCAGCGGAGGACGTGATAAAATTTGGTGTTGAGGCGGCCTGGTGATGGTTTCCATTGCGCGCAAGAACCTTTTTCACGACAAGACTCGGTTTGCGATTGCCCTGGCCGGAATTTCTTTCGCCGTGGTGCTGATCACGGTGCAACTGGGGGTTTACCTGGCTTTCCGCTCCAACGTGAGTGTGCTTATCGACCACACCGAGGCGGATATCTGGATTACCGCCCACGGCCTGGAGAATTTTGATTTCGGCCGCCCCTTCAGCGAAAAGAAATTGTACGAGGTTGAGGAGGTGCCAGGCGTCGCTTGGGCGGACAAATACATGCTGGCTTTCGGTTATTGGAAGACGCCCAGCGGCAGCCAGGAAACGGTGCAAATGGTGGGTTTCGATCCCGAGACCATGGTGGGCGCGCCCTGGGACGTGGTAAAGGGCAACCCCCAGGACGTGAAGTATTTCAACTCGATATTCTACGACGAAGCGGAGACTAACCGCCTCGGCAATCTGCCCGTCGGCGCCGAAACCGAAATCAACAGCCATCGCGTGCGCGTGGCCGGCATTGTGCGCGGCGCGCGCTCGTTCATCCAAAGTCCATACATCTTTACTTCTTACAAGAATGCGCTGGCGCTCTCCTTTATCGCCAAGGGAAATACCGTCTACGTGCTGGTAAAAGTGGCGCCCGGTTATTCCGTGAAGGAAGTCCAACAACGCATCCGGCAGACGGTTAAGGATGTGGACGTCTACACTTCGCCGGAGTTCAGCAAGAAGACGCAAGACTACTGGATGATCAATACCGGCACGGGTGTGGCGCTGCTGGCCGTGGCCTTGATGGGTGTGGTGATTGGAACCGTGATTGTGGCGAACACCATCTACACTTCCACCACCGAGCACCTGAAGGAGTTTGGGACACTGAAAGCCATCGGGGCCTCCAATTGGGACCTTTACGCCATCATTATTGAACAAGCCTTGATCAATTCGGTGATCGGATTTGCCGTGGGGATGGCGGTAAGCTACGTGGTGATTCAAGCGATGAAGCACGGGCACCTTCCCATCCTTCTGCCGCCGCCGGTACTGGCGGGGATTTTCATACTCACGGTAATGATGTGTTTGTGGTCTTCCGTGCTGTCGATCTCCAAAGTGACGCGGATCGATCCGGCGATGGTGTTTAAGAGTTAGCTGACAGCTTACAGCTAACAGCTTACAGCCAACAGCTCACAGCTTACGGCTAACAGTTTCCAGCCCTCTCCCTTGGGGAGAGGGGGGACCGCAAGGCGGGGGGTGAGGGGTTATTTCCTCCCGTGCATCGCCGCCCTCCGAGCTGATGGATTTGACGGTGCACAGCGACGAGGAGGCAAGGAGCGTAAAGAATGTAGAGAGCAGGGACCCCTCACCCTCCCTCCTCCGTCAGGCACCCTCTCCCCAAGGGAGAGGGTTGTGATCGCTTGAACGGGCGGCCTGTGCCGAAACGAAAAGCAATGACCTCCGCCGCAACTCAGACCGTCCTCCGCCTCGACCACGTCAGCAAAACCTATGGCGATGGCGAGTCCTCTGTGGAAGCCGTGCATGACGTATCGATGGACCTCGAGGCGGGGAAATTTACTTTCCTGATGGGTCCCTCGGGCAGCGGAAAAACCACCCTGCTGATGCTGATGGGATGTCTGCTGCGGCCGACCTCCGGATCGGTACATATCTTCGATGAAGAGGTCAGCTCGCTGGCCGAATCGCGCCTGCCGCGCGTGCGCCGCAACCGAATTGGGTACATATTCCAAGGGTTCAACCTATTTCCCGCACTCACAGCGGTGGAGAATGTGGAAGCGACTCTTAACCTGAAAGGGTACCGGGGCGAAGAAGGGCGGGCGGAGGCTCGCAATCTGCTGGCGCGGGTCGGCTTGACCAAAAGGGCGCACCACCTGCCGGAAGACCTGAGCGGCGGAGAAAAGCAGCGCGTGGCGGTGGCGCGAGCGCTGGCCGGTAACCCGCCCATCATTCTCGCCGATGAGCCGACGGGTATGCTCGACTCCAAAACCGGTCGGCTGATTTCCGAGATTCTTCGCGCCCTCGCGCACGAGGAAGGGCGATTGGTATTCATGGTGAGCCACGATTCCCGGATCATCGAACTGGCCGACCAGATTTTTCACATTGAAGACGGAGTGCTGGAAGGTAGACGGTAGACAGTAGACGGGTGTGGTAGCCACGGTCAGTGGTTTTCTGACCGTGGGTTCTTCCTGATGATGGCACTGCCCCTGTCGGCTGCCATTGGGATATTGGGCATGAGAAAAGCTCACGGTCAGAACGGCACTGACCGTGGCTACCATCTACTAGCCTCCTGCTGCTGACTGCTTGCTGCCTTCTGCCTACTCTTATGACAAAGCCCCATCGGAATATTTACATGTTCGCTATGCTGGGCGCCGTTTTGGCGGCGCCTCTGGTCTTGTTCCTGCGCTCGCTTGCGCATAATCCTTCGGGCTTCACCCACCAGGCTATTGTCGCTCGCGGCAAAATTGATTCGCACATTGCGGCGCGCGGACGCGTGGAAGGCGCAACCTCGCAGGAGATCAAACTGGCGTCGCGCGTGGTGGGCCGGCTAAAGGAAGTTCCGGTAAACGACGGCGACCTCCTGCGCAAAGGGCAAATTGTGGCGGTGCTGGAAAACAACGATTTGCAGGCGCAAGTGGACCAGTCGCGCGCTAACGTCATGCACGCTCAGGCGGTGCTGGAAAAAGTCCAAAACGGGGCGAGGTCGGAGGAGCGCGCCGCCTCGCGCGCCGCCAAGGACGAGGCCCAAGCGGCCGCCGACAATGCGCGCCAAAATTACCAGCGCTCGCAAAAACTCTTTTCGGAAGGCGGCATTATTTCGCAATCGGTTCTGGACCAGGCGGAGCGCGACGCGAAGATGGCGCAGGCGCGGCTGGAATCGGCGGGCCAGAACTACAAGCTGGTAGTGGCGCCGCCGCGCTCGGAGGATGTGGCTGCCGCCCAGGCGGAACTCGCGCTGGCCCGCGCGCAGCTTGCCCAGGCGCAGGACAATTACGATAACACCTTCGTCCACTCGCCCGTCGATGGCGTGGTGGTAAAACGCTACATGAATCCGGGTGAGTCTATTTCCTATGAATCGCTCTATCAACCTATCGTCTCCGTCTCCGACACCACGCACCTGATGGTGCGCACGGAGATTGATGAGACCGACGTCGGCAAGGTTCGCATCGGCCAGCGCGCGGAAATTCGCTGTGACGCCTTTCGCGGGCAAACTTTCTACGGCCACGTGGTGCGCATCAGCGGCGGTCTGGGCCCGAAAAAAATACAAACCGATAATCCCACGGAAAAAATCGATATGGACGTGCTCGAAGGTTTTGTGGAAGTCGATCCTGG
>JBEKQO010000243.1:0-20444 GCA_049519635.1 Terriglobia bacterium | reverse complement strand
CCATTAACGGGACCACTTATGCCGACGAGAATGTCGCCGCAGGAGCCGAGTACTATTACGTGGTGATGTCCGTAGCTTCGAATGATGTTACTCTGAGCGCAGCATCGAACGAAGCTTCAGCCACCATACCCTGATCTTAGCCGCCGCTCGTCGCCCTCCAGCTCTCGGGTCCGGGTTTCCAAACTGCCCGCAGCGGTGTAAACTCTTACATTGCCAGGGAGCTGGAATTCATAAACCTGGGGCAACCTAACCTTAATATCTGAAGGAGCAATCATGGCGGCAAAACGTATTGGGATTCTCACCGGCGGCGGCGACGTTCCCGGCCTGAATTCCGTCATCAAGACAGTGGTTTATCGAGCCAGCGATGCCGGCTGCGAGGTCATCGGCATCCGGCGCGGGTGGGAAGGCTTGACGCATGTTGATTTGAACGACCCGGCCAGCCGCGCGCGCTATATTCTTCCTCTCGACCGTACCAACACGCGCACCGTCGATCGCACGGGCGGGACATTCCTGCATACCTCGCGCACGAACCCGCAGAAGATGAAGAAACTTCCCGCCGTCTGCACAGGCGGGGACTTCCCCAAGGTGGAGAGCACCAAGAAGGGTGTGACCTCGCTTGTTTACGACATCACCACGCAAGTATTGAAGAACGTCGGTGCGCTGGGTCTCGATTACCTGGTGGCGATTGGCGGCGACGACACGTTGAGTTACGCGGCGCGGCTGGACAAGGAAGGCGTGAAGGTGATCGCCGTTCCCAAGACCATGGACAACGATGTGCGCAACACCGAGTACTGCATCGGGTTCTCCACCGCCATCACACGTGCCATGGATGCCATCGACCGGCAGCGGACCACGGTGGGCTCGCACGAGCGCATCGGAGTGTTCCGCGTCTTCGGCCGCGATGCCGGATACACGTCGCTCTACACGGCGTACGTTTCCGGCATCCGCTGTGCCATTCCGGAGTACAAGTTCGATTTGAAGCACATGATCGAACTGCTCCTCCAGGATAAGAAAGACAATCCCAGCAATTATTCCATCGTCGTCCTGTCGGAAGGCGCTGAGTGGGAAGGCTACGCGGTTCGCGAGTACGGCGAGGCCGACGCCTTTGGCCATCGCAAGAAGGCCAACGTGGGCGAAGATTTGAGCGACGAAATTAAGAAGGCCAGCGGGAATGAGACGGTGGTCAGCGACCTCACTTACGAACTTCGCAGTGGCAGCCCGGACTTCATCGATAAACTTGTGGCCACCACTTTCGCCAGCATGGCCATGGATTGCATTGCCAAAGGCGAACACGGCCAGATGACGGCGATCAACAAGGGGTGTTTCGCCATGGAGCCCATTCCCGATCCTAAACTGGGCCCACGCCACGTGGACGTCGCGAATATGTACGACACCAAAACCTACCTGCCGAAGTACGACAGTAAACGAGGACTTCCGCTCTTCCTGACCCAGCCGTAGGGCGCGGGGCGGGAGGGCAGTAGGCAGTAAGCAGAAGGCAGTAAGCAGAAGGCGGAAAGCTGCGAGCCGATTTGCCTGGTTGGTGTGACGCGGGGGGGGAAGGCTTTTGGCGTGCCCCTGCGATGAAGGCGCCCTGGAGTGTGGCAGCGTTCGCTGCTGTCTTTTCTATTTCGCGATCGGGGCAAACGATAGGGTTGCAGTATGAGTGTGCAGTCGCTGGCTCTTCTGCCTTTTGCTGATTATAATTTAGGGTTGGGATGGTTGGGAGCGGGGAAAGCGGTAACTGGCGCTATGGCTCTCCAAGGCGGGCTGCGCCCGCAAGGTTTCATGAGTGCATGTTCGTAGCCGTCTCGACTCCGATTGCACTGAGAGCCACTCTGCGGCTATCGTTGCTCAGATCGACAGCAGGGAAGCTCTATTCCGCAAACCCGGTATCTCCGTTTGTCATATGGCCTGATTCGGTGGGTTGAGCTACCTTGGGAGCCGTCGTTGAAAGGGTTCGAAAGCAACTCAACAGAGACGGTGGCCCAGCGCGGGCCGATAGCTCCTGTCCTCCCCCGCCAGGCAATGGGGGAGATATCCTCTTCGCCGCAATTGACCCTCGATATCGCCGGTCACCCTACCTCCTCCCCTGTTGACCTTGCAGCGCTTTTGTACCGGGCCTTCGGGTTCAACACATTCCTCCCCAATCAGGAAGCAGTTTGCCAGGCGGTCATCGAAGGGCGGGACGTTTTGTTAGTCATGCCCACCGGGTCGGGCAAGTCGCTTTGCTATCAATTGCCGGCCATCGCCCGCGGCGGAACCACGCTGGTGATCAGTCCCCTGATCGCTTTGATGGAAGACCAGGTGGCCAAGCTCAAGGCTCGCGGTTTAGCCGTTGAGTGCATTCATTCCGGGCGCCGCCGGATGGACTCGCGCCAGGTTTGCCGCGATTACCTGGCGGGCAAATTGCAGTTCCTATTCATTGCGCCGGAGCGGCTGCGCGTGACGGGCTTCCCGGAGATGCTCGCCAAGCGGCAGCTTTCGTTGATTGTGGTGGATGAGGCGCATTGCATCTCGCAATGGGGGCACGACTTCCGGCCCGATTATCGCCGCCTGGGCCAATACGTGCCCAGCCTGCGGCCGGCGCCGGTCATCGCGCTGACCGCCACCGCCACGCCGCCTGTTCAGGACGATATCGCTGAGCAACTGGGACTGGGGCAGCCGGCGCGTTTTATTCATGGCTTCCGCCGCACCAACATTGCGATTGAAATTGTGGAAGTTGCGCCCTCGGAACGTTCCCCCCTCACGCGCGAACTCCTGGCTGACGCGCAGCGCCGTCCGGCGATTGTCTACACTCCCACGCGCAAGCAGGCGGAATACCTGGCCAATGAACTCTGCGCCTTCCACACGGCGGCCGCTTATCACGCCGGATTGGATGCGGAGCGCCGCAAGCAAGTGCAGGAGGATTTCCTGGCGGGCAAGCTGGAGATCATCGTGGCGACGATTGCTTTTGGCATGGGGATTGACAAGCCCGACATCCGCACCGTCATCCACACCGCCTTGCCGGGAAGCATTGAAGCTTACTACCAGGAAATCGGGCGGGCCGGGCGCGATGGCAAACCCAGCCGCGCCCTCCTGATGCACTCCTACGCAGACCGCTATACGCACGATTTCTTTTTCGAGCGGGATTATCCCGACGTGGCGATCCTCGAGAGGATTTACGCTCTGCTTGAACTCGAACCCCAGGAGAAGCGCGAACTCCAGAAGCAATTGCCCATTGATCCCGAGGTGTTTGACAAGGCTCTGGAGAAGTTGTGGACGCACGGCGGCGCGGTGGTGGACTTTGCCGAGAACGTCAGCCGCGGCCGGGGCGACTGGGTAGAACCCTACCTTGCGCAGGGCGAGCATAAGCGCGGGCAGATTGAACGTATGATCCGCTATGCTGAAGGCAACCAGTGCCGCATGGCCAGCGTGGTGCGCCATTTCGGGGACGTCGCGGACGGCGAGAAGCCCTGCGGAATTTGCGATTATTGTGCGCCGGCACAGTGCAATGCCCAACGCTTCCGCACCGCGACGAAGGCGGAGCACGCGGCGCTGCTGTGTGTGGCCGCGGAGTTGCGCGCGGGCGGCGCGAAATCCACCGGCAAGCTTTATGCCGGATTGTTTCCCCATAAGGAAATGAGCCGCGACGATTTTGAGAACTTGCTGGGAGCCATGGCACGGGCGGGAATGGTGCGCCTGGAGGATGCGGTTTTCGAAAAGGGCGGCCGGCAGATTCCTTATCGCACCGCCAGGCTGACGCGCGCGGGCGGGGAAGTGGACGCGCAGACTCCCCTGGACCTGGTGATGAAGGATCAGGAACCGCCCTCCACCCCCACCAAGACCAGGAAGAAGGGGAAGCTTCCGGTGGGCGAAAAGCCCGTGGGTACATCGATGGGTCCGTCCGCGGCGGGATTGGGGAAGAAAGCAAATCGCCCGCTGGACGCGTCACCGGACCTGGCGGTGGAAGAAGCGCTGCGAGCGTGGCGGCTGGCCGAGGCCCGGCGGCTTGGCGTGCCCGCCTTCCGCATCTTTACCGACAAGGCTTTGAGCGGCCTGGTTAAACTACGACCCAGCACCAATGGCGAAATGCTCTCCGTTCCGGGCATCGGGCTCCGAATTGCTGAGAAATACGGTTCCGAAATTCGCCGAATCCTGCACGCCACCAGCCGAGATCATTAGCGCGGTTCGTTCACCACGCTTCGCGGGGTAGCGCAGCGCGGCGGAGCCGTCGAAACCCCGAAGGGGTGGTCATTGAGTAGCCGTGGGCAAGGGCACGCCTTTTGTGCCCGCCGCCCACGGATCGCGTCGCCAACAATCTTGCCGACCCCGGAGGGGTCGAACCGGTCGGCCCTTCCAGGGCCGGAAGGGTTTGTTCAGGCACCGTTACCGTAGGTTTCACCTACGGCTACTCACGGTGCTCCCCTCACGGGGAACCGGGGAACGGTCAAACCTCTTCGAGTCGCACGGGTCGAACCAATGGCTTACCTTGGTGACAGTTACGTCGTTCTGTGGTGGTGGTGGCGCACAAGATAGCGATGAACGTCGGGCCAAAATTCTTTCATCTCGAAGCCCACGGCATCCCACCCCATTTGTGTCACCCAAATGTTCAAGTTGCTTCCGAGCGTCCGGGGGCCGGGGTGGTAGGCATTGGAGATGGCTGCGGCCGAGCCGCTACCGAGGATTTCAGAGAAGTTGAACTCAGTCTTTCCCGTGTCCGAGCGCGTGACAAGAACCCGGGCGGCAGCGTATTCGGCGCGGTGGAGGAACTTTCCTTTTCCCAATTGGTAATAGCGCGGATCTTGTCGCAGCAAAGAAGGGAATACGGCGCCTGTCATAAAGTTCTCGATGGTGTTGTCGCCAAACGCCAACGCGTATCGTTTGCCATAGCCCTTAAACCCCTGGCCAAAGGTGGGGTTCGTATTGCTGGCCTGGTTGACTCCCGACTCAAGGGCGAGGAACGCGAATTCAAGGGGGTCGAAAGTCCCCTGCGCCACCAACTTGAATTTCTGCCCGGCCGCAAGCGGAGGCAGCGAGGAGGCGTTTTCCACGGTCAAGTAGTTGGGCAGCGTCCAGAGGATTCGGTCATTCTTTGGAACCTGGGGATCCGGAGCGGACGGGCTTTGGGTGGCGCCGGAGTCCTTCGCGGGTTTGGTTTGGGTCTGTGGTGTAGCCGGTTGGGTTTTTGGAGATGCCGATTGCGATGGTGAAGCCGGGGAGGGGGCCTGCCCCGCCTCCTGGGCCAATAGTTCAGGCGGCAGCCCCAGCGTACAAATTAGAAGGACGGCCATGACGGCGCCGCGCGGCAATGGGTTTCGTTTAATCATCAGTCCAGTAATCTCCACCTTCCCGCATCGGCGCACTAAGCCCTACTTAAGTAGGACGCCTTGCGGACCGGCCCCGTTACAGCTTTGACGCGGCCAGCAGCGTAAAAGTTTTCCGGGGGCCTATCTTCTCGAAAAACAGTCTGTTTTGAATGCATGTCACCGAATTGCTTCCGGAAGGAGGTGAGCCCGAATTTCCCACCACGGGTTCGGAAGGGCGGGGCTTCACAGGCTGGGAAATCCCATGGGGATTGTCCATCCTTGATCCCCGCAGAGGACAGATGCAGAAGCCGGGGGCAATGCCCCCGGAAAACGCGCCCCAAGCAAGGTCCAGCCCTGAAAGGGTCGTATCCGGGCGGGCATCCCGCCGATCCTACCTCGTTCTCCCCACGCGCGTGGGGATGGTCCGGGCTACACTAGCCGCGTATTTTAGCTGACGGTTCGTCAACACCGAGTCCCCTCAGGGTGTGGGGGAGGCTGTATTTACGAGGCCGATAACGCGAAGGGAAGCACGCGCGGAGTGTTTTAGTGCCCATCGGCGCTTTCTCCAGCAGGCTAAGGGACCGGGTCGCTTGTTGCCAGGACGAATTGTGAAACCCTCTTCCGAGCTAGCTAAATTCGGTTGCGCCGAGATTGCGCCAGTACCCATAAATAAATGACTTCCTTCGTGGGGCTGCCCGCTGGGGGGTGGGATGAGGGACAAACAGACGAGCCCTGCCGTCCCTCCTCGGGCAATCCGACCCTATCGGTTGATGAAGCGAAAACTCCAGGGTTTGATCCCTCGCTACTGGATTTCCAAGTAATCCTTATCCGGAAGCTTAGGGAAAGGCGCGTGGGGCTCCGTCTGATACCAGAACGCCACGGAGGAAATGTCATCCTGCAGCGGCATGTACCGCCACCCGGACCGCCAGCCAAGGGCCTGGATCGTCACCTTAATATCCTTTTCAAACCGGATGGGGTCCATGATGTGCCACCGGTACAGCCCGAAGCGTTCCTGAGAGTCATAATGTCCGTCCGGGCGGATCACTTGCGCTAACCCTGTATAAGGGGTAGTAAACTCTGTGTAGTGATAACCCGTAAGTGGTGGAAGGGTTCCGGGCAGAAGGTTGTAAGGAAAAGTCGCCGGGGGGCCCGAATCGAAATCGTATGACCCGCAGAAATAGTCCTCGGTCCCGGTACCGTTGATGGTGGGGAACTTGCTGTCGCCATCCAGGAAGAACTTGATCTCGCCTTCGCCCCACCAGCCGGTGTTGTGGACTCCCCAAGCCAGGTAAGTACCCACATATTGCCCCCATCCTTTGACGCCGTCCAAGATGACGTGATCGGTCTTGTAGGGCAGCGGATTCGATCGCCGGAATTGGGCGTGGAAATAGCCGGCGTCTCCCGGTACGTCGGTGAGTACGTAGTCAATCTGGTAATAAATCGTCATGGGTACGTCATCGAGATTCTCGATCGTCAGCTTAGCGGACTTGCGAAAGGGCATTTGCCAATAAGAATTGAGCCCGCTGCCGGGATTTACGCAGACGGCGAGGGATGAGATTTGCGCGTATCTTCCCCAGCCGCAGGCGAAAAGGTCCCCGACCGGCGCCTCAACGGAGGGCGCGGACTCGCCATCCCAATATATGCGCACAATGGAAAACCGGAAGTTGCCCGCGGGAGTCATCCAGATGTGTTGAATGGCCCCGGGCCCCTGGATTTCCGCCAGCGTGAACACTTTCTTGGGTTCGATCTTAATGGAGGGAGATATCTTCCAGCCCTGCCCCAAGCCGCGCGCCGCCTCCGCCCCCGTCCCTTCCGTGGCCATGCCGCCCTTGCCCTTTTCCCCGGTCAAGTTCTCAGGACTGACCGAGCGCGTCTGGGCGTGAGAAAGACGTGATAGGTTCCCCATATTCAGGTCCAGCCCGTTATACGACGATGTTTGTGCCGCAAGATTTTGGACCATCAGTCCACCGATGACCCATAAGCCTATTGACCAGCATAATCTCCTCATGGGTGGTTCCTCCTTCGTATGTGAATATGCGCTCTAGCGAGGTGCACTAATTTGTTGTCGCGCCGGGGTTTAGTGTTAAATGCCAAGACATCCTTTAGGGGGGCGCGTGCAGCACTAAAGCTTGGCGCTATAGGTAAAGGTATTTTCCAAACGCAACCCCAGGCGTCACTTCTTGCCGTAAAGAGCTCCGTAGTTCGCGCAGGCGCGGTAATCGGCGCCTTCCGGGTCGTGGGTGCCGAAGTGGGTCCAGGCGGTGGGCCGGAAGATTCTTTCGTCGCCCACGTTATGCATGCACACGGGAATGCGCAGCATGGACGCAAGGCTGATCAGCTTATCGCCGGTGTGCCCGTAGCAGATGGCTCCGTGGTTGGCGCCCCAATTGTTCATCACCGAGTAAACGTCGCGGAAGGGTCCTTTGCCGGTCAGAAGCGGTGCGAACCAGGTGGTGGGCCAAGTGGGATTGGTGCGCTCATCCAGGACTTTGTTCACATCCGGCGGCAGCGCCACGGTGTAACCCTCGACGAGTTGCAGCACCGGCCCCTGGCCCATGATCCAGTTGATGCGCGCCATGGTGGCCGGCATTTCACAGCAGGTCAGGAATTGCGAGGAATAGCCGCCGCCGCGGAAGTATTCCAGCATCGCCGGACCCCACTGCGTGGCTTCCAGGCAAGCCCCCACTTCCTCCGTGGTAATTTCCCAGAAGGGCTTCATCACGGATTTGCCGTCCCGCGTCATGCGCCCCGTGGCGTCCAGCGTGGCCGCGCCGGAGTTAATCAGATGGAGAATGCCCTGGCTCGCCTTTCCGGTCAGCTTGTGGCCGGCCACGCGTTTCACCGCCGCCGGGCTCCAGTAAGTGCGCACGTCGGCGAAAATCTGCGCCGTGTCGGTGAGCAGGTGCCCAAAGAGCATGGTGGCCCCGTTCAGGGAATCGTTTTCCGTGGCAAACACAAAAGCCTCGCGGATGCCGTTCCAGTCAAAAGAGGAGTTCAGGATCGCTTCCATAAAATCGCCGTTGGGGAAATGGTCGGTCCATTGGCGCTGGCCCTGAAAGCCCGCCACCATGGCGTTGCGGCCGAGAGCCTCTTCACCGTAGCCAAGTTCCGCCAAACGTGGATTGCCCACCATCAGGTCGCGGGCGATGATGGCCATCTTCACCGACGCCACCCAGTCGGCGTCCTTCGCCTGGCGAGACTTCTGCAGGGCGGGGGGATTCCAGTCCTTCCCCTCGGGACAATGGGCCTTCACCCAAGCCATGGCGCGATCGAACTCCTCGGGGTCGTAAATCTTCTCGTCGATGCGCCGGACGAACTCCGACATGTCCACGTACTCGTTGCGCATGCCCAGGTAATTCTGGAAGAAATCCGCATTGACCATGGAACCGGCAATGCCCATGGAGACGGAGCCCAAAGACAGATAGGACTTGCCGCGCATCTCCGCCACCGCCAGGCCCGCCTTGGCGAATTGCAGCAACTTCTCCTGCACGTCATCGGGAATCGTGGCGTCGGTGGAATCCTGCACGTCCTGCCCGTAAATGCCGAAGGCCGGCAACCCTTTCTGGTTGTGTCCGGCCAGCACCGCGGCCAGATAGACGGCGCCCGGGCGCTCGGTGCCGTTAAAGCCCCACACCGCCTTGGGAATCAGCGGGTCCATGTCCATCGTCTCTGACCCGTAGCACCAACAAGGCGACTCCGCCACCACGCATTCCACCGGCAGACCGTTCGGGTGACGCAGGTTCTTCGCCAGGAAGTCTGCGGCGGCTTTCGCCATGCCCATCACTTGCCCCTCGAGCGATTCGCGCACGCCCTTGCGCCGCCCGTCAATCGCCGGACGAATCCCGATCTTCGGCAACCTGCCTCGTAACCTATTGCACGGTTTGTTCATTATCACACCGTTGATTTCTGCCATGACCTACCCCCGCAGGTTGGGATGATTGCTGCCACCACAAACTTCAATAGGGTGGTGGCACGGCCATTTTGGCCGTTACCGCTCATGGGCGGGACGCCCGTGCCACTTCAATCCGTTCGCTCCCAAGATTGCTGCCCCTCAGCCCCTGAAGGTTGCGGGGCCAAGGTTGGACTGGCGCTTGGCCGGGAGTAAGGTGCGGCTGTCGAGTCACGAACTCGCAGCTCGGCCTTGAGCGCAACCACCTCCTCCCCATCGACCTCGATGCCTTTGTTAAACGATTCTATTTTCCCCAGGAGCAACTGGACGGCCTGCTTACCCATTTCCCGCGTGGGTTGGGCGACGGTGGTCAGCCGCGGACTGAAATTTGCCGCCCAGTCAAAATCATCAAACCCCAGCACGCTCACCTGCTCGGGGCACGGGATACGGAGTTCCCACAAAGCCCGCATCAATCCCAGGGTCATTTGGTTGTTGCAAGCGAAAATGGCGGTAGGCGGATCCGGCAACTGCATCAATTGTATGCCTTCCCTGTATCCGCTTTCCAATTGGAAGTCTCCCCGGCGAAGGTATTCCTGAGGCAGCGCCAGGGGAGCCTCCTGAAGGGCACTGCGGAAGCCTTCCAGGCGATCATGGGCGTTGGGCAAACCCAGGTGGCCGGTGATGATGGCAATGCGCCGGTGGCCCAGGCCGAGCAGGTGGCGGGTGGCATCATAGGCGGCCCCGACATTGTCCGTCACCACGGCGGAGCATTTCAATCCCGGGCAGAGCCGATCGAACAGAACCAGCGGAAAGCGCCGCCGCGTCAAGCGCCCTTGAATGGTGGAGCCCACGGTGGGGGCCAGCAGGATGCCATCCGCGCGCCGGGCAAAAAGCATTCTGAGGTTCACATCCTCTAAGGCGGGATCATCGTTGGCATCGGCCAGAATGAGCGAATACCCCCTGACCCGCACCTCGGTTTCCACCCCGCGGATGACGTCCGTGTAAAACGGGTTCGTGATGTCCGGAATGACCATGCCGATGGTCTGCGTCTGGCGAACTTTCAGGCTACGCGCCACTTGGTCGGGGTGGTAGTCCAGAGACTCTACGGCGCTGAGGACGCGCTGGGTCAACTTGGGGCTGACGAAACCCTTTTTGTTGAGAACCTTGGAAGTGGTTGCTACCGATACTCCCGCCAATCGTGCCACGTCGCGAAGAGTGTGCATCTCGAAATTTCCTCTCCCCCACTGCCACCTATTAAAACGAGCCACTTAATACCACAAAAAACGCCATCAAAAAAGAGAAATGAAACGAATCTCTAGCGCGAGGCCCTCTTTCATCTGGACCAGGCGGCGTGCGTGTGCGCGGTAATATCTCCATATCTTAAACAAAATGAATTAGTTGCAAAACTACTATGGAAGTTTGCAGCGCCGAAAGTATTGCACGGCGAGAAATTTAAGGCCTCAGTATAATCGTTTAATTTTGTGTTGACAACCATCTATTTGCCATGTTATAAGCGACCTCGCATCATCTGGATAGATTATTTTTATAGCTTGCTGTCCTTGCACGTCGGAGCGCCGGGTTCTCGTTTAGGGTGGCCAGATGAGGTGGTAAAACAGGATGGTACCCCAACAAGTTGGATCGATTAACAAAGTGCGCCAGAGCATTTGGAGCACGCAGGAGTTCTCTCCCGAGGTCTTACAGCCCGGGTCTTGGGTCCCCACAATCAATTTAATGCCTAAAGGAACAGGAGGGGCAGAATAACATGGGAAAAGTTATGCACAAAAGTTTCGGTACTCACCCGCCACCCGGGGGGCAATGGATTAAGATCTTGGCTTGGGGGTTGGGCAGCCTGCTGCTGGTATCTCTGCAACTGCCGATTTGCTGTGCCCAAGTGAATACGGGCTCGATGACGGGGTACGTGAGTGACCCTTCCGGGGCCGCCGTTCCCGCCGCCAATATTACCGTAACCGAAGTGAGCACCGGCATCGCAACCAAGGGGGTTGCCGATTCCGCCGGTTTGTTCAACATTACCCACCTTCTCCCCGGTGAATATACCGTGGCAGTGGAGGCGCAGGGATTCAAGCGTTTCATCCAGCAGCACGTTACACTGCAAGTCGACTCGACGGTGCGGGTCGATTCCAAGCTGGAGATGGGCGCGGTGACCCAGGAGATTACGGTGACCGCCGCCCCGGCGATCCTGAAGAGCGAGAAAACCGATGTCTCCAAAAACATCAATGAACAGACCGTCGAAGCTCTCCCCATCCAGGCGCACAACCTGACGAAGCTTTTTGACATTGTGCCGGGGGCGATCGAAAACTACCTTCAAATCGGGGAAGGCGAAACCCCCAGCGGGGCGACTTCGATTACGGTGAACGGCATGTGGTTCGGCGCCAACGATTATATGATCGACGGCATCACGGACCTGGCATGTTGTTTCAGCAACCAGATTGTAATTGCGCCGAATCAAGATTCGGTTTCCGAAGTCAAGATGTCGGCCAGCAATTACGATCCCGAGTTTGGCAACTCGGCGGGATTGATTGCGCAGTATGTTACCAAGTCGGGGACGAACGCACTCCATGGATCGGTGTGGTGGAGCAATATGAACAAGGCGACGTTTGCCGCCAATCCCTTCACCGAGAAAATTGCCGGTACCGGGCCCGAGGGCAAGGGTCTGGGGCCTGCGCCGTTCAATCAGAACCAGGGGGCGTTCAGCTTGGGAGGTCCCATCAAGAAGAATAAGATGTTCTTGTTCGGGGACTACCAACTCCTGCGCCGGGCCGAGGACGACACGATCACGGCCGCGGTGCCGGTGGCGGCCTGGCGCCAGGGAGACTTCAGCGCCCTGGCGGCGACGTATCCGATTTTTGACCCCTCGACCGGCAATCCCGATGGATCGGGGCGGACCCAGTTTGCCTGCAACGGGACCTTGAACGTGATCTGCCCAGACCGGATTAGCAAGGTGGCCACCAATCTCTTCAATCTGGTTCCCGAGCCCAATATCGGCCAGGGCAGCGCCGATCCCTACGACGTCAACTATGTGGGCAGTGGGGCTACGTCGTTTCGGACCGATCAATTTGATGTGCGCTGGGATTACAATATCACCGAAAAAGACAAGATATTCGTTCGTAACACCTACATGTATTCGCACCTGCTGACCCCGGGTCTGTTTGGAACCGTGGCGGGAGGGCCGCCGACCGGCGGGCTGGCGGCGGAGGACGTTCCCACGCACGACGATCAGGTGGCGTTAAACTACACCCATACCTTTGGCAGCAACCTGCTGGCGGAGTTTCGCGGTGGAGTGCTGCGTTGGCATCTGCAAGGTTACACGCCGGACGCCAAACTGAACACGAACAACCAGATCGGAATCTCGGGACTCAATCTCGGGGGCCCCATAACGGGGGGGCTGGCCGGGTTTGTGATTGATGGTCCCATCGGTGGTTTCACCGAAGGCCCCGGGGGAAACAGTGTGGCGCTTCCTCGCCTGGACATAATCGATGTCTGGCAAGGCGTGAATAACTGGACCTGGGTGCATGGGGCTCACCAACTCCGCTGGGGCGTGGACGTCCACCGCAACATGGAGGATTTGTTTACTGTCAATGCCCATACCAGCGGGTATTTCCAATTCGATGCCGTGACCACCGGGACTCCGGACGTAGCGGGATCGGGAATCAGCGGGGCAAGCTTTATGCTCGGCCTTCCCGACAGCTTTTTGCGCGGTGTGTATAATTTCATCCCCCATGAACGGCAGTGGAGGAATGCCCTTTACTTCCAGGATACCTGGCACGTGACTCCCAAGCTGACGGCCAATTACGGCCTGCGCTGGGACTATTTTGGTCCGGATGAAACCGGCATCAAAGGTGGTCTGGCGAATTTTGAGCCCGGCTCGGGCAACGTCGCTCTGGCCAATCTGGGGGGCGTATCGAGCTCTGCCAACGTTGATGGCTACCACAAAGGCTGGGCGCCGCGTTTGGGATTGGCTTACAAACTGACTCAGGATACCGTGGTCAGGGCAGGCCTGGGGCGGAGCTATTTCGCCACCAATTACGCCAGCACGTTCCAGGAGATGTCCATTGTGTTCCCCATCTCGGGGACCCAAAATGTTTCTCCCAACAATATCTACCAGCCCATATTCCCTCTCGACCAGGGATATGTGCCCGCGGCTGCTCCCTTCAACGCTCCCTCGTCGGGGCAATTGCCGGTGCCCAACGGGGCCAGCACCTACTACAGTCCTGCCTATACCCCGACGGAGCACGTCGATCAATGGAATTTCACCGTGGAACATGTGATCAAGAACGATCTGAAGGTTTCGCTGGGTTACGTGGGGACGAAGGGAACGGATCTGGCATGGGATCCCGGCATCAACGAAGCGCCTCCTGGTACGGGAAACATTGTGGATCGGGAACCCTATTACCAACTCTACGGCTTAACTCAGGGGATTGGAAGCAGGAATGACGGCGCGAATTCCAGCTACAACGCCATGCAATTCATCGTGGATAAGCGCTTCTCTAACGGCTACTCCCTGACTTCTTCCTTCACTTGGTCCAAGTCCCTGGACACGGAGATCGCCGGCTTCGCCTGGGCGGACCAGGGTACCGACCCCTATGACCGGGAAGCATCCTATGGAGTAGGGACCAATCAGGACCGGGCGGCGGTTTGGAGCTTGACCCATAACTGGCAGTTGCCCTACGGCCAAGGATTGCATTGGGGGTCCAATGCCACCGGCATAAAAAAGTTGGTGCTGGGAGGCTGGCAATTCAATGGCGTAACCATTGTCGAGGACGGCTTTGCGCTATCGCCGACGATGGCGAGTGGCTCCACGCTGAATGCCGGCTGGGGGCAGAGACCCGACCGCATACCGGGTGTTTCGCTCTACCCCTCCTCGAAGACTACCGCCGGATGGTACAACCCTGCGGCCTTCGAGGCTCCGCAGTTCCCGGGGCAGGAGACGCAGTGCTGCCGTTGGGGCAATGCCGCGCGGGGAAGCTTCCGTGGCCCCGGCCTGCTCGGGACCGACTGGGCCTTGTGGAAAGAGTTCACCTTCAAGACCCCGTTGAACCGTGAAGATACTCGTCTCCAGGTCCGTTGGGAAAACTACAACGCCTTAAATGGCGCTCCCCTGGGCGAGCCCGACGCGAACATAGACGATGCCACGGCCGGACGAATTACAGGGTTGCAGGGCACTTCCATCAAGGCCAACTCCACGACCATGCGTCGTATGGAATTTACCTTGCGACTGCAATTCTGAAGTGGGGTAGTCCACCCTCAACATGCAACACCGTGGGGGTCTCGGGAAGAGGCCTCGGGACTCCCACGGTTCCTTTTCATGACCATCAAACTTGTGAAGGAGGGAGTCAGCATGGGAAAGCTGGGCAGAGGGGATTTTCTGAAGTCCATTCTTGCCGCATCGGGTTTGTCAATGTTCGGTTCATCGCAAACCCTGGCAGAATCAAAGCCCATTCCAGCCCTCGGGTTTAATCCCGGCCTCGGGACTCTCCCCATCCTGACCGGCGCCGAGACTTACTCCGTTTGCGCCGAGAATCCAACGGGGAAGAAAGGGATGGGAGGCCGCGCGATTCCGAACCCCAGCGACCCCAATCTCCCATTCTCGAAGGCCGCCGCTGATCTCGGCCAAGGATGGAAGGTGAACCCCTTCCTGAAACCCAAGGCGAGAGAGACGGTGACCTTGATGGATGTGGAAGGGCCCGGAGTCATCCAGCATATCTGGATGGCTACTGATGAGACCTGGACTGGAAACGGGCGGCCCTGCGTCTTGCGTTTTTATTGGGATGGAGAAAGCACACCCTCCGTTGAGGTGCCCATGACCGACTTCTTTGCGGTGGGGCACGATCTGTTCGCGCGGGTGAACTCACTGGCCGTTGTGGTTAACCCCACATCGGCTCTCAACTGCTATTGGCCGATGCCTTTCAAGCGGCACGCCAAGGTCACTTTCACCAACGATGCGGACAAAGATCTCCGCTTGCTCGCCTACCAGATCACTTATGCCAAAACCGAGATCCCCGAGCAGGCGGGGTATTTTCATGCCCAATGGCGGCGTTCCGTCACCGACCGATCCGCCCCCGTGCATACGATCTTGGACGCCGTCAAAGGAGAAGGCCGCTACGCGGGGACATTCCTGGCATGGACACAGTTGTCGGAAGGGTGGTTCGGAGAAGGCGAAGTGAAGTTTTACATCGATGGCGACCGGGAATTCCCGACGATTTGCGGCACCGGAACCGAAGACTACTTCGGCGGGAGTTATGGCTTTCCCGAAACCTACAGCACCGCCTATAACGGGTGCGTGCTGAAACATGAAGGCAAGGAGGGTCCACCCAAGTGGAGCCTTTATCGGTGGCACCTGATGGACCCCATTAACTTTAGTTCCGATCTCCGAGTTACCATCCAGGCCTTGGGCTGGTGGCCCACCGAAAAGTACCAGGCGCTCGCCGACGATGTGGCTTCGGTTGCGTATTGGTACCAAAGGGAGCCGCACGCGGAATTTCCGAAGTTCCCGCCGCTCTCCGAAAGATGGCCCCGGTAGACGGTCGCCGTCAGAAGTTCGAGCGTGAACCACAAGGAAACTTGAGGGCGCGGAAGGCAAGCGCTCTGCTCGCCGAGCATGGTTCTCGAAGCGGAAGAATCCGCACAACCGCGTTTGGACAGTTACGGTTGAGGTGGCGCCTCAGAATCCAGCGATTGCTTTGTAACCTCGGGAGTTGTCAATGCCTGCGGTGCTTGCTCCTCCTGCCCCGGTTTGTCGGCATAGGGCTGGGAATGGTATTTCTGGTAAAGCGTCATTTCATGCTGGTAGCCTGCCGAATCCCCCAACGATTGGTAAGCACGGGCAAGCAGGAAGTGAGAGAGTTCGTTCTTCGGATTGATCTGAATGGCGGCGAGTAGGTGGGGCAGGGATGCTTTGGGCTTTTGGAGTTGAATCAGAGTACGGGCCAAGGCGATCTGAGCGTCCTCGATGTTGGGGTCAATCTCTACCGCCCGGGAGAAGTGGTCCCGTGCAGGCTCGAACTGACCCCGCCGGCGGCATATCTCGCCAAATTCGTATTCGGCGGCACCGTTGTTGGGCTCGACCGCGAGGTCCTGTTGGAACTCCTTCAAAGCCGCTTGTCGAGCCTCTTCACTGTCGGGAGCCTTCAGCAGCATGGCCCTTCCCAGGCGGTAATGAACCCCGGCCATATCGGGATCGGCGGCAATCACTTTCTGGTATTCAATAATTGCCAGGTCATACCGCTTCTCTCCCTCGAGGGCTTCAGCGAACGCCATCTGTTTCCACACCGACTCCGGCGCCACCTGTGCAAGCCGCATCATGGTTTGGAGAGCCCTGTCCCCATATAAGTGGGAAGCACGATACAGGACTTCGGGATCATTCGGGTTTCGACCGAGCAAGGTCTCAATGGTTTCGAGCGCTTTGGTGGGCTGGCCCATAGACGTATACACCACGATTAATTTCAGCCCGATGGTGCGGCCCATCTCAGCGCTGGGAGGATGCCGGAAAGCCGACTCGAGAATCGGAACTGCCTCTTGCGAGCGCCCGAGTTCCGCATCGCACAATCCCAGCATGAGGGGGACATTGGGCATCTTTGGGTCAAGGCGAAGTGCCCGTTGGAATGCTTCCGCGGCCTGGGCGTAACGACCTCGGGCGTAGTAAACGGCCCCGAGGTTCGCATAAACTTCGGGATTGTTGGGAGTCAGGTGGGCGAGTTTTTCGAGCGCCACAATGGCCGCGCCCGCATCTTTTCGTGCCAGCGCCTCCTCCGCCTCCCGCGAATAGCTCTCGATCGTCGCTTGGTCAGCCTGTTGCCCTTCGCGGCCGAGGGAAAGGCACGATATGGGCAGAAGAGCCCAGCACAGAAACAACCACGGTAAGCTTGGTTTCACTGCTTTCTCCTTAGACTCGGGAAACACGCCGCAGAATTTGGAATGGATTATAGGTTAGCGTACGATGCGTGGCAACGGACATAATACGGACATAATAGGGACGGTGGTCTTATGGGGGTTGGAAGGGTAGCGCCCAAAGGCGGTGAGAAATCCGAGTCAGCGGGAGTTCAAAATGCATAAAGGTCTATGGGACTGCGTTTGCTGCGGCCTGATCGCTTGCGCCGGGCTCTCGGCCGGGAATGGCAACCTGTCCGAGATCCAGCAGCATTACCAGCGGGCGCAGGAAGCGCTCCATGCCCACCAGGATACCGTCGCCATACGGGAATTTCGCGAGATCCTGCGTCTGCATCCGAAAAACTCATCGGCGCCTACCAACCTGGGAGTCATAGCCTTTACCCACGGGGATTACACCCAAGCCGCGCAGGAGTTTCGCGAGGCCCTCAAGCTCTAACCGGCGCTCTGGAACGCCAATGCCTTCCCGGGGATGAGCGAGTTCCGCCGCGGCAACAAGCAAGAGACTTGGCCCCTGCCGGCTGAGTCCTTTCCGCACGTTCAAGACGCCACGGTGCGGGCGGAGGCGGGCATAGACTTGGATACGCTCAATTACGAATTCCATGACCGGGATCGCGCCATCGATGCCTTACGGGCCCTGGGACCGGCCGGGTCCGATGCGCCCGCCGCCATTTATCTTGCTTACCGCGCCTACTCCGATTTGGCGGCGCAGCAGCTCTCGAGGTTGGCGGAGGTGTCGCCGGAATCCGCCCAGATGCACCTGATCCGGGCGCGGGCGCCAGGATGATTTTGCGGGGGCGACGGGGCAGTACCGCAGGGCCTTGGAAATTGATCCCCAGCTTCCCGGCGTCCATTTTGAAGGGGGCCAGAGGATTTTGGCGCAATCCTCTTACGAACCGGCTCCTCAACAAGCCGAAACCGACTATCCGGGAAGGGAAAAGGTCATCATGAGGAATCAGTGCACGAATGCCGCGAAGACTCGCCGGAATTTGCCCTTGGTATTGCCGTTGGCGGCCATTATCTTGCTTGCTGGCGCCTCCAGAGGTCTGGGAAGTGGTGGAGAACGAGATGTGTCTGCCAATGACGTCAAGACGTTTGGAACCGCTGGAAAGGAAGGAATGCTCTACCCTGACCACGAGGCGGAGCTCTTCCAGTATAACGGCACAGGATGTTTGACCCACATGTGGTTTGGCGGCGATTGGCCGGGGTATGAACATACGCGGATTCGCTTCTATGTGGATGGAGAGGCGGCACCCTCCATCGATATGGAGCTGTTTCTGGGCCACGGAATCGGCTGGCGCGATTCCTCCGCCCCTTGGGGCACCGACCGTCTCGGCAAGACCGGCCAACCGAGCGGACTCTACAACACCTACCGGGTGCCCTTCGGAAAAAGTATCCGGATTACCGGCGAGCTCGGGCCGGGAGTCACCAAACCTCAAACCTTTTGGTGGATTATCCGTGGAATCGAGAACCTTCCGGTGTACCTCGGAAACATCCGGCTGCCCGCCGACGCCCGGTTGCGCCTCCAAGTGCATAACGACGTGGCGCTCAAACCCCTGGAGATGCTCGACATTGCCCAATCGCAGGCCCGCGGCGCCCTTTACCAGGTCACCCTCGCGGTTGCCAGCAAGAACCTCGACTTCCTGGAAGGCATGCTGAGGGCTTACCTCGATGGCGAGGCCGAGCCCCTGCTGCTCTCTTCCGGCACCGAGGATTACTTCCTGGGAACATACTACTTCAACCGCGGCCTTTACCATTTACCCCTGGCAGGACTGACCCACAAGGAGAAACACGCCCACGGCACGTGCCGTTTTTCGGCATACCGTTTCCACGATGAGGACCCTGTCATTTTCCATAATGGGTTCCGCCTGGTTTGGCGAAACGGTGAGGAGAAGGAGGGGAAGCCGTATGCACCGCCACATCAGAGCCAGGTCACGAGTTACGTCTGGCTTTACCAATGGTGAGGTGGCTTCGGAGTGGCCGGGAAATCATCATGGAAATTCCGTGTTCGCGGTCTTCGGGACGTCTGGCAAGGAAATGATAAGGAGGGAAAGCATGTTGCAACGGACTTGGATCACGTTGCTCTTCGCCGGCGCCATTCTTGCCGCGGGGTTGGCGCGCGGAGGACACGTTGCGGCTCAGTCCCAGGATGGGCCCAGCGTCCCCGGGACGCCGGCGCGCCTAGCCACGATCACGATCGATTACCCACTCGAGGGATCGATCTTCCCGCCCGAGATCGGTCCTCCTACCTTTATCTGGCACGATGCGGCGGAACATGCCGAGCGGTGGGGGATTGACGTCGCGTTTGCGGATGGCTCGCCCGCGATCTATGCGGAATCGCGCGGTGAGCCGATGCGCATCGGTGAAATCGACCCGCGTTGCATCTCGCCGACCAATGAATTGCCCAAGCTCACGCCGGAGCAAGCCGCGGCGCATACCTGGATTCCGGATACCGCGACGTGGGAGGCGATCAAGAAGCACTCCGTGGCGGCCCGAGCGGCAGTGACCATCACCGGGCTCAGCGGCCCCTACGCGCCCGGGGCGCTCTCCCGTGGCCGCATGGCGATCCAGACGTCGAAGGACCCGGTGGGGGCGCCGATATTTTACCGCGACGTGCCCTTGATGCCATCGGGAACGACGAAGGGTGCCATCAACCCTGTGCCTCGCCACAATCCAATGTTGATCAAGGTAAGTGGACAGTCGGCGAGATCCAGCGGGCTCGCGGTGGCGAAGTCGGTCGATGCAGGGGTAAGCCCAACACTCGTGTCACCAGCCGCCGTCGCGCTGTACCAAAAGGGGTTCTGGCGCAATCTCGGTGCAGCTTGACGGGTTTGATATGTTGGAGTTATGCGCTAGAGCATTTTTAAGTTAAGTATATGCATCTCGACAAATCCGCAAACAAAAACGTGAGGGGGCCTTTCCGGAACAGATGGATCAATAATTTCCTCCAACCTCTTAAGTGAACAGTGTTGGCGCTAACGGTCTGTGCTACAGGATAAATAAGCACTTAAATCAAAACTGCGCCAACCCACTGATATTGTGCGCGCATCCCTGCCCGAGCCCGTAAATGGCCGCCTTTTCCTCGAGCATTTTGTCAGAGGTTTTGTTTGTTTTCATCGACATACTGGCTTCGGTCGTATTAAAAAAGAATTCTTTTTTCAGGAACCCCCCAGCGGGTGCAATCGGCGGTTTTCCAGAACCACCTCGATTTCGGCTTGGCGAAACATCTCCACCCGTTCCGTGAACAACGGGTGCGCGGCCGGTTCGGGAGTCAGGGCCGCCCGCGCCGTTTTTTCCACCGCGCAAGGCGGGGCATCGAGCAGGGTTCGCATGAGATCGAGATAGAGGCGCGAACGTCCCCCTTCCCG
>JBEKQO010000242.1:0-11476 GCA_049519635.1 Terriglobia bacterium | reverse complement strand
GCGTTGGGATGCGTGCAGACATAGACATAATATATACATATTGTCTATAACATGTCAAGAGAAAAATGCACTCGCGATAAGATTTTTTCGCCCGTTCACAAAATTACGTGCGGATCAGGGTCCTGCCTGCCATCTTGACTTCCGCCTTCCGCCGCCTTACTCTTACCGTTCCAGTGTCGTTCGAAACCTGTTCCGTTTAACTTCTAAATCGTCCTTGCCCGGAGGCAGCGATGAGTCTTCTCAAGATTGCCAGTGTTCCTCCTGCTGCCGTTGCGCCCAGCGCGACCGTGCTGGAGGCCGTGGAAATGATGGCCGAGCACGGCGTGGGCGCTGTCGCCGTTGTCGATGGCGGAAAGTTGTGCGGCATTTTCACCGAGCGTGACGTGATGTTGCGCGTGGTCCTGCGTCACCGCCATACCAAGGACACTCGCGTGGGTGAAGTCATGACATCTCCCGCCGAGACCATCACCGACGAGAGCCACGAGGAAGATGCGCTGGTCCACATGGTGGAACGCCACGTCCGCCACCTGCCGATCGTCAACACCAGCGGCCAACTCACCGGCATGCTCTCCATTCGCAACCTACTGGAGCATCGCGTGGACGAGCTCGCGCGCGAGCTCCATTCCCTCGATCAGTACCTATCCAACGACGGTCCGGGCGGTTAGGGTCCTCCCGCCGCGTGGTAAGCTCCCAGGATGTCGGGGAGGCCCACAACACCTTCCAATTTGCGGAAGTCCGCCCGATTCACGACGGGCAGAATCGGCCAATCGCCCAGGCGCCGCAGCGCTTCTTCCAGCGCATGGTCAGGATGGAGGTGCGGTAGCTGCTCTCGCGGGAGAACACTGCGCAAGGTTGCCCCCTCCGGAAACTGCGCGGCTTGGCGGCGCAGTTCGTCCCTCGTGATCCCATACCATCTTCCCGCGCCATCCTGGACGAATACGAAAACCTCCGGAGAGGCGTCAGCACGCGCCAGCGCCACGCTGAGGGTTTCCTCGTTTTTCAGCACCGCACCTTGATAGACTCGCATGGCGTCTTCCACGTGCACGGAAACTTCTTCGCGGCGCTCTTCCATCGAAGGCAAGTCCGTGCCATCCTGCCGGGAGAGCAGATCAAAAAGCGATGTCCGCTGGTATTGCCGGGAAATCAGGTAGGCAATGGTGTTGGAAACCATCACGGGGAGAATGATGGAATAGTTGCCGCTGACCTCGAGCACCATGAACACCGAGGTCATGGGCACGCGCAGGAATCCCGCGAACAAGGTCCCCATGCCCACCAGCGCGTACGCACCCACCGAACCCGTGAGCCAGGGAAAGAAATGATGCTCGATGCTGCCCACGGCGCCGCCGATCATGGCGCCGATGAACAGCGCGGGCGCAAACATACCGCCGGGCGTGCCGCTGACAAAGGAAAGGCCGCTGGAAAGGATCTTGAACGCCGCCAACAGCGCCAGCATTCGCCAGGTGAACTCGTCGTGCATCGCCTGGTCGATGAAGTCGTAGCCGGCGCCCATCACCTGTGGAAGCCAGAGGCCGATCACACCGATCAGCAATCCTGCCACCGCGGGCTGAAAATACTGGGTCCAGCGCGGTAGAGCTTTTAGCCGTGGCCGCACGGAGGCAATGAGCTTTACCAAGAGCAATGAGGAGATACCCCCGATGACCCCCAGGGCTGCATACGCCAGCAACTCGGCGGGATGGACCAGGTGGTATTCGGGAATCCGAAACAGCGCTTGTTCACCCAGAAACCACCGCAACACCACTACACTCGACACGGCTGCAAGCACCACCGCCCCCAGCACCCCCGCCGTCCACCTTCCGATCACCTCTTCGATTACGAACAGGACCGCGGAAATGGGAGCGTTAAACGCTGCCGCCAAGCCCGCGGCCGCGCCCACGGGCGCGATCAGGCGCACCTTTTCGCGCGATAGCCTTAGCCGCCGTCCCAGCGCCGAAGCGATCCCGGCGCCCATTTGCAGCGAGGGGTCCTCGGGCCCCAGCGACTGCCCGGTCCCAATGGCCAGGGCGCAGCATATGAACTTGCCAATCACCGTGTTGAAGGGAATGTAGCCGTCGTATATATACACGGCCGCTTTGGTCTGGTTGACGCCACTGCCCCGCGCACGCGGGAAGAATTTGATCACCAGCAAAGCGACAACCAACCCACCGAGTGTGGGCACCAGCAAGGTACGGGCCGGGGGAGGGGTGAGGGCGGAACCGAAAACGGTCAGGCGCGTCCAATCGATGGCGATCCGGAACAGGACGACGGCCAGGCCGGAAATCAGGCCGATGATGACCGCCAGCAGAAGGAAAAGCTGCGGTTCGCGCAGCGTCTCGCGCTCGGGCAGCCAACCGATCCGCTGGCGCATTCTGGCCCAGGCCGCCCGCAGCCAGGAAGGATCGCTGTCCGGGGGCGGAGGCAGTGGCGCCGGTGCGTCGCTCACGGCCGTGCTCCTTCCTGCTCACGCGCAATCAACACCAGCGCCAAGTCCAGGCCCTGGGGCTCGCCACACGCTTGGGAGGCCGCTTTTTCAATTTCAAAGACCAAGTCCATAGTGCTGGAGACTAATTCCGCATCGCGGCTGAGTGTGGGTCGCCGCATCCTGGGTTGGAGCGCGGTGGTCTGCGCGTAGAGCGTTTGCAGTGGGTCGCCAGACTTGCCCTGCAAGTCGATCCCCCGCTGCGCGGCGCAGGCTTCAAGGCGCGTCAATGCCTGGTCAAAGTCCTGATGCGCGCGCCGCTCCCGGTCCTGCTCACCCAGCCAGCGGATGAAGGGATCCATATCCAGCACGGCCCGTACGGTGTCCCGCATCGCGGCAGCCTGCGTCAGGTTCGGGTCCTGCCGTAAAGCCTGGCTCAGGTAAGGTTCGGCCCGCGCATATTGGCCGTTTAGAAAGTAACATTCTCCCGCTCCTGCCAGCGCCGGCGCCGAGTGCGGTTCCTCGGCCAGCGCCTGGCGAAAGAGTCTCAACGCGTCGTCGTTCCCGCCCGCGTTCATCAGCAGTGCGCCGACCTGGACTTGCAGTTTCGCGTCGGGGGGCAGATTGGCGGCTACGGCGATCAGTTCCGCGCGCGCCGCGGCCTTCTGATCAGAGTCGAGTAGGAATTTCACCAGCTCCAGCCTCACCGCTCGGCGCTGGACCACCAAATCGCCTTCCCACTCGCAGTAAACCGCGTCATGGAAATACTGCAAGGCCTCCGGGTAAGCACGCTCGCGCACCGCCAACCGCGCCAACTCCAGATTCACGGGGCCATTCCCAGGTTCGCGGTCCCGGAGGCTGAGCAGGTAAATGCGCGCCTCCTGAAGGCGGCCCGTTGCTACAAGCGCTTGGGCCAGTCGCAGTTGATAAAGGGGATTGTCCCGCGAATAAGCCAGCGCGTTGCGGAAGTCCGCCAGCGCCTCAGCGGCGTGCCCGGCCTTCAGAGCCTGCTCTCCCTGGCTGTACCAATTCTCCGCCAAGCGCCTCTCCACCCTGTGATAGCGCCTGACAGTAAAGCCCGTAATGACGAACAGAAGGATCAGAAGCACGATCACAACGGCCAGGAAGGTGTCGCGCCGTAGCGACCAGAGATATCCGCCGTGGCCCGGGCAGAAGGGGCACGTTGTTTGCCCCCACGGGATTTTGCGCCCGCACCGCGGGCAGCGTCGCTCTGGTTCCATCCGACCTTGACCTCAAGTTGTTATCTCCTGATTAGAATAACGCAAATTGTATGCCTTCAGGAAACCTTCTGAGGCGTAACGAAGAATCTAAACCAGAAATATCATACTGTGAGCTAATTCAGAGGGGGCGGCGGATGGGGGGGATTTTATCTCGTATTGCTCATCGTCCGAAGCCGCGTCAGCGGCGACATCTTTTTGCCCACGGCTGTTCGCCGTGGGCAAAAAGGGAAGTGGGAATACTTCTTCAGCGTCAGCAGGGGGGGAATCATCACGATGGATCAAGCGTGATCTTGAAGTCGCCACTACCGTGGCTCGTGCGATATGTTGCGCTCCGCAATCCCAGGGCTGGCGAAACTCTTAAAGAATCCCGTTGTAGCAGGGGTCTAAGCTCGAATTCTGTGTTTAAAAGGTAATAAACACGCAGAAATCTAATATCGGACAAATTGTCTTGAATGTTATTTTTAGGCGTTTTTGGAATAGCGCGCTTTTGAAAATAGTGGTATGGTCAACCCCGCAGTTTGTTGTAGCAATTTTCGCCTGATCGCAAACACAAGCAGCGCACAAAATACGGTTAAAGAATTTGCGAGACGAGTTATTGCCGGAGCCGTTGGGCATTCCCGCTGTTCCCTATTCGACAAATTGCCAAAATCACATTAATCAGGTGCATTCAGTATGAAGGAACAAGGAACGGTAAAGTGGTTCAACGCCGCCAAAGGGTACGGATTCATCCAAAGAGAAAGCGGCGAAGATGTATTCGTACACTTCTCAGCGATCCAGGGCGATGGATATCGCTCGCTCGAAGAGGGCGCCCGGGTGAGCTTTGAAGTCAAGAAGGGCCCCAAGGGTTTGCAAGCGGCGAACGTCGAACGTGTCTAAGACCCGCAAGGCTGGTTAGCTGAACCTCTAAGCGGGTTAGGCTTTGCGCTCATCTCGATGCTGTCGAATTGTGTGAAGGCTCGCCCGCCGAGAGGTATAATATTCTCTGGTGCCAAGCGGATTGCTTCGCATAAGGGCGTTGGGGTAGTTTCCCCGGTCCTCTCCTTGTGGTGTCTGAATCGAACAGGGCGCTCGGACATCCAATGTATTAGATTGTACCGCCGGCCTGGACTTGGCTCCTGGGCGGGCATTTGAGGAAATTACATGGCTCAGCTCAGTGTGGCGATGCCGCCTTCGCCGGTCGTACCCGTACGCGATCAGTTCAAACCTATCAAAGCTGCTTTCATAATTGCGATGCATCTCGGCGTCATCGCCGTTTTCTGGCAGACCACGTGGGCGGCAGTCGGCCTCTGCATCCTGCTCCACGCGCTTTTCGGAGGGCTGGGAATCTGCGTTGGCTACCACCGTCTGCTTACTCACCGGTCTTTCAAGTGCTCCAAAGCCTTGGAATACACCCTCGCCTTTCTGGGAGCATTGACCCTGGAAGGCGGCCCCATCGACTGGGTTGCGCACCATCGGCAGCACCACCAGTACTCCGACGAAGCGGGGGACCCGCACAGCGCGCGTGAAGGCTTCTTTTGGAGCCATGTCCTTTGGATGTTCTGGATGCCTAAGGATAAGGAATGGGACGAACTCACCGAGCGTTATACGCCGGACCTGCTCCGCCAGCCCTTTTATCGCTTCTTGGGCCGCTTTTATCTGGAACTCTCCATCATGCTGGCCGTGGTGCTTTACCTTTTGGGCGGCTGGCCCTTTGTGGTATGGGGCATGTGCGTACGGTTGGTCATCACCTACCACAGCACCTGGCTTGTGAACTCCGCCAGCCATACTTTCGGGTACCGGAACTTCGAAGTTTCCGACCTCTCCACCAATTGCTGGTGGGTGGCCCTCCTGACCTATGGAGAGGGCTGGCACAATAATCATCATGCCTTCCCCACCTCAGCCCGCCACGGCCTTCGCCTCTGGGAAGTCGATCTTTCCTATGGATTTATCCGCCTGCTGAAATCTGTGGGCTTGGCATGGGATGTGCGCACCCCCCCTGCCGAAAAACTCAAATTCGAATCCCCCCGCGCCGCCTAAGCGCCGTGTCCTGCAAGAGTTGGATTCGGGCGCAATATTGCTGAATTAAACTCTGGCGCTGAGGCTGCGAGCCTAGCCATAATCTCTCACTACACTGGAACGCTCCAAGGGGCGAGCCGGAAGGGCGGAGCTCGGCAGGGTGCCGAAGAACGCTCTCATGCTGTCATCTTGACTGCTTCGCTTTCATTCTGAGCATTGACAGCCGCTCGGCTGCCCCTGATAGGCGGAAAACTCGGGCCAAGGAAGGGTAGCGCGGGCCTGTTTTTTAGGTCCGCGGCTTTTGCTTGTCCATCGGGCACTTAGGTGAAGAGTATTGATACTAGCCCACATCCCTAAAAATGAGGAGAAGGGCGGTCCTCTAGAGACGCTATAAAAGCTCCGAAACGGCTTGGTTTTCGTGAGGAAGGCTTCCGAACCGCCCCGGTCATAAAGCGCGTGTTTCTGTAGGGGGCGCTTCGCGAAGCGCCCGCGAAAAACCGAGAACCCGGCCCCCTAATCTTAAGGAATAAAGCCCTCTTCTGGCACGTTAGGCCTTCGCTCGCAAGGGCATCCCAATATTAGCGAGTAGATACCATTAACACATAAAATCATACATCGTGAGATATGATAATTCTTAGGTTTCGTTTGACGCCCAGTGGAACGTGCGCTCAGTACGACAGGTCATCGATATGATTGGAAAGAATGGTCGCGAAGGTCCGGACGCGGCCAAAATTAGCGCCAGCCAGGTCGAGCGCCCGAATCACTCGATCCGCCTGGGGATGCGGCGCATGACGCGGCTAACGAACACTTTCAGCAAGAAGTGGGAAAGCCTTAGGGGTCAAGCTGGGCAGGACCAAATTCAGGCAATGCCAGGAATCCTAATTTCGGCCGGTTTTGCTCCCCGCCAGATTTCACCTGTGCGGGTAAGGGGGATGGGCAGGGGATCGCTCCAGGTCAGCCCACAGTCAATTCTCGCAAGCCCGGCGGCTTGGTCGTGCGACAGCCACAGGAGGAGATTTCCATTCGGTTTCAGGCGATGTGCGGCGAGGGGGACAAGTGCTTCCAGATTCCCGACAGCTCGCATAGTGGCAAAGTCGAACGCTGGCGCCGGCGTCGTGCGAGCCAAATCTTCCAAGCGCTCGCCCCGCACTGCGACCTGGTGAAATCCACAGACCCGGGCGGCTTCCTTAAGAAAAGCTCGCTTCTTGGCCACCGGATCGAGGAGGGTGAGGGAAATCCAGGGGAATACAATTTTAAGGGCCAATCCGGGGAATCCGGCGCCACTGCCGACGTCGAGCAATTCCCCATGCAGTTGTACGTGCCGGGCAAGAAAAAGGCTTTCTCCAAAGTGGCGCGTCACACACTCTTCCGGGTCGCGGATGGCCGTGAGGTTGATTTTCTGATTCCAGCGAAGAAGCAGTTGAAGATAGGCGAGGATTTGGCCGTCCTGGGCGGATGAGAGGTCCAGGCCAAAGGGTTCGAGGAGATGGCGAAGCCGCGTTTCATCGATCACGGAAAGGATTGTAATGAGTTCCACCCAGGGGTGCAAGCTGAGAACCCCCTATTATTGCGAGGTGTTCATGGATATGTTTCACGTGGAACATGCGTCTCGGCAGGCTGCGGAAGTACCCTTGGGAACCGTCATTTTCGGGAGGTCGCTGCGGCCGGAATACATGAGTTTCGTTTTGCCATGAAAAGGCTCTGAGCGAGATCCTTCGCTGGGCTTGGCATGACAGCGAATGTGCTTACTATGACGGCCCTACGGGTTTTCCCCGCAGCCTCTCGAACCCTGTGTGTTCAAGAAATTCCCGCCTTTGCGGGGTGTCCTACAATCATGTTGGCCGCCAGCGTGGGGTATTACCGAAGTCCGTGAGAATTCTTCCGTTGTCTGAGGTCGTCCACTTTCTTTCTGGCCGCTATGACGAGCTTAACTGTCTCCATTGCCCTTTGGATATCAAGGGCTTGGGCGTAATGTTTTGACCCGTCTTCAGAAAAAATTTTCGCGTGCCGCTCCTGGACCTCCATCTTTCTCAGGAAGTCTGGAGAAGTCGAAGACTCAATCCAATCAGCCACTTGCCGGATGTTTTCCGCCAAGGTGCGGGCGCTCTCTTCGAGACGAGCCAATTCCTGCTCGGCTTCCTCGCATTCCAAGACAATCGCTGTCTGCTGCCGCTCGTGCTCGTGCATCATGGCTTGCGCTCCCCATCAAGAGACAAATCCTACCTTCGCCTAGCGTCGGCGTCAAGTGGGTAATAATGGATAGGTACTGATGTTATTGCGGTCCGGATTTCTAACCACACGTTGGGAAGTGCGGGGTTCAACAGGCTGCGGTAGAACGGCACCCAAATAAGACCACCATGGCGCTCGGCGCGCCACCCCTCCTCCCTCTGCGGAGCGGGCTTTGTTAACAACTCCCCTCCTGATTCATGTAGGTGTGGCGCGCCGAGCGCCGGGGGTGGGTGACAGAGGGATCAAGCGGGGGTATTGATCATGACCGTGCCAACGGGTTTCTCCCAGGCAGTAATGCCCCGACATTCCGGCACCCAAAAGTGTCCCAGCTTGGTCAGAAGCCCCGGCTAGCCTGGCTTTCTCATCACGGGCCTGGAAAGGGGTGCTTTCCAGCCTGCAATAAACCCATCAACCGGTCATCCCGAGGACGCGAAGCCAAGGAAGGAGTCCTGTAACTGCTTGAAAATTCAAATACAGGGGTCTTTCGCTGCTGCTCAGGATAACAGGTTGGGTGATGGGTTCTTCCAGTCAAGTTTCCGCCTATCGTGGGCAGCCGAAGGGCTGTCAATTCTCAGAATGACAGTACGTCCGAGTTTCTTCACAAGCTCTAAAACCGAACCCTTCCGGCAGCCCCGTGCAAGCATGGTGAGAAATGCTGGTTAGAGACTCGGGCACTCACGGGTTCAGCCATTCTCGCGGACCTTCTTCCCTGAAGGCGGTATGCCGGAATCTACTCCGCAAGGCATCGCAAGTGCGCCGCCGACAGACTGAATTGTCGCTTCCCGCATTCTCGGGAGGCGCTCCGGCAATCACGCGCGTTTCGACTGAAATGTAATTCCAATTCACACCACCACAGTACTGGTGGGTCACAACTAAGGAGAGAATCTCCACCTGGCGCCCCCAATCCGGTTCCTTTCTTCCCCCACGCGATGTTCCACGTGAAACATCCTGAACTGGGGGGTAATCGTGCCAATGTCACGCGTCTTTTCTGACTGGCATCTCTCACAGTATCAAGAGGGTTTCACCAAGGGGTGGGAAGGGCAGGGGTGGACCGGTCTGATAATAACCGTCGGCAGCCACGTCCTGCATCCCGCGGGGGCAAGAAATTCAGGCGAATTTACCATGAGCATACGCCCTAAATCTGCCTTGCCCACGCAACAATCGGTGCCTCGTCGAGGATAAACGCTGTGACCGTCCCCGGCAGCCATAAATCTATCTATCTGCTTTATATTCAGTGCCATATAGGGATTTATAGCCTGTCCCAACATTCCAACGGGCAAGCTCTCCCTCATGTCGCCTTCTACAGTGACATCGTGTCGCTGGCATGTCTCGTCATCCTTTGTTTTCATCAACAAAGCCCGTTGGACCATCATTTTGCATATCGGTCGGCACGCCTCTCCACACGGCTTCGCCGGCTGAGTGAACAGCCCCATTCCGGGGATTTCGTTTTCGTGAAAACGTCGAGACTTTCCCTGTGCTCGATGACAAAAGCTGAGATGTTAAGGAGGCGAGAGCAAGTTCGATTGGGTCCCGTCCGCAGCCTCACTGCACACACCCATTATAACAACGCTAGCCTATTTGTCAAGTAAGCCCGGAACGACCCCCGGGGTAGCGCGGCCCTTTTTGGCTCAGCGGTTCTTTTTGACGCGGTGAAGCGCTGGCCCCTGGCACGGCAGGCATTGGGCCGCGCCCTCCTAGAGTTCTAGCCCGCGCTTCTCACCAGGACATGGGAAGGACGGGGCTTTGGAGCTTGCAGAAAAAATTCGAAAGCCCTGTCATTATGACCGTTGACAGCCCTTCGGCTGCCGATGGTAGGCGGAAACTCGGGCCGAGGAAGGGTAGCGCGGACCTGTTTTTCAGGTCCGCGCCTTATCCTTGTCCATCGGGCACGAGCCGCGGACCTAAAAAACAGGTCCGCGCTGCACAATATCAATCCAAGCGATTCAACCATCAGCTCGGATTTTCTTGCCGTTTTCCCTCGGCACTGTGTAGGATGAGTTCTTGGGTGCAACACGGCCTGGTTGCGGCCCCCGTAACAGGGGTGAATTTCACGTTCCCGACAGTTCAGAAAGGTTGCTGAGGATTGACCGGCACGAACTCCAGTCTCGACACGCGCGTGGGGGTGGTGCTGTTTCAGTTGGGCGGCCCCGACTCGCTCGAGGCCATCGAACCCTTTCTCTATAACCTGTTTTGCGACCCTGACATCATCGACTTCCCTTTTGCCCGGTTGGCTCGTGAACCCCTGGCGCGCCTGATTTCCTCGCGCCGGGCGGGCAAAGTCCGCAAGCACTATCAAGAAATCGGCGGCAAGTCGCCCATCGGCGAGGTGACGGCGCGGCAGGCGCGGGCGCTGGAGGCGGAACTCACCAAATCGTTCCCGGCGCGCGTCGTGGTAGCCATGCGTTATTGGCACCCACTGACGGATGCGGCGATTCGCGAGCTTGGGGCTTTTCACCCCCAAGAGATTGTCCTGCTGCCGCTCTATCCGCAGTATTCCTCTACCACCACGGGCAGCAGCCTGCACGAGTGGCAGCGCCAGTTCCCGCGCCGGCAGGCAGCGACGGTTCATGTGGTCCGCGATTTCCACGATCAGCCGCTGTATCTTGACGCGCTGGTGGAGCGCATTCAGCAAGGGCTCGAACGCTTCCGCCGCTCCAATGGCCACGCCGGGCGCGTACCTACTGATGTCCACCTGCTTTTCAGCGCGCACAGCATCCCTCTCAGTGTGATCCACCGCGGCGATCCCTACCAGGCGCAGATCGAGGCGACGGTAAAGGCGGTGATGGAACGCGGACACTGGCCCAACCCACACTCCCTGTGCTACCAGAGCCGCTCCGGCCCTGGCCACTGGCTGCGACCCTTCATCCAAGAGGCCTTGCAGGAAATCACCGCCGGCAGTGCTGAGCGCGTCCTAGTGGTACCCATCGCGTTCGTCTCCGACCACGTCGAGACCCTGCATGAAATCAACATCGAAGCGCGTGAATTGGCGGAGACCCTCGGCATTCACCAATTCGAAACCATGGAGGGCCTGAACGATTCACCCGCCTTCATCGCCGCCCTGGCGGACTTGGTGCTGCGCAACGTAGGGACGAAGGTGCCGGGCTCGCAGCAGCTAACCGCGAGTTGATTCAAAAGCGCTCATAAAAAGGCCATCTGTATCCTGGAAATGACCTCCCGCTGGGGCTGGCGCAAGGGGTCCGTCAAAGTCCGATGGCGTGGGGGTAGCCCCATAGGCGCTAGAATAAGCCACCTGATAATTCGCCACATTCCTCCCCGCGAAGTGGGACACCATGAGTAGCCGTAGGTGAAACCCACGGAAACCGCAGGCGAGTAAGAAATGCGGCACTGAAGGGCCGACCTTTGCCACGGTCAACCCCGTCGGGGTTGAAGGGACCATTGGGTTCTGCAAGCCGCAGGTTAAAACCTGCAGCTACCCAGGATTGGCCCCTTCGGCGCCGGACCGGGGATTGCTTAGTCTAGTGTGGTGTCCCACGTAAGAATTGACAATAGGCGAGACCCCCTCACCCGGCCCGCCCCGGCTGGCGATTACGCCGGATGCGCGCCACCCTCTCCCCCAAAGGGGCGAGGGTAATAA
>JBEKQO010000241.1:0-11589 GCA_049519635.1 Terriglobia bacterium | reverse complement strand
TTGGTGAAACTCCAAGCGCATTCGCCCGCTCCCTTACGACGGCCAGGGTTAGTCTGGACGAAGCGGTATCGGGTCTTGTTTGCCCGGGGGGCAAAGTGTGTCCGCAACTAGCTTGGAATCAACGCGGTAAGCCCGTAACTGGTCTTGCGTGGCCCGTACCAGAAGTGCTCCCATAACCCCTATGAAATCCGCACCTTGGACCCCGAACTGGTCTTGCGCGAGGTCCCAGGGAAGTTGGCTCAAAGGGGCGGGTAAACGCAGGGGTTCGGGCGGCTGGGCAAGCCCCCCACGCTCTTGGATCCGACGGGCGATAAAGTAATCGGGATTCCGCGCTCGCCAAGTGGCTTGGGTCTGGCGCCGGCGTGCGGATTGGCACTCCCCTTTACGGCAAGCCCGCTGTCGTACTCCCACTCGCGGATCGGGGCGGAACCAATGACGGCAGATGCAACAGGGTCTTTTTCGATGATCGGGCATGGTGACTATCATCACCGTGCCGTGAGTGGGGTCAGTGGGAACTTAGCTTGAAACTCGGTGGGTCACTTTTGATTAGCAGAAGCGGGTCAATTCTGGCGAGCGCCGAAGCCACGGGCCTACCAAATCAATAACTTACAGACCTTCGACCTCTACTTCGGCTGGGTAGGGGTCTCATTCACGAAATTGAGTCCTCTTATCATAGGCTTGCGAGTCAGGGACCCGGCGGAAATTCACGGGTGTGCCAGTAGATGTGGCGGTTTTCGCTGGTTCAGTACGCCTCGTTTCTTGAGCCTAGCAATGTGACTCCTTCCCTGACCTTTTGCAAGTTGACTTTCGGGACTGGGGCGAACTAAACCCATAAGAGGACCAAGTCATGCTAGGAATTCCAGATTGTCGATTACCCAGCGGCAAACAGTCTCGCGATCCCCAGAAGCAGCAAGGGCATCAAGTTTCTTGAGAGATTCTGCCATCCGTTGGACTGAACTCGGCGGAGATTTAATGAGTGTTGGCGAGACTTCCTCCAATAGCCGTTTAGCAGGCTCATTGCCTACAAACATCGCAGTTGAGATGAGTAAGACTGCCCGTGTGGGGCTGCGCTCGACACCCAACCCGTTTGCATACAACATACCGAGGTTTGCAAATGCCACGCCATCGCCAGCGCGCGCCGCCACCTTCCAGCATGCGTTTGCCTTGGTGAAATCCTTGCGAGCTTGGAGGTAAACCAATCCGAGTTCAACTTGCGCACCTGGGTCTCCACCCTCGGCGGCCTTACTGAACCACTTGATCGCTTCTTCGATGTCTCCGCGGTGGCGCAGCGTTGATCCCAATAGAGCTTGAGCTTGGATGTGTCCAGAATTCGCGGAGGACGTAAGTAAACGGACGGCCTCGTCTTCGTCTATTTGGCTCCGTGATTCCGAAATTAATTTTACGGCCGCTTCAAACTGTGCATTGCCTGAAGGCAATCCCTTGGTTCCTTGGGGTTCCCGCACTTCCAAAGGTAGCTCGGCCAGAGTGGACAAAATTGACCGAGGAATTCCGACGACCTTGTCATTACTGCGAGGTCCAGGAGAAACAGCCGTTGGGTTCTTCCAAAATAAGATCTTGGAGAACCAATTGTCTCTTGAGTTCTTCATCGTCTTTTGTTTTCCCTCCATGACCGTTTGACGTTCAAGATAGTTTCCTGCTCGACGGGACCGTAACGTCCAGTCCTTAGCTCCCCCCATCCTCAGCCCTGCCAAACAGGTGATCTTCGACATACATGGCCTGAGCCGTTCCCTCACTCATGGCCGCGATCCAGCGTAATCTTGCAAATGTAACCTTTGTCTCCACCGCTAATCTCAAGCCGCCCAACTGGCGTTCCATCCAGCAGCAGCGGTTCCCACCACGATTCGGAAAAGCGGTCACCACAAGACGAATGAGATTTTTCCCTGGGCGGACCTGTAGCCACCTTCTCCCATTCGAGGCCCCCGTGGACGGAACGCAGTAAGACTCCGCTGTTGCCTTTGACCGTGATCGTGTCCTCCGTCACGTCCAGGCTCCCACAGTTGAAAAACTGGAGGGCGGACGCAACTCTACGAATCAGCGGAGCCTTTGGAGTCTTCTGCACGCCAAATCCTTGCAATGCGGCGGTTAATTCTTTCATGATGAGAGGGGACACTCGCCAATCGAGTACATCCTTGGCGCTCTCACCGGCACCTTGGCCAACACGGTATTGGGTCAGGTCTTTTGGATGTTCACGTGGCACGCTCGGCAAGGGCGTTCCAGATTTTTCGCCATGGTCATTCATACTCATGTGTTAATCTCCCCTCGTCTGCAATGCGTGGAGTCACAATTCGCGAGCAGGTCAAAGGGACCCCACGGCCGGCTCGCCCGTGGCAGGAGGACGATACGGCACCGAGGACCGGATTTCGATCGCAACCGTGCTGCACGGCCTCAGAAAGTGAGAAGGGGCCAGGAGTTCTACATATTCGATACAGCAGCTTGGCTGCCTTGGGAATCTGCTGCTCTCTCGCGATTGCCGGGGCGTTATAGAGCTTCTCGGCCTTTCCCAGCGAGACTAAATCCTGGGTGGTCGAACAGGCGACGCAACCCTCGCAAATGGCCTTGGGCTCAATTTTCATGTTTTCGGCGCCGGTCCGATTCACATAAACGAGGATGGTACTCGTCTTGTCGACTGGAATCTCCTGGCACACTGCGCATAACATGCCTCGTCCCTGGAAATCTCGCGGCACAGTTTCGGAAAACTCCAACGTAGCGTCGTCGGTATTCGCCAATTCGGCGCCGGTCGGAAGGGAAAACCAGTCGGTTTCGAGGAGATCTTTAAGAATCATAAGTTACTCCTTTTGTCAGGCTTGAGGGATGGAAGTGTCAGTATTTCGACTGTCCTCCGTGGTGAAGCTGTTCCTCGAGTAGCTGGAACGCGTGCACGAGGTCCTTAACAAGCTTTTGGGCCGCTTCGGTGCTCAGTTGTTCAGCGGTGATTTCAATGCTTCCGATCGTGCAATCATCAACGCGACTATCCTCTGCAAATGTAGCGAAGCCAACATGATCGCCCCGATAGGTTATAGGACATTTCCAATATTCCGACTCATAGCTTTCATATTTGACATCGGGAAATGTAACGATTTGCTGAGCCAAATTATGCTCGCTATAATCGTAGCGCGCGCCAAATGCGAAACCCAGCTTTTTCATAAAGTCGCAGAAGGGCTCGGATTGAATTTGATGGCAGCCAATGCTGCAAGAAGTGCCTTTTGTTGTTATTGTAAACACCGCGCCAGCGGTTGACGGGACCGTATGCGAGCTTTCGAACGGCTCCGGTGGCCGCGACTGTGCCTTTGGCGCGGTACGTTTGCTGGCTTCAGGCCAAACCTGGCCAAAGGGCTTGTCTTGATGGAAAAGCGGGCTCAGAACTCGCCCGGCTCCTCCACAGCGTGAGCATGAGACAAAAGGTTCGGACAGTCCGCCGTAGCCGCCATGTCCTTTGCACGATGGGCACTTCTGCCATGGTGATCCTTCCTCCGCTTCTTTCGTTGCACGAAGCCGCCGTACAATGTCTTCTGCCGTTTCGCCCGCCTGATTGCGAGACGTGTTATAAGCCGGGTGCTTTTGGCCTCCTAGTAAAGGCTTTGACGATGAAGCCGGCTCCGACTTATTTCTGCCCCCGAATAGTTTCTTAAAGAAGCCCATAGCCCCTCTTTCGTGTTTTGCGGTGCTGTGGCAATAGGTGCTACTGCATTACTAACCCGTCCCCCGCCACATTCTTCGCGGACGCATTGAGATGCTTTTTAGCATGGTTCTGGAGTTCTTCGAACTTGTTACCTGCTTGTTACCCTCCCCGATCGCACCGCCAAAGTGGTATGGACGACGAGCGTAAATTGGTCCTCTCACAGATGGAAAACCTACGATTTTATCTGCAAAATTGGGTCGCCTATTTCGCCCAGATGTCCTGACGGCTCCGGGAGTCGAGGGAAGGCCTGCAGATTATGCCCCAAGATTGCAATAAAAGGCGCTCGATGTTAAGTTACCTGCCGCTTGGTTGGGGGTGATGGATCCCTGTGAGATGTCACCAGGACACCAGAAAACTCCCAGATTCTATCAAAGGCTGCTCTCAGTTTTTGCTCGGTCAGGGGCATGCAACAGAGCACGCGATCCATGGAGTAAGAAGGCGTTAGGACCATGATAAGCGAAACTCCAAAGGGTTTCCCGCGCACACACTGGAGCCGCCTGGACGCCGTAAAAGGAGATGCCAGCACCGAACGGCGAGAGGCCCTGAACTTCCTCGCCGAACGCTACTGGAAACCCGTCTATTGTTATCTGCGCGGGCGGGGATACGACGAGTCGGCGTCGGAGGATTTGGTCCAGGAATTCTTTTTCACCGCCTTCGCCAAGGGCCTATTCGCCAAGGCCGATCCGGCTCGGGGCAGATTTCGAAATTTCTTATTGAAATCCCTGCAGCATTTTCTTGCCAATGAGTGGCGTGATGCACACGCCAAGAAGAGGCAACCGGTGGAAGGCTTTGTCTCCATCCATGAAATGGCGTCGGAGACTGGACCTGTCGTGGTGCCAAAAGACACAAAGACACCCGAAGATACCTTTCATCAAGCCTGGCTCAGCGAACTGGTTATGCGGGTCTTGCGAACTCTGGAGCAGGAGTATCTTGCCGGCGGGAAAAAAATCCACATCGAGTTGCTGCGGCAAAGGGTGATCGCGCCGATTCTCGACGGTGCAGAAGTTCCGTCGCTCAGCGACTTAGCCGAACGATACGCATTGAGTGTCAAGGACGTGGAAAACCGTGTCATCACGGCGCGGCGTGCCATCCAACGCCTTTTGCGCGATGAGATTCGCGTTTATGCCAGCTCCGATGAGGAAGTGGCGGCGGAAATCCAAGATTTATGGCGTCTCTTGTCGAAGTGACGGACCGGTCAGTTACGAACCCTATGCCCAAGCAAAGCCTTAACGCCACCCTCACGCCGCGGGAAACTGGCGAACTGCGCAAGAGCCCCCTCGTGACTTTTTTGTGACTGCCCACCAATGACGCAGAATTCGGCTGTCTTCGGGTTAGTAAGGATTGGGTCGGTAGTGCAATGCGTGGGGTGTCGACGACGAAACGAACGACGCGCTCAAGCTATGAGCCTGGTAGATTGTCAGGTCGCCAATGGACGTCTTCCTGGGCGCGAAAGCTGACTCGGTAAACGGAACGAGAGGCTGCGTGATGAACGACTTACGAGGGAACTGGTTATCGAGACTCTTCTGTCGTCTCAAGCTAGTACGAAAAAGTCAGAAACGGTCCGATGAAACCCAACCTGTGCCACCGCTCCCGGTAATTAATCCTCCTCCAGTCAAACAACCCACTGTACCGGCGAATCCCATTAAGCCGTCGGTTTCTGAACCGGCCGTCAGTGTGCTGGATGACGCATTCGAAAGGCTCCTAGATGATTTGGTGGCGGCTGGATTTCGGATGGAGGAGTCCTTTTCGTCGTCCACAGTTACAAAGCCATCAGGGCAAGGCCGGGATTGTATTCACCGAACCCACCGTATTTATCGTGGCGAGAGTGCGGTGGGCAAGGCGATCATCATTCCACGGGAGAAACGGGCTGAACTCGCCGCAACAACTGAAGCGATAGCCATCCTCGAACCAATGTTTTCCGCCTATAGAAAACGTGCCTTTGGAATCGACGCATGGCCATCGCACCACCCACTTATCCGTAAGCTTCTATCGGACGAAGAAAGCGATAGACCCCTGAGTGAACCCCTTGGCAAATCGGAAGCAAGGGTTCGCCCTACGTTTCCTCCAACCGAGAATACGTTTTTGCCCTGGAGGACCTGTCCATTCTGTAAAGGCCACGGCGGGTGGGGCGGGCTATCGGAACCGTTTGTCCGCTGTTCCCATTGCGAAGGTACAGGAAAAGGGTGAACGACGGTGGTGGACTGGGAGACATTGAGATGCGTCTCGACGGAAGGAGTTGCCGATGAACCACCCCGTGCCCGATGATGCTCTCTTCAAAAAGTTGGCATGGCGAAGGGCCAAAGATCGAATTTTGGCCGTGCAGGAACTAGGCAAGTGCTGCACCGCTCGCTCCCTCGGGGCGCTTCTTTCTCTTAATGATAACGACTATGCCGTACGGGATGCAGTCAAAGCCGCGCTTGACAGATTACGCGAACACAGCTCATGGGATGAACTTCTTGTCGCTTTCAATCAGGGGGGCGAAGAGGTTCAGGTGTTTGTCATTGATTTGCTGGGCCGAAAGCAGGATGAGCGATCGCTGGGGTTTGTAGTGTCGGCAACGAGCAGCGGCCACGCGGGGGTGCGTCTGAAGGCTTTCGAGGTGCTGGCCGAATCATCAGATCCACAGGCCTTGCAAGTGCAGATATCCGCTCTTGAGGATAGCTACGAACCGATTCGGGCGCTCGCCGTTAGAAAGTTGGCCAAAAATCTAGGCGCTGCTGTGGCGCAGGAACTTGTGAAGAGGATTCGTGATCCGCACCCAACGGTCCGCGCCGCCGCCGCTTGGGCCATTGCCGTGGTACGTGCACCGAACGCTTTCGAACTCATTGTGCCGATGCTTGAAGACAGCGACGAGAAGGTCCGACAGGCTGCGGTCGAAGCATTGGGCACGTTGAAGGATGCGAGGGCGGTTAGTTTGTTGATAACGGCATCCCGGACGGGTGATGAACAATGGGTGAGAGCGATTGCCGTTACACTGGTACGCATGAGTGGGCTGACGGAGCCGGAGTTACTCTTGAACGCTATTCGAGATCATTCGCCCCTGCAATGGCTTATTGGTAATTGGATTGCCAATGAATTCAATTCCCGTGGACATGTCCAGGGGCTCGCGTGCTTATTGGCCGGTCAGGACGAACGTGTCTCCCAGGCTGCAATGGACTTCTTGCGGGAGCGGATCACGACCCAGACCGCCCCGGCGTTGTACCTATTTCTGAAACAAGGCAACCCGGGGTTGCGGCAGAAGATTATCGAATTATTGACTCCCCTAAAGGCAGAGAGTGCGATCGACCCGCTGATTGAGGTGCTGTCCGACGCGCACCTCGGAGTGCGGGCTGCGGCGATTCGCGCGCTCGGAGCCATCGGCGGCCCCCGCGGGGGGCAAGCAGTCAAATCTTGCGCCGGCGAGAGTTATGAAAGTGTCCGGCTGGCATGCATTGAGGCGCTACAGAACACGAAGGACTCTGTCGGGTTGCTGATTGATTGGTTCGGAGATCAGCGGGAGAATTTGCGTCGTGCGGTTATTCAATCGCTGGCTACGCTTGAGCATCCAGACGCGGTCGACATACTCGTGGCAGCGTTGGTTGATCGTTCCGACCACGTGCGGAACGCAGCGGCCCGGGCCTTGGCAATATCCAGCCTGCTTCCCGCAACCCCAGCTTTGGCGGCATATCGCGCTCTAGGAACGGCTGTACCCCTCGAGGACCAAATACCGTTGGTCGACCAAGCGATTGAGGTCCTCGCCCGTTTGGCGGACATGGGGCACCAGCAACTGAGTTACAACCTGGCAAGAGCGATTTGGCGCAAGGCCACTCTCCTTAAGGGTTCCGGTAACCGCGATGGCTGCGGGTCGTTGTTCGATCAAGCCGCTGCAATGATGCAAAGGGACCCTTATGATTTGCGGGATCTGCAGCGCGAAAAATCGTTATGGCTCGCAGAAATCGGCGACAAGGCAGGCGCCATTGCCGCATATGAAGCTGTCAAGGCTGGCCAAAAGATTCGAGATTCCTGGAAACCCGCGCAGGACGTTGAATTCTATGCGAAGCTCGTCAACGAAAAAGGCAAAACCGAATACGCAGATTGTCTGGCGCGGGCACAGGCTGAGCAGGCGGTCGCACTTTATCGCCAGGGCACCATAACCTGCACCCGTTGTGGCGGTCGCGGCTGGCATGGGGGCGGCACTCTCACTGGTGGCCGACACTACGATATTCAATGCACCTTGTGCTACGGCCGCAAGAAAATCGATCTGGGGCGGGAAGCCCGTCAAATGATGGTCCGGGCCCTTGAAACTTACGATCGCTTGGTCCGCCATGAGGGGCGCCGCGACCTCCAGGACGAAATGAAGAGGTTTAAAGAGTTGCGTGAAACCATGGGGGATTGAAATGAACCTCACCAGACGCCGCCGCGAACGTGGATAAGTAGGCGCAGCGGGTAGGGCATTGTGTCCGGTCACGATCAAGCGCCTAGCCGAAAAGCATTAAAGGGATTGTGGTCGAACTTGGGTCAACTTTTATGTCACAGAAGAAGCAAAGCTGGATTGGGCGATTTTTGCGAAACGTTTCGGACATACCGTCACCGCGCCAAGGCAGCGATCCTGGCAAGGAACCTGACGAATTGTTCGACGACGAATTGTTCGACGCAGACACTCCGTCGTTGCCCATTCAGAAGCTGGGCCGATACCAATTGACCAGGAAGCTTGGCGCGGGAGCAATGGGCGTGGTGTTTGAAGCGATTCAGGAGGACCTGGATCGCCGCGTCGCGTTGAAAATTATGCCGCGCGCGTTGATGCTTGACCCGGAGTTCTTGCGTCGATTCAAGCAGGAGGCGAAGTCGGCCGGAAAACTGAGTCATCCCAACATCGTGACCGTTTATGAGACGGGCTACGATCGCGGGATTTACTTCTTCTCGATGGAATTTGTGGACGGCGCATCGCTCGAACAACTGCAAGCGGCAAACGGCCGCCTTCCTGTGGCGGAGGCCACTCGGTACATAGTCCAGGCCGCGCGGGGTTTGGAGCATGCGTGGGAACAAGGCATCATTCACCGGGATATCAAGCCGGCGAACATGCTCGTCAACAAGAAGGGTATTTTAAAGATTGCCGATTTCGGCCTGGCTAAGAATCCTGCCGGAAGTGTGATGACTCAAACCAGCAAGGGCATGGGGACGCCGCATTATCTGAGCCCTGAGCAATGGAACAACGCCCATGAGGCCGATGAGCGTTCAGACATCTATTCCCTCGGGGCCACGTACTATCATTTGCTTGCCGGCAGGCCTCCATTCGAGGGTGATACCGCGCTTGTGGTCAGGGTTAACTCTTTATCGCAACCTCTAACCCCCATTCGCGGCATTAATCCGCGCGTGCCACGGCCGGTAGCTTCGGTGGTGGAGAAGATGTTGGCCCGGCGACCGGAAGAACGGTTCCAGAATGCCGCCGAGTTAATCGCCGCTCTCGATTCCATCCGCGCAATTGAAGAGGACGGAGCGGAGGTCATGTCCCCATGGGATTACATTGAAAAAACCAATGCATTGTATGCCGAGAAAAGGTATGCCGAGGCGCTGAACTTGATCCGGGAGGGGATTGCAGCGCATGGGGCCAATTACGAGTTCCTGAATCAGGAAGGAATATATCTCAGCGATATGGGCCGGCATGCCGACGCCCTTCATATCTTCGACTTGGCCCTCCAAATGAATCCTCGGTATGTCAATTCATGGGCCAACAAAGGCAGAGCCCTGCGCGCCATGGGCCGTCACCTGGAGGCCTTAAAATGTTACGACAAGGCGATTGCATGCGACCCAAGTAAAGCCACGCCCTGGCATAACAAAGGGAATTGCCTGAGCGATATGGAGCGAATCGAGGAGGCGCTTGCCTGTTTTGAAAAGGCGGTGGAACTCGAACCGAAACACGAATGGGCTCCGATACATCGCCGGAGCCTCGAAGATATGAGGAAGAAAGTGGACAAGAAGCAGCCAAAGGTATGAGCCACAGGCCTGCTGATTTCCAATTGCTATTTGTCCACTACCGGGTGCGAGGAGAAGGGCCACGAGGAGGTCGCGGAATTCCTGCATCGGCACGGCGGACACGAAGCGGGAATCCGGAAATCAAGCACGGCCTCTGGCATCCAGCCATTGGGAGCCGCCATGAAGAGTCTGACTCTTCACATGGGGCGGCCCGGGATGGCGGCTTTGAGGAGTTCGAGGCGCTGCTCGAAGGCATTCCTGGGTACACAGAGGTTAGGCGAAAAAGGAGACTATGAACTTTCATTGCCTTCTAGGAAAGCACGAATGGGACGGGTGCAAGTGTACCAAGTGCGGCAAAGGACGAGATGAAGGCCACGACTGGAGCAGGGATTGTGAAAAGTGTGCCCGCTGCGGAGTCGCGCGAGCCAGCGCGCATAAGTGGGCCGGTTGCAAGTGTTCAGCGTGTGGCAAGGCTCGGGACGAGGGTCATGACTGGAGCAAGGATTGTGAAAGGTGTACCCGCTGCGGAGTCGCGCGGGCCGGCGCGCATAAGTGGGCCGGTTGCAAGTGTTCAGCGTGCGGCAAGGCTCGGGACGACGGCCATACGTGGGATGGTTGCAAGTGTTCGGCCTGCGGCAAGACGCGGAACGAAGGGCACGATTGGAGCGAGGACTGCGAAAAATGCTCCCGCTGCGGCGCGACTCGGCAGAATGCTCACCATCGGAATGGCTGCAAGTGTTCCGCTTGCAACAAAGCCCCGGACCACGACTGGAGTAAAGACTGCGAGACATGTGCCCGTTGTAGTACGACTCGGCAGAATGCCCACCAGTGGAATGGCTGCAAATGCTCCGCTTGCAACAAAGCCCGGGACCACGACTGGAGTGAAGACTGCGAGAAATGTGCCCGTTGTAGTACGACTCGGCAGAGTGCCCACCAGTGGAATGGCTGCAAGTGTCCGGCTTGCGGTAAAACCCGTAACCAGGGACACAACTGGGCTAAAGATTGCGAGAAGTGTGCCCGCTGTGGTGCGACTCCCGTTATCGTCGGCGGTACAGGGCCAGGTGGCGGTATTGTATTTCATATCGACAGCACCGGCGTTAGTGGCTTGGAGGCAAGGCCGGCGAACGAACTGCATCAAATGGCTTGGCCTGCTGCTAGAGATTATGTCGCAACCCTGGTCAGAACTCTGGGGCCGGGCTGGCGCTTACCGACGATTGAAGAGCTGCAGCTTTTGTATAAACAGAAGCAAGCTGTGGGAGGCTTTGATCGTGGCTACTTTCATTGGAGTTCTACCGAGGTCGATAGCGACAGGGCGCTCAGCTTAGTCGACAAAACTGGAGGCGCGTATCCACTCCGCAAGCGGGGGGATGCCTGCTATGTGCGCCTAATCCGGGAGTTTGGCCCTAATGACACTATTAACGTAGAAAAAAAGGAGATTGTCATCAGGGTTGAACCGTACGAAAAAATCATATGGTCAAGGCATTGGCAATACAATTACGATGAGAGCTTCTCTCAATATGAGAAAAAAGAGATTCTACAGAGCGTAAGAACGACAGGACTTACGCCTGATCCAAAAATAGCTGGAGGCTTTCAAATGGAAAGCAGCAGATTCAGCGTTTTTGTCTATTTGACCGATGGTGTTTGGGAAATAAACGGGGCACAGAGAAAGTAGGTTTCATGACTCGGGCGAAAGCGAATGAGAAAGTCGGAGGTCATCGAAATCAGGGTGGTCATTCTCCGGAGAAGAAAGGGGAGACATGAACGACTTAAACAGCAAATACTAGTTTTGTTAAGGCGGGGAAAAGCGGGACAGGCTGGAGTGAACCCCATGGTTGAGACACATGAATGCGGGACAGTTTACCATTCGCTGCAAAATCCTTGGCATTAAGAATCAATCCTAGCAAGATGGCGCCGGCTGGTGAAGCGGAGGCGGGCAC
>JBEKQO010000240.1:0-11623 GCA_049519635.1 Terriglobia bacterium | reverse complement strand
GGAGGGGAGCATTTTAGGCAACTCCCCTCCTGATTCAGGAGGGGTGGCGCGCCGAGCGCCGGGGTGGTTATCCGCGCCGAGACGTTTTTCCGCGGCCTGTAAAGCCCCGCCCTTCCAGAGGCGTGGTGAGAAATCCGGACTAAATGTATTCTGGCGATGGCTGAATAGACAACTCACACCATCACCCACCGTGGCATAGTTTCCGTGAGACATTGCACTGGAGTTTTACGAGCGTGAATAGGGCAGCGGGTCCCACCGACGTGCTGAAGGCGTCGGGGTTTCACATTTCCCAACCGCCGCAAGTATCCTTTACGAAACGGGTTTCGGAATTCGCCATGGTCAACAAATTCCCCGAGCCGGCAGCCCGGGAGCGCACCCTACTTCTTCCCGAAGAGGAGGACAATCCCGGCCGACAGCCGAATGTTGTCCTGGCGAGCACTGCTGAACCGGGTCATCAGGTAATCGGCTTGAACCAGTCGCAAGGCCACGTGGGGGCTGATCTTCACATCGAGGCCACCACCCACATACACGCCGAAGCGTTCTTCCGGCTTGGAAATGTTAAGGTATTCCGGCCCGCCTCGCACGGCTCCCAGCAGAGCATGGCCGAAGGGCACGACACTTTTGTATTTACGGTAGGAAAATACCGGGCCATACGCCACCGATTCCGTATTGGTTTTAAGACCATTTTCGGTGCCGAAATGGCTGCTGATATCCAACGCCCCGCCGAACCATGAGTTCAGGTTCTCCGCAGCGGAAAAATTAACCCCGTTCAAATTAAAGCTGGAAGCATTCATATTGGCATTCAGATTGGAATAGCCGCCGAACACTTCCACTTTGGGTGTTTCTTGGGCCAAGGCCAACCCCGGCATAACCAAAAGCGGTAACAGAAGCAAGAACCTTCGCATGATTTTTCCCCCTCGTAAGCGCAGATCACTCCCGCGCGCTAGTAAGAAGCGGGCCGGACCGTTCCACCGCGGATTTGGAAGGGCGGGAGCCGCGATTTCGGCGGGGCTGAAGCCCCACCCTTCCAGCATCGTCCAAGCGTGGTGAGAACTCCGGGCTAGATGGCGGCGTAGAGCCGCACCTACAGCAAATTGATCCACGACCGCGCCTCTTGGCCCCGCACTCACGCCTCGGCTTATTGAACCGTCAAGACGAAACTCGTCGAGTGGGAAAGGCCCGCCGACGTTCCGGTCACAGTAACCGTATAAGTGCCGGCGGGTGTGCCTGTGGGATTGGTATAACCCGAGCCACTACCGCCGCAGGCGGCGAAACTCGCGAGCCAAAGCGCAGTGAGGGCGAGCGCTGCCCAGCCCCACCGGCGCCGATTCTTGCGCGAAGCCCACCCGCCGATGCCCAGCAGGAGTAGCGCCCACAGCAGCCAAACCCCTGGATGCGCCGTCCATCCCGGTCCTTGCGGCCGCGGCAGGCCTCCGGGAGGCGTGGAAGTGCGGCGCGTTGTGCTAATGGTCAAACTGGAAGTTGCGCTTGTGCCGCTGGGGGTGACGGAGGCAGGTGAAGCCGAGCAAGTGGCCAGCGTTGGCAGGCCGCTGCATGCCAGTACGACGGCCGCATTGAACCCGGACACGGAGTTCACGGTTACGGTGACGTTCGTCGTATTCCCGGCCACCAGGGTGGCGGAAGCGGGGTTAATGCTCACCCCAAAGTCCGAGCCCCCCCCTGTCAAGGCGATCACCTGCGGACTGTTGCCCGCATTGTCCACCAAGGTCAATGAACCCAGCGCGCTACCCGCCGTCGTGGGTGTAAAAGTCACGCTGATAGTACAAATTCCTCCTGCGGCCACCGTCGCCTTCAGACAGGTGCTGGTTTGCGCAAAGGGAAGTGTGGCGGTGATCGAGCTTAAGCTCAGCGACGCGGTGCCGGTATTGGTGACGGTCACGGTTTGCGCCGCGCTGGGGGTGTTCAGCGGCTGAGGACCAAAACTGAGGGTGCTGGCCGAAAGCCCTACGATGGGCTGAGCCACCCCCGCCCCCGTCAGCAAAATAATCTGGGGGCTATTGGGCGCGTTATCGGTCAGGGTCAGCGCCCCGGTACTGGACCCTGCGGTAAGAGGAGTGAAGGTAATCGTGAGAGTGCAGGTTGTGGTGGGCACGAGGGCTGCGGTGGTGCAGTTGTTGGCCTGAACCGCAAAATCTCCGCTGGCGACGGCGGAGGTAATAGTCAGCGGCGCGGTGCCCGTGTTCGTAACCTGGATACTCTGCGGGCTGCTCGCCACACCCACGGTCTGATTGCCAAAGGCCAAGCTGCTGGCTGAAAGGCTAACCAGGGCCGAGTTGCCGCCGGTGCCCGTCAAGTCCACTACTTGCGTGCTGCCGGGGGTGGGCGAATTATCCGTAACCGTAACTTGCGCGGTGCGCGTTCCCACCGCCGTGGGTGTGAAGGTTACACTGATGCTGCAGGTGCCGAGGGCGGGCACGGAGGTCCCGCAAGTGTTGGTTTCCTGGAAGTCCCCCGCATCGGTGCCGGTCACCGCGATGCCCGTGATGCTCAGGAGGGAGTTTCCACCGTTGGTGAGCATGACGGTCTGCGGCGTGCTGGGGCTGCCGACAACCTGGTTCGGGAAGATCAGTCCGGAGGGATTGAGCGCCACCCCGCCGGCTGCGACCACTTTCGAGACAAACGCATCGCAGTTGCCACCCGGGGTGGCCTGAAGCGGATTCGATAAGGGGAAATCCAACGAACACGTCTGACCCGCAATGTAGGTCCCGCCGTTGACATCCACCGCAATCCCGCTTCCGGTGTCCGTGTTGCTACCCCCCAGGAAGGTTGAGTAAATCAACGCCGAGCCCGTCGGGTTCAATTCCGTGACAAAGGCATCGGCGTTACCGCCCCCGTACACATTCTGGAAGGCGCCCAAGACAGGAAAATTAGGAGAGACCGTCGACCCGGTAACATAGGCGTCTCCGGCCGCATCCACAGCAATGCCCGCACCTGAGTCGGCAAGGGAGCCCCCCAGATAGGTGAAATAGAGGAGCGATGCCGAACCACTCAAGCTGGGGTTCAGCTTGGCCACAAAGGCGTCGCCCTCGCACACGTTTAGCGAATCAAGAGCGCAATGGGTCTGAAAGGCGCCTGCCGGCGGCGTGAACCCCAGGCTGCTCGCCACTGAGTTTGTGGCCCCGGCGACGTAAGCGTTTCCGCTCGCGTCCACGGCCACGCCATTGCCTTGATCAAGTCCGTTGCCACCGAGGCAGGTGGAGTAAACCAGGGACGCCGCCCCCGCCACGGTCGTATTGACTTTGCTCAGGAAGGCGTCACCTGCTCCCTGGTTCGTGGACTGCAGCGGGGTGGCGCTGACGGGAAAGTCCGTCGAATCCGCAAGCCCGGTAACGTAGGCATTCCCGCTGCTATCCACCGCAATACCGTAGCCGGCGTCTTCGTCGCTACCGCCGAGATAACTGGAATAGGAGATTGCGGTGCCCGTGGCGGCAATCTTGGTGATAAAAGCGTTCGTGCCGCCACCCCCGAACGTCGTTTGAAAACCCCCGACAATAGGGAAGGGTGGCGGAGGGGTGGCAGGCGGTGTAATCACCACCGTGGGAGTAATGTTCGCCCCGGTTTCACCCGTCACATAGGCATTTTTATCGCCATCGACAGCAATCCCGAGGCCCTGAACGTTTTCGTAATTACCGAGAAAAGTGGAATAGACCAACGCGGACCCGGCGACGTTCAGCTTGGTGACAAAAGCATTCGAGACAATTAAACCCGTGGGGTTCCAAGAGGCGCCGCATTTGCCGTCGCCCCCGCACAGGGTGTTAAGCGAACCGGCCGGCACCGGGAAATCAGGCGAGTAGGTCGTGCCGGTGACAAACGCCTCGCCGGCGGCATCCACGGCAATCGCGTTCGCCACGTCCTCGTTCTTGCCGCCCAGATAGGTGGAGTACAGCAAGGTGGAGCCGTCCGCACTGATCTTTGCGACAAAGCCATCCTGGGGAAAGTCGCTCTGCCCACCAGCGTTCGGTTGCAAGGGATGCGCGGTGGGAAAATCCGCGGAGAAGGTTCCGCCCGCGATAAAGGCCGTACCATCGGGGGCCACGGCGATTCCGTTGGCAACGTCGATGCTGCTGCCGCCCAGGTATGTCGAGTAGGATAGGACGGGATCAATTACCAAGGGCTGGCGTGTGTCGTAGGGCGCCAAGCGAAAGGCCACTTGGCCATTCCCTTTCAGCGAGTAGCGAACGGGTACGCGGCGCTCGGCGCCATCGGCTTTCTGGTATGCCAGCGGCTGGCGGAAACGCAGTTCTCCGCCTTCCACTTTCACCCGCAGGTCGCCATGTGAATCGATATGCAAACGCCGCGCGCCTGGCAAAACGAAGCGAATTTTCTTGGGATCGGCCTGCGGAGTCACCTCAAAGTCGTATTCCAGTTGGCCCTGGTTCCCGTGGTACACCAGGTCAATTCCGGGGTAGACGCCTTTCACTGCGACTCCGCCAAAGTTGGCAACACCGGTGCGCCATTTTGCCGGATTGCTGCCGATGAAATAATTGCTCTTGCCGGGTAACTCGTCCTGGGCCGTCAAGGCCGGGATCTGATTGGCGCCGGAAAGTCGCATTCTCACCACGACCGGAGAGGTCTTCCCCGCACCTTTCTCATCCGCATGTTGGCGCAAAACCAGAACGGCTTCCGTCGAGGTCAGAAAAAGGGTATAAGCGCTGCCGCGCGAAATGTATCGGACATCCCGCGCCCCCAGGCCTTGAATCTGGCCGATGTTTTCTTCGAACCTCAAGGGCCAACTCGCTGCTGCGGCGTTCACCTGCGCTCGCGTGACCGGGCCGGATTGAGGGAGCGTTGGAGTTGAGGCACGTTCTGCGCCCGCCGACTTGTTTCCATAAACCGCCAGGAACAAGGTAGCCCCCGCCATCAGCGGAAGAATCCCGAAGCGACTCATTATTCCAATTCTATGCATACAATCAACCCACACACGATTTTCCGCCCTCGTCAATTCTCACAGTATCCTGCATGAGGAGGGCTAGGGCATAGCAACACATTGAAAACGTCCCGCGGCCTGTCTACACGAACATTGAATCGCATTTCCGAGAATATGGCACATACTTGGAGACCTGTTTTGCACCCCGAAGTTAGTGCTTATGGGGTGGGCTCTTCTCGACCACAATTCCTAAGCGCGCAGGAACAGGATGCTGATTGCCAGGCTGGAGGGCGCGGAGATCCGCCCGTTAGCGGCCCAATGCGGGGCAGGGAAGTCTTCACCCCGGTGCAGGTGATGCCGGTTGTACGCCATGTATTCGTACAAGGTGCCGCGGCCGCCATAACCGGGAAAGATCGGACCGACGGCAAACAGCTTGTCTTGCGCAGTGCGTGTGCCCGGCATGAACCTGACTCCCGGCCCCGCCGCGTCTGCTTCTGCCCCAACTGCCGGTCCACACCGGGGGGAGTCTCCGTTCCGGGAAACGCACTGACAGCCCATGAGTGCACACGAGCACCTTTGCAGGTGAGCGTTTCGCCCGCTTCCAAGTCGCCGACGGAAGTCAAAGGGAGTGGGGTATCGGCGTAGACCTGTGCGGTGCTGCTGTGGCGGCGGATGCCCTGCAGGTGGGTAGGGTGGTGATCATCGAGATTAGGTCCCATATGTATGTGATACTATAGATTACATTAATGTCAACGAATTTATCGAGTTTTTCCTCCTCTTCAACTCCTCACATTCGCCCGCGGTAAACCAGGGAGCGCATTTGCCAGGTACTTCCGGATGAATTTCTAAGCTGTCGCCACGCATGGCAAATATTTTAGTTCTTCCAAGTCATCGATTTCGCGGCAGCGCCCTGGCACCACCGCTAGCCGAGACTGGGGATTGAAAAGTGTGTCGCTGTCATTAAATCGCGCAGAGTCCATGTCCCAAGCACCGCCACAAGCGGATGTCCCGCCCGGTTCGACATCGACCGGGGAAGGGAAGGCTTCTCCCTGACCTGCACGGCGCCGCTGAGTTCGGCTATTGCGACAAGGGCGCACTTCGCTCCGTCATCGAAAAAAGGCAGGTCGACGCGTCGACATTCGGGTCGGCGCGGCCGATTCCGGGAGCTAAAGTGGCCGACCGAGGGCACGCGAGTTTTGCACAGGCACGTCTGATAATATTTTAAGGGGCGTCGTTGCGGTTAACATAACACGTTATCCACAAAATCCTCAAAGTTTTCCACAATATAATGTGTTACATTCATGTTGTTTTGTAACTAATTGAATCTATATATGCATACTTATATCAATCATTGGGTTGAAGACAGGAAAGGATTTAGCAATAGTTTCCCCGGCACCCTGGAAGGGGGGGGCAATGCTCAAGCAAGTATAGAAGGCCATGGCCTGATTGCACGCAAAAGCCATCCGGCGATAGGCAAGGACTTCGACGCTGGCATACGGACCAATGCTCTCTTCCCCAGCCTGTCCGGACTCGTCAACACCGGCCCTTCCAAAACCAATGGTGAAAAACCGCTCTAAGGTCAACCCCACGTAGTTGACAGGTCCGTGGGCTTTGCGGCCCGCAGGTTGAACCCCACGGCTACTCAAGGGAGGCCCGACCGGGAGTCAGGCAAGGTCCCATGGGTTTGCTTTCAGGGGTTTCGCTCCTGATCGTATGGACACTTTGTATTTATATAAATTAATAATTCTTATAGAAACAGATTTCCCACGGAATATAATGCGCCACCCTTCCGGGAGCACCCGAGGAGCTTCGGGGCACGGGGGAGGAATCCGGGCTAGGGCGGAGACCCGGGGTTCCGTCAAAGTTGCGGGCGTCGCATACCTTCATGGCCATGAAGGCATCAGCCGCGAAGAAACCCCTCACCCCCCGCCTTGCGGTTCCCCCTCTCCCCAGGGGAGAGGGAGAGAAATCAAAAAACACAGCCTCTGCCAGGGGAGAGGGTGCCCGACGGAGGAGTGCGGAGAGGGGGCGCTTTCGACCCCATTAGACTTTTACGGGCCCTGCGAGACCCGCTTTTTCTCTTCCCCGCAGGGGGCGCGTGTGCTAACCTTGGGGCTTTGTCGGCGCGTCGACATTGGCCATCGAATGCCTCTGCGCGAAACGGAAGCCATCGTCCTCCGAACTTACCGCCTGGGTGAAGCTGATAAGATTGCTTCGCTTTTTACGCGTCAATTGGGCCGCTTGAGGGCTGTGGCGCGAGGCGCCTTGCGTCCCAAAAGCCGCTACGGCGGTACGCTTGAACCCCTGAGCTATGTCCGCCTCTGGATCTTCGAGCGTGAAAACCGCGACCTGCTGCACCTGAATTCCGTCGAGATCATCGAGTCGTACTTCGATATGCAGAAGGACTACCGGGTGCAGCTTGCGGCGCAATTCCTCGCCGAGGTGGGGGAGCGTCTGCTGCCCGAACGCGAGGTAAATGAACGCATTTTCCGGCTGCTAGTGGCCGTGCTGCGGGCACTCAAGCACTCTGGGGAGGTCAACCGGCCGCTGCTCTATTTCGACTACTGGATGGTGCGCCTGGGGGGATTTTTGCCGGTTTTTGAAGCCTGCTCGGCCTGCGGTCGCGCCCTGGGGGATGAAGGCGGCTATTACTCCCGAGGTTCAGAATCGCTGCTCTGCCGCGATTGCAAGCCGTCGGGCAGCCTGCACGTCTCCACCGCCAGCCTGGACATGGTTCGAACCGTCTGCCGCGAACCTCTCGACAAGTGGCTGGCGCAGGAGAAGGCTCCCCCCGGCTGCCGCGAAGCACGCCACTTCTTCGAGGAGATTATCGAGAGTCACACGGAACGTAGGCTGGTGACACGGCAGATGATGGCGGAGGAAGTATGAAAGGCTGTCCGTCGTCCCTTGTCCCGGGTCACGCGAAAACACCGTCCGGCGCGGGCACGAAGCAGTGCTGCCAACTGACAGAGGAAAAAGGACCAGTCACAACGGACTAAGGACAAAGGACAATTCCAGTGCCATTAACCAAAACTAACAAAAAGCCGGCAGGGGATTCACCCCTCTCCTTCCAAGCCATGCTTTTTCGCCTGAGCGAATTCTGGGCGGAGCAGGGATGTGTGATCGCCTTGCCCTATGATGTGGAAGTGGGGGCAGGCACCATGTGTCCGGAAACCTTTTTGCGCGTCCTGGGCCCCCAACCCTGGCGCGTGGCATACCCTCAGCCTTCGCGACGACCGGCTGACGGCCGGTATGGTGAGAATCCCAACCGTTTGCTCAAACACACGCAGATGCAGGTGATCCTGAAGCCTCCGCCCAGGAATATCCAGGACATGTATCTCGAAAGCCTGGGGGCCATCGGCATCGACATTCGCCACCACGACATCCGCTTCGAAGAAGACAACTGGGAAGCGCCCACGCTGGGGGCCTGGGGGATCGGCTGGCAAGTCATGCTCGACGGACTTGAGATCACCCAGTTTACCTACTTCCAGCAATCCGGAGGGGTGGACCTGGAACCCATCAGCGTGGAACTGACCTACGGGTTGGAGCGCATCGCCGCCTTCCTCCAGAACGTCGAGGACGTTTACCAAGTGCGGTGGAACGAAAGCGTGACCTACGGCGACATGCGGCGCAGCGAAGAACTGGAGTTCTCCGTGTACGATTTCGAGGCTGCAAATCCGGAGGTCTGCCGCCAGCTCCTGGACCTTTATGAAGGCGAGGCAGCGCGCCTGCTGTCGGAGTATTCGCGTACAGATCGCTTGGCAGAAGCCAATCAAAATCAAATAGGTGAAGATGTATTTAAAAGTATAGCTTCAAGCAGAAGCCGCTTCCCCTTGCGTAAGGTTTATGACCTTACCTTGAAGTGCTCGCACCTGTTCAACATCCTGGATGCGCGCGGAGCCATCAGCGTGACGGAGCGAGTGGCATTGATCGCCCGGGTGCGCAAATTGGCCTGCGAGGTAGCCGCCATCTGCCTCGACCGGCAACCTGCGGCGGAGGTGCCAGCGTGACGGACGAAACTCTGAGCCTGGAAGTTGAAACCCCAAACTCGAAACTCGAAGCTGGCAGTTCGGTGGTTGTAGAGGAGCCGTCGTCAATTGCCGAAGAGACCCAACCGGCCATCGTCCATCCTCCATCGTCCATTACCTTGCCCCTGTTGCTGGAAGTCGGCTGCGAGGAAATTCCGGCGCGCTTCCTGCGTGACGCGGAAAAGGGGTTAGGTGAACGCGTCCACGCGGTGCTCGGACGCGCGCGGTTGTTGCCCCCCGCTGAGGCTGAAACGGACGTAGGGGCGGTTCGCGAACCGCCCCATTCGGTGCAGGTTGAATCGGAGCGCGAAAGGTCGCTTCTCGAAGCCCCCCTACGCACCTACTCGACGCCGCGCCGCTTGGTTGTCTACGTCCCCGCTTTGTTCGTACAACAGCCCAACAGGGTTGAGGAAATCCTCGGTCCGCCGGTCAAAGTTGCCATCGACTCGCAAGGAAATTACACCCGTGCGGCAGAAAGCTTTGCGAAAAAGAACTCCGCCCCCCTTGAGGAATTAACCCGCACCACGACGCCGAAGGGGGAATACCTGTCCCTGAGGAAAACCCTCCAGGGACGCCTTGCCCATGAGATTTTGCCGGAAATCCTGCCGGGCGCCATTCTCGGTTTGACATTCCCCAAGAGCATGTACTGGACGGAGAAGTTGGCGCCGCGCTTTGTGCGGCCCATCCGGTGGATCGTCGCCCTCCTGGGAGAAGGGAAGCAGGCGGCCACGGTCAATTTCAAAATTCTGGGCGTAGATACGGGTAATTTCACCTTCGGGCATCGGGCGAAGTCGCCGAAAGCTCTAGTGGTAAATGGCTTCAAGGATTACACGAGAAAACTTACTCAAGCACTTGTAGAGGTGGATTATAGCCGGCGTCTCTCACGCATCATCCAGGATGCGCAGAGAGTGGTCGGTGAGGCTGCCGGCAAGGTCGTCCAAGATGAGTGGCTGGTTGATTGGATCGCCAATTCCACGGAGTGGCCGCGCCCCATGCTGGGGAACTTTGACGACCGTTTCCTCCACTTGCCGCGCGAAATCCTGATTACCGTGATGCGCGACCACCAACGATATTTCGCCGTGGAGGACGGGCAGGGAAACCTGCGCCCCAATTTTGTGGCGGTCCTCAACATGGACTCGGATGAGAAGGGGCTGATTCGCCAGGGACATCAGCGTGTGCTCACGGCGCGTTTCCGCGACGCCGAGTTCTTCTGGGCGGCTGACCAGAAAGTGCCCCTGCGCAGCCGCGTGCCACTTCTGGATAAGGTCACGTACCAGGCCAAGCTTGGCAGCTATGGCGATAAGATTTTGCGTATGAAGGCGATAGCTGGAAATATTTGCGTAGAGCTTGAAGATAACGGATTAATGACGCCGGGCCAAACTCTGGAGGTTTTGCGGGCGGTGGAACTCTGCAAGTGCGACCTGACCACGCAGATGGTGCAGGAGTTCACCGAACTCCAGGGCATCGTAGGTGGGCTCTATGCAAAAGCTCAAGGGGAGCCTGAAGAAATTTCCACTGCTATATATGATCATTACCTCCCCATGGGTGCGGAGGGCGCGTCACCACGTACTTTGGTGGGCGCGATGGTTTCTCTTGCCGACAAGGTAGATAGCGTCGTAGCGGGGTTCGCCGCAGGGCATGAGCCCACCGGTTCGAGTGACCCCTTTGCGCTGCGGCGGCAGGCGAACGGCATAGTTAAAGTAATACTTGAGAATTGGCTTCCATTGAACATAAAAGAAGCTGTTAATAAGGCCTTTAATGTTCTGGATATTCAGTGGAACAAGCCGCGCGAAGTGATGCGCGCCCGGGTGATGGAATTCTTTGCCGAGCGCCTGCGCTATTACTTTGAATCGGTTCGCGGCTTCCGTTACGACACGGTGCGAGCCGTTCTGGCCGCAGGAGCAGATCACCCCGCCGACGCCCAAGCGCGGGCGGAGGCAATGGAAGCCTTACGGGGCGGCGAGGATTTTGAAGCTCTATCGGCAGCGGCCAAACGGATTCGCAACATTCTGGCGAAATCTGCCACGGCGGCGGACTGGCAGGCGGGTGAGGTTATGCCCGACCTCTTGATCGAGCCACAAGAAAGAGATCTCTATGAAGCCTATGGGCGGGTTGCGCTTGAAGTTGCGTCAAGGTGCGGGGGGCGGGAGTATCGGCGCGCCTTGGAGGAGATTTCCACCCTGCGCCCGGCAGTGGACCGGTTTTTTGACAAAGTCCTGGTGATGGCAGAGGACAGCAAAGTGCGGCAAAACCGTTTGCGGCTCCTAAAGAAATTGGACGAGCTCTTTTCCGGAATCGCCCATTTTGCGGAAATCGAAGGGCAGTGAGAGGCACAGCGGCTCGTGGTTAGCCTGAATTTCTCACCACGGGTGCGGAAAGGCGGGGCTTCACAGGCCTGCGGAAAAGCCCGCTGGCACTGTCGTTATCAAGCCACCCCTGTACAGCACCACCCCGGCGCTCGACGCGCTACCCCTCCTCATCTGAGGAGGGGAGTTCTTTAACGGCTCCCCTCCTGATTCAGGAGGGGGTGGCGCGTCGAGCGCCGGGGTGGTTATCCGCGCCGGATCGCTTTCCCGCAGACTGTTTAGAGCATTTACATAAATAATGTAGCTTTAAAAACACCAACGCTTGTGGCAGAGTGGGGGCATGCGAGCCATACCGATCCCCCTGCGGAAGCGTATTCTGGAACTTTACGAGCAAGGCCAGA
>JBEKQO010000239.1:0-11670 GCA_049519635.1 Terriglobia bacterium | reverse complement strand
TCGTGGATAAGCTCGCGAACGTGCCGATCAATCAGACCATCACCGTGAAAGAAGGCGTGGGGATTATTCCCCGGAACTTTCCCTCAATCAATGGGAAGTAACCTCAATGGGACCGCGGCCGTTATTTGCGTCTACTCGCCTGACGCCGCGCATTGTGGTAGATTTAGTGGCTTTCTAGTTCTTTAAGAAGGAGCTATTTTAATGGCTGACACACCTGAAATTCGTCATACACTGGGTGAACTGGCAGCGCGCCAACTCGCCAACACCACCAAGACCGTTCCTCAGATGCAAGCGATCACGCCGCGCTGGCTGGTTTCCTTTCTGCCCTGGACGCCTGTCGAAGCCGGCACCTATCGTGTCAACCGGGTTACTGCGGAGCGCGCCGAGTCTCCTGCCGACGTGGCGTGCGGGCCGCGCGAAGAGATCGACCTGCCCGAGACGTTCGTCAACTACGATGAGAAGCCGCGCGAGTACACGCTGTGCGCGGTGACCACCGTTCTCGACGTGCAAACCCGGGTTTCCGATTTGTACCGCAGCCCCTACGATCAGATCCGGGAACAGTTACGCCTGATCATCGAGTTGGTCAAGGAGCGCCAGGAAAGCGAAATTATCAATAACAACGACTACGGTCTACTTAAGAACGTAGCGCCAGAGGGGCACGTCAAGACGAGGACCGGGGCGCCGACGCCCGATGATCTGGACGAGCTCATCACCAAGGTCTGGAAGGAGCCTGCCTTCTTCCTTGCCCACCCGCGGGCGATCGCGGCCTTCGGGCGCGAGTGCACCTACCGGGGAGTGCCGCCGCCGACGGTGACGCTGTTCGGTTCACCCTTCCTGACTTGGCGCGGGCTTCCGCTTGTTCCCACCGACAAGCTCACGGTGAAAGGTGGCAAGACCAATATCCTGCTGCTGCGCACGGGGGAAAAGAAACAGGGCGTCATCGGGCTCTTTCAGCCGGGGCTGGTGGGGGAGGTTTCGCCCGGCCTGTCGGTGCGCTTTATGGGCATCAACCGCAAAGCGATTGCCTCCTATCTGATCTCATTGTACTGCTCCGCCGCCATCCTCACGGAAGACGCCATAGGCGTGCTGGAAAACGTCCACGTCGAGACCTACCATGAGTACAAATGATCCGGGAGCGCGGGATGTTGCTGCCCCGGTTCCGCCGCCGAGTGCGGCGGGCAGCGCCACTCCGGAGAGCGTCTATGCTCCGATGGCCTCACTGCCGGATCCGTCCGTAATTGCCCAACTCGCGAGCGAGTTCTTCGCCGCGCTGCCGGGCGCCCTGGGAATCATTGGCGTTTCCGGAGTGCCGGAACCGCCGGCAATGCTACCGGTGCAGGGCGGTCCATCGCCCGATGTTCCGAGCATGTTCTCGGCTCCGGGATCGGCACTTCCTAGCGACCTCCTGGAAGCGCTGAGGCTGCCTCCGCAAGAACCTGTCACCACCACACTTGCGGCGCCCTCCGGACCGTCTTTTTACTTCCTTGAATCGGCTCGAACGGCGCCAGCGGAAGATGTGGGTGCGTCGTCAGCCGCGCCGCCTTTGCCCCCGGTCACCGAATACACACCGGCGCCGGGCGCGGACCTGCCGGCTGTGCCCAATAACCCGGTGGGGGCAACGGGGCTGCCGTCGCAGGCGGGCGCTAATATCCCAGGGGCAGGACCCGCCGGTTCGTCCTTCTACTTCCTTAATGGCGAGCCATCTGCATCTCCCCACCCTGTGCCTCCGTCGCTGCCGGTCAGTGAGCACTTTTCGTTCGCGGGCGTGCCAGGGTTGCAGTCGGTCCCGGGCGATTCCGGTCTGCCTGCATCAACGCCCACCGAAGCCGATCTGCGGACGCAGCCCACCTCGCTCGAATTGGCTCCATCGGCGCCCGCGGAAAAGGCGGGTGCGTCGCAAGGCGCGCCGTCTTTACCCCCGGTCACCGAATCAACACCGGTGCCCGCCGTGGATCTGCCGGCTGTGCCCAATAGCCCGGCGGGAACTACGGGGCTGCCGTCACAGGCTGGTGCTGGTATCCCAGAGACAGCGCCAATCGGATCATCTTTCTACTTCCTTAACGCGGAGGCACCTGCGTCTCCTAGCCCTGTGCCTGAGTCTCTGCCGAGCAGTGAGCAGTTCTCGTTCCCCGGCCTGCCGGGGTTGCAGTCGGTGCCGGGCAATACCGGACTGCCTGCATCACCGCCGACCGAGGCTGATCTATGGGCGCTGCCCAGCTCGCTTGTGGGCGCGACTGCGGTCTTGTCGGAGATTCCCACTTCAGCTTCGCAGCCTGCGGCGCTACCCTACTTCGCGGAGCCGGAGAAGTCCGGTGCAAAAGCTGCTTCGCCCCCTCTCAGCGACAGGTGGTTCGAACTCTCCCCTGCGATGCTTCCCGAACTCAGGCTCGCGCCGGGGCTGTTCGATCCACGGTCGATCAAGCGCGATTTTCCTATTCTTCAGGAGCGAATTCATGGGCGGCCGCTCGTGTGGCTCGATAACGGGGCGACGACGCAGAAACCCAACGCCGTGATCGACCGGCTCTCATCTTTCTACCGGCACGAGAATTCCAATGTCCACCGCGCCGCCCACACCCTGGCGGCGCGGGCCACCGACGCCTACGAGGGCGCGCGTGAAAAGGTGCGCCGTTTTCTCAACGCTTCCTCCACGCGAGAGATCGTTTTCGTGCGGGGCACGACCGAGGGCATCAACCTCGTGGCCAAAAGCTGGGGGCACAGAAACGTTGAAAAGGACGATGAGGTCGTCATCACTTGGCTTGAGCACCATGCCAACATTGTGCCCTGGCAGCAATTGTGCGCGGAGAAAGGCGCCCGACTGCGCGTCGCGCCGGTGGACAATCGCGGGCAAGTGATACTGGACGAATACGAAAAGCTGCTCAATCCGCGAACGCGGATTGTCGCGTTCAGCCACGTGTCCAACGCCCTCGGAACCATTACGCCGGCGCGCGAGATGGTGGCGATGGCTCACCGCCACGGCGCGCGCGTTCTCATTGACGGCGCGCAATCCGTCGCGCACATGCGGGAGGATGTCCAGGCGCTCGATTGCGACTTCTTCGTGTTCTCCGGGCACAAGATCTTTGCGCCTACGGGTATCGGCGTGGTCTATGCCAAGGGCGACTTGTTTGACACCACTCCGCCGTGGCAAGGTGGCGGCAGCATGATCCTGGATGTCACCTTCGAAAAGACCGTCTACAATGTAGCTCCGGCACGTTTTGAGGCGGGCACCGGCAGCATCGCGGACGCGGTGGGGCTGGGAGCGGCGCTGGATTATCTCAGTCAGGTGGGGATCGAGAACGTGTCGCGCTACGAGCACGACCTGCTGGCTTACGCCACCGCCGGACTAGCCACGGTCCCTGGCCTGCGCATCATTGGCACGGCGCAAGAAAAGGCCGGTGTCCTTTCCTTTGTCCTGGACGGAATGCGCACCGAGGATGTGGGCAAGGCGCTTGATGAGGAGGGAATCGCCGTGCGGGCCGGCCACCACTGCGCCCAGCCCATCCTGCGCCGCTTTGGGCTGGAGAGCACGGTTCGCGCCACCCTGGCGCTGTACAACACCTGTGAGGACATCGACGCCCTCGTCGCCGCTCTACTGCGTATCCAGGCTGGGCGAGGTCATGGCGGAGTCACGCACTAGCAGGCGCCGGCCACTTTTGCAGCAGGAATATCCTCCCACCGCGAAGTCGGCGACCACCGGCTAGGCTTGAAGCTGTCGTCCTTGAATCCTTCGCCAGCTTGAGCACCGCCATAGCTTGTTCTCCCGAAAATCCCTTCACCTACAAGACAAATCCTGTATTTCGACTCCTATGTTGCGAGGGGTGTCCGGTATGGCAGGCACGGCAACTCCCATCCCGATTTAGGAAAACGCGGCGAACCGAAATCGAGCGCCACCACCTTGGGTTCAGGCCGGCCCTTTGCGCGGCAGGGGATCCAATGAGTCACCGATCGTGAACCCCAGCCTTTCCAGCAAGCAGCGGACTTCGCTTAAATGATCATCGCGAATCAAGAACCATTCCGGCGGGATGTGCCCGGCCAGGAATGGCCGGAAAGTCGCGCTATGTAGCAGGGCCTCCTTCGCCTGCGGTTGCATTATCCGGAGCAATTGGACTTGACTTAGCCTGACGCTCTGCCGGCCCGTCCAATTGCGGACGGCCACTTCCAGCAAGGCCGGGACTTCCGCAATCAGATGCCCGCCCAGCCATCCCAGAATTTGATCGGCCGTCATTCCACTCATACGCGCGCGTCCGACGGACTGTTGCGTAATCTGCCAGCCCGTCGCCGTGCGGTCCGCGATGCGGGCGAGCCGCAATCGTGGGATGCTTTGGGCGCTGCTGGTCGTCAGGCTGCCAAGTTCATCGGCGGTCCACGCGCGTTCCGGCTTGTCCTCATGGTCCAGGATCGTCCAGCCCGCAAATTCTTTGGCCGCTACCTTAACGGTCATCAAAGGCAGCAGAAACGCGTTGCTATTCAATGCCCGGCCCCGAGTCCGGGATTCCGCTGGCCCCATCGCCAAAACCACCTTGGTCCGCAGCACCAGCGACTCGCGTCTGCCTGCCCATTCCGACAGTATCCGTTCGACATTTGCAGGTAGTTCGGTTTTCCCATGTTCGACCAAGAAAGTACGAATTTCAATAAGGGTCATGCCGGATTCCAGCGCCCCATACACGGACTCGCGGCGGAGCGCGAAGGTCTGGACGGGGCCACCCGCCCGCGACGCGCAGGCGGCAAAGCGGCTTAATGTGCAAACTTGCGGCGCATCGGCCGATTCCAGATATGCCACCACTTCCAGATTCGGCTGCACCGTAAGAAAACGCGCATCTCCCGGGCTTGGAGCGGCCTCGACTTCCGGTGCGCCGAACACAGCGCGTCCCAATTCTGTCAGGCGAAAACACGGGCGGATTTTCTTATCGGCACTGTGGCCGCGTTCAACCAGTCCCAGCGTGGCCAGCGTCACCATAATGGCATTCGCCGCCCAGACAGCCTCGCCGGCGAGCCAGAAAGCAAGCGTGCGGTCCTCGCCCCCCGGATATTGCTCCTTTTTTCGCGCCATCTCGAATTCCGGATTCCAGGCGAAGCTGCCGCCGTAGAAGTCGATCGAAGCCTCACGCGTTGCCCGCCAAAGGTCCCGCAGAAAGGTCTCCAGGTCGAGCCAGCGATCCGGCGCGTGCGCGACCCCGCAAAGCGCCCACGCGAGTAATTCGCGGGCGTGATAGAGTTTAGCGGGCTCGATGCGAACAAAGGTGTAATCGCTGTCGCGGTCGGGAACGACACCCATCCCATCCTGCCACAGAGGCATATGGAGCCAGGCGCGCACCCAGTGCCATGCCTGTACGGCGGGAGGTTGTTGCAGGTGTCGTTCCAGTGCTTCCTCACGGATCCATTGCACCTTGTCCCCAAAATTCATCAAGCCCATGCTGTGGAGCAGTTCGTAGAACAACGACTCCGGATCGGGGGGCGACAGCGGGTCTTTTTCCGCATCCCGCAGACCCACCTCTTTGCGCATCCGGGCGCGCGTCGCCTTGGAGGGCGAGTCGCCCTTGACGGTCGGCCAGGTCCCCATCGCGCGCAGCGCCGCTGCCACCCGCCACAAGTCGAGCGCCACCTCCGCGGATGAGCGGCCCCCTGTTCCCACGGCCTCATTGCATACGCTGGAGGCGCTCCAGGACAAGGGAGCGGCGGGCGCCACCGCCTTCACGAGCGCGGGATGAAGCGTCGATCGTGGATAACTGCGAGAATAGGAACTGGAATAGTGCATGTCGTAAGAATTGCCGACCAGCACGAGCTTTTCACATAATCCGCGGATGAGGTCATTTCTTCTCCATTCGTGGTAAGCGGGGTAGTAACCTAACGAAGCTTTATCCTTGGGCGGCCCCGCGGTTAAACCGCGGGCATACATCTCGGCCGTCAACACGCCGCCGGAAACCGAAGGACCATAGCGTGCGAAGACGGCCAGAACCTGCCGCTCTTTTTCCGACATAGCTGCCGGTACGTTCAGGGCGGCATCATCACCGTTCATGACCTGCTTCAAGGCAGCGATGCACTTTTCTTTCTTGTAAGTTCCCGCTTCCTTCCCCACCCAAAACCGGGCCGCTCGTTTCAATTCCTCAGAGCTAAAACGATCGAGTTCGATGGTCACCTTATGCGTGGATTGGAGGATGTGGCCGAGCTTCATTCCAAATCTCCCGAGAGCACCTTGGGAGTGTGACCCGCATCCAGCAGCGCTCTCTCTATATCTCGGGCATGGCCGGGGTCGACCAGGGCGACGGTGTCGGAAAGGCGCGCCAGCAGATACCGGCGAATTCGGGGATCGGCGGCCAATTCCGCCAGTTGTACCGGCTCGGCCACCTCTACGATGGCAGCACTGAGATGCAACTCCGAGCCATCGGGCTGAAGCAACGGTAGAAGAGAATCCAATATCTCATTCGCGGCGGTCAGAGTCCCCTCCGGTTTCGAGTTTGGCATCTTCGAGTTCATTGTCATATCGAAGGAATCCAGCTCTCAATTTAGGGGGATGCCGGCTTATGGAGGGTCATCTCCCTTTGGAAAACTGCATTCTACAAGTGCCACTCGATTTCCACCAAATAAATCGGGGAAACAGACATCGATTTAGGATGCGCCCAAGAATTGGATGCGACTGAAATCGCCAGAGGTTAGAGAATCTGTTCAGCCCAGGTCTACCCTTTGTCACAGTCCACTCCGGGATGCTACGCTATCACCATGAGTCTGCCCGTTGATCCATTTGGCCTGCTCCTGATTTCGCTCGCCGGGCGGCTGGACCAACACCAACGCGGAGTGATCGATTACCGCGAGGAAGAGAACCGCGTGTTGCCCGAGCAACTCGGAAGCAAGCGTCTGCGCCTGAATGATGACCCGCGCCGGCGTATAGCCGTCGAGGCCAAGAAACCGGGCGGCCGGGCGCTTCAGGAAATGAAGACCCTCGTCACGCCGGAGACGCTCTCGGCCTGGCAGCGCAAGCTCATCGCCAGCAAATATGATGGCAGCAAGCGGCGGGGCTGAACAGGCTGCGGAAAAACTCGAAAGCCCTGTCATTCTGAGGAGCAGCGGCGACGAAGAATCTCGCATTGTCTTGAAAATGCTCAGAGCGAGATCCTTCGCTGCGCTCAGGATGACAGCAATGTAGGGTTTTTCCGCAGCCTGTGAAGCCCCGCCCTTTCAAATGCCGGGGAGGAATCCGGGCTAGAGGATTAAGGCCATCAGATTCCCGAAACACCAGGTTGCATAGGAACGGGTGAGCCGGTAGACTGAGACTAACTCTAGCATTCAAACTTAGCCCGGTGGGGTATGGAAATCGATCAGCGGCGTTCTACTCGTATCATGTTCAGCATTCCGGTGAGTGTCCGGGGTGTGGATGAAAAAGGGAAGCCTTTCGAAACGACAGGCCGTACGATCACTTTAAACCGCCATGGGGCGCGAGTCCAGGTTTCACGTCCGCTAAAGCCAGGCCAAACTGTTCGTGTCACCAACCAAGCCAACGATGCGGAGGCGGAATTCCGAGTCGTCGGCCCCATCACTCCTCACCTCGACCACTTGGGCGAATGGGGCATCGAGTGTCTGCACGTGGACAAGAACATTTGGGACATCTGTTTCCCCGCCGCCGGCGAGGATTGGGAGGCCCACGTCTTGCTCTCGTGCCGGCTATGCCAATCAATGACTCTGCAATCGCTCTCTCTTGTGGAAGTGGAGGTCCTGGAGACCGCGGGGTTGCTGACGAAACCCTGTGTGCATTGCGGGGATTCCACTCCTTGGGGATATCCGCAGCGGGCCTTCGAGGTGGAAACCAAGGCCTATCAAGCTGCTGTGAGCGAGGCAAGCCGTGGCTATCCCGCCTTGACGGGTGAACGGCGGAAGTCGTACCGGAAAATTGCGCATCTTCCCGTTCGAGTGCGAGATTATTACGGGGAGATGGAGATCGCCCAAACCGAAAACATCTCCCCAGGAGCTTTCTGTTTTTCGAGCCGCCGAACCTACTATGTGGGGCAGGGAATCGTGGTGATTTGCCCTTACGATGCGGCTAATGAAAAACCGGAGGTTCGCGCCCACATCGTGCGTGTGGAAGCGGGGTCAGGCCGGGATTGGTATGTCTACGGCGTGCACTATGAACCGCTTTTGCATTAGGCGCTCGTTGCCATCCCAGGCTGTTCCGAAGGTGTGAGCTGATTCCCAAAATCCTCTTGCCACGGAGGCGCTGAGGGGCAAAGAAGAGAGGAGAAGGGTTCGATTGCAGACGGCATAACGCGGGGCTACAATCTATCTATGGCGAAAGGCCCATATGCCGGCCCCGCGCAAGCTCGTTCGCGGCCAAGAAAGGATTCCGCCATGATTCAAACTCGTCCGCTGCGGAAGTTACGCCGATGCATCATCCCCTCGGGTGCGGCGGTAGTTGCCGCTTTAGTTTTGCTGGCCACCGTATCCGTACGGAGTGCGCAGAATCCTTCTCCTCCCAAGATTGGGGAGGTCCTGTCTTCTCCTTCGCCGGCGAAAGACCAAGCCGCTCTGACTGTCCCAAAGCAGAGGGAAGAGCCTAAGAAATCCAATCTCGAAAAAACGAAAACCGATGCCGCTGAGCTTTCCGCTTTAGCCGACCAACTTCGTGACGAGCTGAATAAGATGAACGTCAATGTCTTGGCGCTGGATGTTATTGAAAAGACCGAAGAGGTCGAAAAATTGGCCAAGAAGATTAAAGGCGAGGCCAATGAGCACTAAGTTGGAACTCCCAACCGAGCCAGGTTACGTCGAAGGACGGAACCTCGGGACGCAGGAATGTCATCAACAATTTTATCCCGTGGTGAGCACAATTATACTGTGCAATCCCCACCGGAGTTCGGAAAGGGTGCCGCGATGAAGCCATCTAACGAGCTTGCCAGGCAGCGCGGGGTAATTCTCGCATGCGGTTTGCTGATCGCCGCCACCTGCCTCGCGCCGGCTCCCGCCCGCGCGCAAGCCATTCAGGACCAACCCACCCCATCAAATCAGACGGGTGGCCATCGTATGCTGCCGGTTCTTCCCGATGAAACCCCTTTGCTGAACGCCAAGCAAAAGGTAAGCATTATGCATGCCAACTTCGCAAAGTCGAAAACCGACGCGGCAGAGCTGGCCGACCTGGCCAAAGGACTCCGTGAGGAACTGGACAAGCCGAACGTCAATGTCCTTTCCTTCGAAGTCATTAATCGCGCCGAAAAAATAGAAAAGCTGGCAAAGAAAATCCGGGAAGAAACGAAGGGGTTCTAACTCGGTTTTATCACCAAGCTGAAGCGTTCTTGGGGCTGCCGGAAGGGCGGGGCTTCACGGGCTGCGGAAAACCGCTCCTATACTGTCATCCTGAGCGGAGCCAAGGATCTCGCTCTGTTCATTTTCAACGCAGTGCGAGATTCTTCGTCGCCTGCGGCTCCTCAGAATGACAGTGCTGGCGAGTTCTTCTTCAGCCTGGTCAGCCCCGCCCTTCCAGATCCGTGGTGAGAAATGCGGGTTAGGTCCATGTTCTGTTGCGGGCACGCCGCTGAGCGCAACGGCGCGCCCGCAAAGTTTTAGGCTGCCTTCTTGTCGGGTTCAGCCGTCACGCTGGGTGGCCAGGTGCCGCCGATCCGCATTCCGTAGAATGACTGGTAGACAAAGCAAAGCGACACAGCGAAAAAGAGGGCGGCCAAAATGCGCGTCAAGGTGGAACCGTGGGTGACGGTCAACTTGACGGCCAACTCCACGGCCAGGAGGCCGAAGAGCGTGGTAAATTTAATGACCGGGTTCAGCGACACGGAAGACGTGTCCTTGAACGGGTCGCCCACCGTATCGCCCACGACAGTGGCGTCGTGCAGCGGCGTGCCCTTCTGCTTCAACTCCACCTCGACAATCTTCTTGGCGTTGTCCCATGCGGCGCCCGCATTGGCCATAAAGATTGCCTCGTAGAGGCCGAAAATGGCGATCGAAATCAGGTAACCAATGAAGAAGAACGGCTCGAGGAAGGCGAAGGCCAGGGTGGCAAAGAAGACGGCGATGAAAATGTTGAGCATGCCTTTCTGAGCGTATTGAGTGCAGATGGCCACCACCTTCTTGCTGTCTGAGACCGAGGCTTTTTCAGCGCTTTCCAGTTTGATGTTGGCTTTGATGAACTCCACGGCGCGATACGCTCCGGTGGAGACCGCTTGCGTGGAAGCGCCGGCAAACCAGAAAATCACCGCGCCGCCGCTGACCAGTCCGAGGAAAAAGGGTGCGTGCAGCAACGACAATTTATTGACGTTTTCGGTGAGGCCCTGGGTGAGCGCCATGATGATGGAGAAAATCATGGTCGTGGCGCCGACCACGGCGGTGCCGATCAGCACCGGCTTGGCCGTAGCCTTGAAGGTGTTGCCCGCGCCGTCGCCTTCTTCCAGCATGTCTTTCGCACGATCGAAGTTCGGCTCGAAGCCGAAGTCTCTTTTGATTTCTTCCTTGACGTTGGGAACCTGCTCGATCTGCGAAAGTTCATAAATCGATTGGGCGTTGTCCGTGACCGGGCCGTATGAATCCACGGCAATGGTTACCGGTCCCATCCCCAGGAAACCGAAAGCCACCAGGCCGAAGGCAAAGACCGCCGGGGCCAGCATCAGGCTGCTGAGCCCCAGGGTGCTGACCAGGAATCCGATGGACATCAAGAAGACCATGGTCAGACCCAGATAATAGGCGGAGAAATTTCCCGCCACGAAGCCGGAAAGAATGCCCAGGGAGGCCCCACCTTCCGAGGCCGAGATTACCACTTCGCGGACATGCCGCGATTCGGTGGAGGTGAAGACCTTGACGAATTCCGGGATGAGCGCGCCCGCCAGCGTTCCGCAGGAAATGATGGTGGCGAGCTTCCACCACAGCGAGGAGTTGCCACTCAGGCTGGGAATAATGAGCCACGAGGTGACGTAGGTGAAGGCAATGGAAACGAAGGAGGTGATCCAGACCAGCGAAGTGAGCGGGCCCTCAAAGTTGAACCGGTCCGCGTTGGCGTAACGGGCTTTGGCAATGACGCCGTTCAAGAAATAAGCCACGGCGCTGGCCACCAGCATAATGATGCGCATCACGAAGATCCAAACCAGCAACTGCACCTGGACGGTGGGGTCTTTCACCGCCAACAGGATAAAGGTGATCAGGGCCACGCCCGTCACGCCGTAGGTTTCAAAGCCATCGGCGGTGGGTCCCACCGAATCGCCCGCGTTATCACCCGTGCAGTCGGCAATCACGCCAGGGTTGCGCGCGTCGTCTTCCTTGATCTTGAAGACAATTTTCATCAGGTCGGAGCCGATATCGGCAATCTTGGTAAAGATGCCGCCGGCAATGCGTAACGCCGCCGCTCCCAGGGATTCGCCAATGGCGAACCCGATGAAGCAGGGCCCGGCATAATCGCTAGGAATGAAGAGAAGGATGATGAGCATCATCAGAAGCTCGACGCTGATCAACATCATGCCGATGCTCATGCCGGACCGGAGGGGAATCTGGAAAATGGGAAAGGCCTTGCCGCGCAGGCTGGCAAACGCCGTGCGGGAGTTGGCAAACGTGTTGACGCGAATGCCGAACCACGCCACCCCGTAACTGCCGGCGATTCCTACCAGACTGAAGAAGAGGATGACCCCCACGCGGAGGGCCGGATATCCCAGCAGCATTTTGAAATAGACCAGGATGATGAGAGCAATGAAC
>JBEKQO010000238.1:0-11675 GCA_049519635.1 Terriglobia bacterium | reverse complement strand
AGAGGCCCGGCGCCGCCGCCAAGGATAGTTAACGTCAGGGTAGCGGTCCCGGTGCCACCGCTGTTGGTCGCGCTCAGCGCCACCGTCGAGACTCCCGCCCCGCTCGGCGTCCCCGAGATCAATCCGCTCGTGGTGTTGACCGATAACCCGTTCGGCAACCCCGTGGCTCCATAACCGGTGGGCGTGTTAGTCGCCGTGATCTGATAAGAAAACGCCGTCCCCACCACCCCGCTGGCCGTGGTCGCGCTGGTGATCACCGGAGCCATAGACGCTTCGGCATCTTTAGCAAAAGCGAGGGCCAGGATACAGAGCAGCACCGACAGGGCGAGTTGGGCCGCGCGCCGGGCGCCCGCGTAGTTCCGACGATTCTCAAAATGACAGGGGGAATACATGTCTCCATGTAGTTTAGCTCATCAGAAAACCCTGACAATGGCACGAAAGTGCAGTTGAAATAGCACTTTTGTCTGTCTTCAGCGACGAGTACGAGCGCCAAGGCGAACGACATCCCTCCTTGCCAACATGCAAAAACGCCACACCGCGAATAGCCACCCCGGCGCTGTGAAAGCGTGGCGGGCCGCGCTGTGCGGTTGCGCCCCAGTGCATAAGGGCCCAAAATGCATGCCGGCGCGCGCCGCTACCCGCATTTTTCACCATGATTTTGGAAGGGCGGGGCTTTAGCCCCGCCGTTGCAAGGCCGTCATGATTATTTCCAATTCCCGCACCCCGCGCGGGGTGCGGGGCGAATAGAGGGCGGGAGCCGCGATTTCGGCGGGGCTGAAGCCCCGCCCTTCCAAAATCATCCAAACCTGGTGAGAAGTCCGGGCTAGCCGCTGCCCGAACGTATTGCTGTTCCCTCCCATCCACCCAGAGAGTCAGGAGTTGGGACCTCGCGCATCTCTGATCCGGCGATGCGCGCTACTCCTGGTGTTCAAAGGGTGATGGCCATGGGTACTGTCCGCTTAGAAACTCGCACACGTCTTCGAAAACGCCGGCTGAGCACTCTCCGTCGCCAGCAATCTCATCGTTCAGACAAAGGAATTTCGGCCGGCCCTGGACCGCCTTGGACAAACCTTGCCGCGTGTGCGCGTGATTTGTCGAAATGGGAACAAAGACGTAATCCCTTCCTTGCGGCAGAATCACCTTCCGCGCCGCCCACCGAGGAACCGGCGATTCCAAAAGATAGTAGGCATATAGGATACGCAGCACGGCGTCATCGCCATTTCGAAAGCGATTCCCCGTGGTGTTCTCGACTTCGACTTTCCAGCGCCGGCAGATTTCCTCCAGCACATCGACCCGGTAGAGTTGGGGGACATGAGCCAGCATCCTTCGCGGTCTTGCGCCGTAGGCTCGATCCAGGAGCCCTAGCGTGAAACCGTACGCTCGATCATGCGCCTGTTCGGTTTTTGTGCAGGGGATATCCCAATCCGTGAAGAAGATATTTTGGATGTCATCGGCCGAAAGGAAGTCCTCGTGACGAACTGGTTGCCCCAGAAAAAGATCGTCATTGAAGTAGAGGAAGGCTGGGCCAATGCCCGGAATACGATGAAGATTCAATTCGATGGCGTGCGAGTTGAAGGTGGGTAGGGCGCTGGCATTTTCAAATATTTCGGGGTGGGTTACCAGTCTGAGTTTCGGGCAGTCGAGGTTGATCCAGGGCGGGATATCTCCGTTGGTCACGAGAAACACGCGCTGCACCCAGGGAGCGTAGACGTGGAGCGAACGCAGAGAGAACCGGAGTTCGCCGATCGAACGATAGCGGTTATGAGTGGCGGCGCCCGGAAGGACCGGCGTGCTCCCGGCGTCTAAGAGCGCGCGCAAAACCGGGGCGGAGGTGGCACCGTCTACCCACGTATAAACGACATCGATTCCATGGACGGCCGAAGGCGGGTCCGGCTGCGGATACACCTCCACCGGCATCCGCTCGAAGTTTTCCCAACGACCGCGCCACACTCCGCCTTCGCCCAGCGTCAGACGGCAAGTCAACCCAGCCGCGTTGCCGATATCGAGGAAAACGTCGTCCTGATCCTGGTGGATACACCATTGTGATTCCAATCGGCCGCTACCTGCTCCGATGCCGCCATCGGATCGAAACTCCATAGGCCGCGCGTCGAAGCCCGTTCGCCGGTACAGATGCCTCGTACCGGTCAGACGATCGACAGCTTCGGTCACGCGGCTGGGGGCACCACGCTTCATGTCATAAAATAGCGAATAATTGATTTTAGCGTTGGGGCTATCATCTTGCTTGACCGGGCGGCTACACCCGTTATAATACGCTTTGCCCATCACGAACTATGACTCGACATGCTTCGGCTGTCGAGATATATTTTTCACACAGGCTCCTAACAGATCCGTGGCGGATCCACAGGATGCGCAAACTTATTTTAAGTAATCACCAGTCCCCCGGCGACATCGTCATGCTGACGGCCGCGGTGCGCGACTTGCACAAGAGGTATCCTGGCGATTTCTTGACGGATGTCCGCACACCCTGCTCCGAACTCTGGGAGAATAACCCGTACATTACACCGCTCGAGCCCAACGAGCAAGGGGTAGAATCCGTGGACTGCCAATATCCGCTGATCGATCGCAGCAACCAGGAGCCTTGGCACTTCTTGCACGGATTTGTCGATTTCCTGAACCGCTGCCTGGACTTGCAAATTGCTCTCACGGATTTTAAGGGCGATATTCATATTTCCGCGACCGAAAAATCCTGGGTGTCGCAGGTGCAGGAGATCACTGGCGATCCGGTCCCGTTCTGGATCGTCGACGCCGGAGGCAAATTCGATTACACCATCAAATGGTGGGAAACAGCGCGCTATCAGGAAGTCGTGGACCGCTTCCGCGGGAGGGTTCTTTTCGTTCAGATCGGGGAGCGCGGGCACCATCATCCTCCGCTACGCGGAGTCATCGACTTTCGGGGAAAGACCGATCTCCGCCAACTCATCCGCCTGATGTACCATGCGCAAGGAGTTCTGGGACCGGTGAGCTTGCCGATGCATTTGGCCGCCGCGATCGAAACCACGCCGGGAATGCCCAAAAACCGGCCGTGCGTCGTGATCGCTGGGGGCCGGGAGCCCCCTAACTGGGAGGCATATCCGCATCACCAATTTATCCACACCGTGGGCGCACTTCGCTGCTGTGACAATGGAGGCTGTTGGAAAGCCAGGACGGTCCCGCTCGGCGACGGCGACTTGAAGGACGATCCCAGCAATCTGTGCGTTGACGTCGTTGGTTCCTTGCCACGCTGCATGGACATGGTGACGGCGGACGAAGCCATCCGGCGGATCGAGGCGTATTTTATCGGCGGAGCGGTGGACTACCTCACCGCGGAGGAGTCGGCGGTATTGGCTGGCGTGCCGTTGGCCGCGGCGCAGCCATGGGTCGCTGAGGCCAAGGCGGCCTCATGAGTCGTCCGTTGTTCTGGATCCGTCACGCCACGGCCGGGAAGCAAGGCTGGATCGTGTCGCGGGTCACGCGAGCCGCTCAGGGTGGTAACTGGAGTAGTCGAGTACAATGCGCTCCTGATGTCCACACAATGCCCGCGCGATCGCCATCCCATGCATACTCAACTAAGCAGTGGCGCGAGTTTGGGCTCGTGCAATTTTCCCACGACACGGAAACCCCGATGCAAGGATGCAGGCGCTGCTGCTGCCAGCAAAGCTCCGCCTGAGAAATTGATATTTTCGCTTTTATGTCTACCAACCCCACTCCGACCCCCATGCCTCCGGCGCAGGCTCTGGGTGCCGCGGCAGCCGACGCTGACGCTAACGCCGGAACGGGGAACGTAGGGGATCAGGTCGCCCCGTGCCCCGGGCCTGAGTTAAGCTCGTCCGGGGGGCCCTCGTCACAGTCCAGCGGTACTCCCTCGTCCCAATCGAGCGCCGGTTCTTCATCTCAGTCAAGCGGTGCTTCCTCGTCCCAATCGAGCGCGGGTTCCTCCTCTCAATCAAGCGGTGCTTCCTCGTCCCAGTCGAGCGCGGGTTCGTCCGCTCAATCGAGCAGTGCCTCCTCGTCGCAATCGAGTAGCGGTTCCTCGTCCCAGTCGAGCAGTAGTGCCACGTCGTCGAGCAGTAATCCGTCGTCTTCGTCGGGCCGAAGTTCCTCGTCCTCACCGAGCAGTAGTCGCTCGTCGTCGTCCAGCAGTAGTCGCTCCTCCTTGTCGAGCCGAAGTTCCTCGTCCTCGTCCTCGTCATCGACGTTAATCGTACTTGCGCGGTTTGTCGGGTTAGGCAACGAGCAGACCAAAGATGTCAGCCTGCTGGTCTGCAACAGTCAGGGCACGGTTGTCAAAACGATCCCCGCCTCCGCTGCGCCGGACGGCGCCAAAGGCTTTTGTGTATATCAGTTTGACCCACGGGTATTCCCGAATCCCGTGTTGCTGCGCTGGACGACACCGGATGGTGAAGAAGATCTCGCCGGCCCTTGCGACCCAATGAAACTCCATAACTTGCTGGTCAATATCAACTTGTTGGGTGCCGATCCTCTGGTGGAGCCGGAAGCGTCTCCGAGCACGGAGGAGGCAGGCGCCTCAGCAGTGGCGGACAGCAGTTCTGATGAAGATAGCGACGCCGATTGGACAACGTTAAGCAATGTTCCCTGGAATTGGCCCCAAGGCTGAGATTCCCGATAGAACGCTTGTACTCGGAAGAGGTCTTATGGCGCTTCGGCTTGCAGTGAACTACCTGAATACTTCGCACCGTTTTGTGAGTACCGCTCAGGTCACCGTTGGCGGAGTCACACCGCCGCAGAGCGGCGGGGCCGGTCCCAAGCTGGACGATACGCCGCCTCAAAACGAGGCGAGCGATTCCAGACCGGGCCAGCGTCGCTGGGACCTCAAAGATGCGGTAGGAACGACTCTTGAACTGCGAGTTTTGATTCCCAACCCCTTGGGCAGCGGGTTCGGAAACCCGCTACTTGATCTGAGGCAGCCCCTTGAGATGGTCGCTCTCCCTACGGGTGCGATCAGTCTGGCCCCCACGAGTTGGGGTAACTGTCCGAACCGTTTCGATCCGAGGCTGAGCGGCCAATTCGTCGCGGCGAGAACGGGTCGCCGCTTCGAGATCAATGTGGATCTTACCTTTCTCGACATTACAGATTACTATCAGGCGCGCACCCACCAGCTAGACGATTACAACAATATGCCCCAAACCAATCCGCCGCTGCAGAGCGGTGCGGCGAGTACCTTGCGGCCTCCAGATCCGGCTCCGCACTACGGCGCCAGGTTGCGTATTCTCGAATTCACGGGAGGCAAGCCGGTAAGTTGGGCGGTCCTGATCCCGCCGGCAGTCCAAGCCAACAGCAGCCAAATTGGAGCCGTATTGTTCTTCCGGCCCGCGCTTCCCGCGAACTATACCAATACCGATGACCTGGAAATCACTGAAATGATCCGCTACCTTGGCGACCCTACCCCAGAGGATACGCCTTTTTTTGCACAGCCGAAGCCGAAGAAGCCGGGGGATAAAAGCTGGATTCCGTACCCTCAATGTGGGTGGGAAAAGCAAGTGTCGGGAGCCAACAAGTGCGCGCTCTTTGTCCATCCCTTTCCGCACTCAGCCGATTTTGGAAACATCATCGCGTCAAAGTTTCCGGAAATGCTCGCCTCACTGTGCAAGATCCTCTGGGCGGACGGTACCAGTGCCGCAAGCGTCTGCGCGGATTTACGCCTCGCCCGGATTGCCGTCAGCGGGTTTAGCTACGGGGGCTCTGCCATGTACACGTGTCTACAGGCGAGGCCGGAGAAAATTGACGAAATGTATCTTTTTGACCCGAATGGAACTGGTTCCAACAAAGGCGCTATCGAGGCATGGTTTCGACGGGGGGGAAAGAAACTGTCAATGTTTGGCGGAGGATTTCAGCACGGTACGATGCTGGCCATCGCGCAGGAACTCGGTTCATCCGACGCGGTGGTGAAGCCGAGCTGGCGAGGCGGATGGGGCGCCATTGGATCCCTCTACCCTATCGCCGTTCGGACCCCAATTGGGTTGTTTAACGCCCCAACGGATACGACCCTCGGCCCACTCAGCACCATCACCAATATGTTCGTTGATGGCACGGATGGGAATGGCGGTCTGAAAATGGAAGCTCATCTGCCGTCGGGAACAGTCGGGCCGCAAGTTGTCCCCGATTGCGTTGCCGAGGAGGCTGCGGCGGTAGCCCTCTCGCTGGTGAACGGGATAACGTTGGGGGCGAAAATAAAGGTCCAATGGACTTCTACCGTCACCAGCGCGGCCCAGTTCAATCAAAATCTCAACGCGATATCTACCCTGTCGCAACTTATCCGGCACCAGTGGCCTGTGGTCGGCGGCGACGACGGGACGGGTGATACCAATCGTGGAAGGAATTTTCTCGGCTACCTGAATCAGGCCTTAAGCCGTAGCGGGTTTCCATAGAAACTCGTGCGGCGGTCCAATAGGTAAGTCCATCGGTAGGGCGGCCCCGCTGCTCCCTCCTGAGCGGCAAAGGGCGGCGCGCGGACCCTCGGTCCGGTTAGGACTCCGATTAAATCGCCCTCTCCGTATCCATATAACCCCGCGATCGTAATCCAATGTATACTCAACGAGCACTTGCGCGAGTTTGGGCTCGTGCAATTTTCCAACGACACGGAAACCCCGATACTAAAGATGCAGGCGCTGCTGAGGCCAGCAAAGCTCCGCCTGAGAAATTGATATTTTCGCTTTTATGTCTACCAACCCCACTCCGACCCCCATGCCTCCGGCGCAGGCTCTGGGTGCCGCGGCAGCCGACGCTGATGCCAACGCCGGAACGGGGAACGTAGGGGATCAGGTCGCCCCGTGCCCCGGGCCGGAGTTAAGCTCGTCAGGGGGGCCCTCGTCACAGTCAAGCGGTACTCCCTCATCACAATCGAGCGCCGGTTCTTCATCTCAGTCAAGCGGTGCTTCCTCGTCCCAATCGAGCGCGGGTTCCTCCTCTCAATCAAGCGGTGCTTCCTCGTCCCAGTCGAGCGCTGGTTCGTCGGCTCAATCGAGCAGCGGCTCCTCATCGCAATCGAGTAGTGGTTCCTCGTCCCAGTCGAGCAGTAGTGCCACGTCGTCGAGCAGTAATCCGTCGTCTTCGTCGAGCCGAAGTTCCTCGTCCTCACCGAGCAGTAGTCGCTCGTCGTCGTCCAGCAGTAGCCGCTCCTCCTTGTCGAGCCGAAGTTCGTCGTCCTCGTCCAGTGGAGGTGTTACAATCAAAATTCGACTCTTTGATATCAATCACAACCCTCTTGCGGGGGCAAGCTACAAATTAGTAGTCGGCGGCAAAACCTATCAGGGAAAAACCGACAGCACCGGCATGGTCTCACAGGTGGTCGGGGGTAACCCGACTTCCGGGACGCTGACCCTCGGCATGTCGAGCTTTAACCTGGCGATTCAACCCTTGGCCGCGATCGACACTGAAGAGGGCTATGCGGCCAGGCTTAATAATCTTGGGTATTACGCGGACGTTGCCGCCAATGCGCTGATGCGCTTTCAGAGCGCCAACAACCTGGACGTGAGCGGGAAGATGGACGACGATACGCAAGCCAAGCTGAAGGAGATACATGGGCACTGATCACCACATAAGGCCTTTGCGCGCGCTCAAAGGGGGAAGACAACATGGCAAATGGTGACCCAGGAAGCAGCAACCCGCTATCGTCGCCTTCGGAGCTGATTAATCGCAAGGCTGGAATTGCGGCCAACGTTGTGAATACCCTGGAAGTGTCGTGCGATCCGCACGAAGACAACTCTGCGCTCTGGTTCCAGGGATCCGTGAACAGTACGGATATGCCTCCGTCGCCACCGCCCATTCGGAAGGGGAACCTGGTGACGTCGCTAGTTAATGGGGAAGAGACCTTTGCCTCCATGTTTGCCGCCATCCAGACAGCTAACGCCAACGGTCACTTTATATATATGCTGAATTGGTGGTCGGACCTGACCGTTTCACTAGTCTTCGGCAATCCGAACCTTGGGGCGCTTCTTTCAAGTGCCGTCGCCGCTGGCGTTCAGGTCCGGGCAATGCTGTGGGATCAGGCCAACCTGCCTCGCTTCTCCCTCCTGCCTCAGTTCTGGCCGGATCCGTCGGCGTTTCAGCAGAACACTGCACAGGTCACTCAGATCAACGCCATCACGCCGCATCCCTCGATTAAAGACGCCAATGGCGGCGCGATTCTGGACAATAACACCCTTGCTGTTGGCAGTCACCATCAGAAAATACTCGTCGTCAACGGTTCCAGCGGCCTGATCGGCTTCTGCGGAGGCGTGGATTTTAATCCCGACCGGATCCATCACCTTGACCGGCAGCCCGGCAGCCCCATGCACGACGTGCACTGCCGGATCCAGGGGACCGCCGCCTGGGACCTCCTCAACATCTTCCTGCAGCGCTGGAGCGACCATCCGAGCAGCGCCGCTATCGACAGCGCGAAAGGCGCGCTTCGGGGCGACACGGTGGGCCTCCCTCTTCCTCCGGACCCAGGTACTCAGTACGTACAGATTGGCCGTACCTTCGGCAACGGCAGCGGGCACATCAGCGGAAGCGGAGTCGTCGGAATCAAGAGCAAGTCTGGGAATGGTTGGTATTCGTGGGCGCCAAACGGCGAACAAACGGCTCAGGGAATCATCTTCCATGCAATTGAACAGGCTAAAAAGTTCATCTACATCCAAGATCAATACCTAATCTCGATGGACGCCTCCAATAAACTGAAGGCGCAGCTCCCCAATATTGACCGCCTGATCATTTTGATCCCGCATCCCAACCTGAGCGACCTGCCCAACGTCTGGTGCCGCCAGAAAGCGTTCCTCGATAACTTGGGGTACGATGCCTCGGCTGTCCTGACGGACAAAAAGTACAAGATTTTGGTGCGCTATCTCAAGCCGCTCGGAGCTGCACCCGGGCCCCCGGACAGTGGCTCTGTCCTCACCTACGTCCATTCGAAAATCTGGATCATGGACGATCGATTTGCCGTGATCGGCTCGGCGAACTGCAACAACCGCGGCTATAACCACGACAGCGAGGTGGTGGCGGGGATCTACGACGAGTCTCAGGACACGCCGTGCACCATGCACTTCGCCCACGCGCTAAGAATCCGGCTTTGGGCTTGGCATCTCAGTATGAGTCCGGCGGCCCTGTTCGATCCAGGGGCCGATTCCCACTGGATGTACCCGTTTGTCTCGTCCAGAATTGCCACATTCGACCAGAACGCAGGCCAGGACCCGCTAGTTGGCATGGCCCCTACACCCAATACTGGTATCGGCCCGTTAACGGATCCCTTTGGCGGATAGCGAGCCTGTGGTGTGCCTTTGGTTCTGCCGACTCCCCCACCGATGTTTCAGTCGCAGGCTTTGGACGCGGCGGCAAACGGTGCTGACGCCAACGCCGACGAGAGGAACGTAACCATGATCGCCGATCTGCCGGGTCTCGTTAGCAGGACATGATATGGGGAAATCCATTATGTCTCTCGCGCCCTCACTCCCAACACCCATGCTGCGGAAACTCTGCGATACAACCGCCCCCGACTACGTTCGTTTTGCCATTTCGCAGTTGCCGCAGGCTGCCGAGGACTGGCAAGGCCGGGGAATCGTCATCTGCGCCGGCGGAGTGCGCTACTTCCTGTGCGCCTGGGTGTGCATCAACCTGCTGCGCAAGCAGGGTTGCGATCTGCCCATACAACTGTGGCATCTGAATAGCGCGGAGATGAATGACCATATGCGCTCCCTGGTTGAGCCGCTGGGGGTGACCTGCATCAATGCGCAGGAAGTCCGTAAATTGCACCCAGCGCGCATTCTGAACGGCTGGGAGATCAAGGCTTTCGCCCTCCTCCATAGCCCCTTCCGGGAGGTTTTGTTGCTCGACGCGGACAACGTGCCCGTCGTGGACCCCACCTTCCTCTTCGAGACCAAGCAGTATGCGGATACCGGGGCCATCTTCTGGCCGGATTATGGCAGGCTCGCACCATCACGAAGCATCTGGGAATTGACCGGCGCCACGTATCGCGACGAGCCCGAATTCGAATCCGGACAAATCGCTCTCGACAAGAAGCGTTGCTTCCGGCCCCTCTCGCTGGCGATGTGGTTTAACGAGTTCAGCGATTTCTGGTACAACCATATTCATGGAGATAAGGAAACCTTTCACATGGCATGGCGCCGCCTCGACGCTCCGTATGCAATGCCCGAAAGGGGCATTCATTCGTTGCCATGCACGATGTGCCAGCACGACTTCATGGGACGCAGAATCTTCCAGCACCGCAACAATGCCAAATGGAGCCTTGGCGGCAATCCCCGGATCCCGGGTTTTACCCAGGAGCAGGAGTGCCTTCGCTTCATCGAGGAGCTGGCGCCGCATTGGACCCTGATCGCCCCGGTTAGTCGATACTCTCCCGCCGGCCGGTCCCCGGATGAAATGCAAGCCGCCGAGGAACTGATTGGCGGGCGCTGGATCTACGAGCGGGTGGGCCACGACCGCCGCGTGATGCTCTTCCAGGCGGACGGCGCCGTGGGAAAGGGCGCGGCGCGAATGGAACTTTTCTGGGACATTGCCCGGGATGATAAAGGTTTGAGCGTGAAAATCCAATCCGATGACTCTTTGACTTGCCGTCTCATCAAAACTCGCGGGGGGATATGGCAGGGTCGCTGGGAGAGTTTCGAATGCATGGTGGTTCGGCTGGTCCCTGCGGATCTGCCCCCGGGGACCTCATCGGGTACCGGCTTATCTCGTGTGGAACCGGAGTCCATCCGGGTTCGAGAGGCCGTTGCGCACCTCACCGGCACCCGGCACAAATACTGCCGCGTCGGCCACGACACACGGCCGTTGGTGTTCCGGCCCGACGGCAGTATTGGAGAGGGGCGGGATCGCATGGAGCTGCGGTGGGAAGTTCATGAACTAGGCAGTAGATTGTTGCTGGATATTTGGTCAGAATCAGAGATCACCTGCCGTTTGGATCTTGCCAATGATGGTGTCTGGCGTGGGAAATGGGAAAACTTCGAGCGCATGGCCGTGGAAGTTTATCCGGAGTCTTCCAAAGGATAAGCACTCACGTGCGCCTGAGCCCCAAGCCTAGCCATTCGTTGGATTTGGCGCTGGCGTCGGGGGAAGGTTAAGGCCAAATCGTGGTGTGCGCTTCAGGTAGTTTCGAGCCGCCTGGTGCAACGACAGCATCTTTCGGGCGGGGTCCTTCTTCGCTCGCAAAGTTTCCCCTGCCCACGGAAATTGCTTGTCCGCATCGAAGTCGCGGCCGAATACCACCATCAGATCGACGTACTTGTAGACGTCACGCTCAGCGGTAATCCCGTAGGCGGCGGCGCGTTTGATCCCGTATCGGATTGTCTCCCGAAGCTGCGGCTCGCCCATGGCCTCGCATTGTCGGGGAAAGAACTTCCGGAGGTGAACAAGCATGCCATCCACAAACTTCTCGATCTCCACCTCCACGAACACCGCCATTTGCTTCTTGCGAATTATCAGCATGATTGTCTTACTGCCTCATCTGGCCGCTAACCTGGATTTCTCCCCAGGCTGAAACGCTCTTGGGCGCGGGACACGGGAATAATCAGAAAGGCCCTCTAACGGCGGGGCTTCACAGGCTGCGGAAAAACTCTGCGGGGCTTGGCGCTAGCACTGTCACCACCACCCCGGCGCTCGGCGCGCCACCCCTCCTCATCTGAGGAGGGGAGCGTTTTCAACAACTCCCCTCCTGATTCAGGAGGGGT
>JBEKQO010000237.1:0-11727 GCA_049519635.1 Terriglobia bacterium | reverse complement strand
GCCGTTGCAAGGCCGTCCTGATTATTTCCAAGTCCCGCACCCCCCGCAGCATGCAGCCCCAAGCTGCGCGGGGTGCGGGACGAATAGAGGGCGGGAGCCGTGATTTCGGCGGGGCTGAAGCCCCGCCCTTCCAGCATCGTCCAAACCTGGTGAGAAGTCCGGGTTAGGTGAGGGGTCCCTTTCAACCCATTCGACTTTGACGGTGCTGCCCGCTTGAGCGGTGGGGTGGATTTGTAGTAAAAAATTTTGAAGAGGACCTGGTCGATCAACTGTTCAATTGGAGCGAGAAGCGGTTCGCCGGGATTTTGCTTATGCTTGCGCACTTCGGCAAGTAGGGTAAGCAGGAGCCGGTGATTCCCAAGATCAGTCAAGAAATACTGGCGGGAATGATCGGAACCACCTGGTCGCGGGTCAGCCATTTTATGAATAAATTCCACAAGCTCGGATTTATCGATTACAATGGCGACTTGCAGGTTCACAGGTCACTTCTCAACATAGTTTTACATGATTAGAGTGCTTTCTCGCGAAAGCCCCGGGCCAAAAAGGAGCCCGCGTCGGGGGGCCTTCCGTTATTTTTAAAAGTGAGCAATATTGAGTAGATTTCTGTCCCTGCGAGCTTTAGCCTGCGCTAGGGCAGAATCGTGGTATCTCACCGCATTCCGAAACGACCCTCCACACGCCGAAATTACCTGGCCGAATGCTGTGCGTAGTAAGTACGGACCCAACTGCTTCCTGTAATCGGACCCACACACGTAACTCCGTGCATCGAGGCGAATGGCAAATGAATATTCTTCTCTACAATCCGGACAACGAAGTCACCAACAATTTCATGCCGCATCTTTGGATGTTCCTCCTGAAGTCGCTCACGCCGCCGGGTCACAACGTGTTCCTCATCGACGGCAACGCGCGGCGTATGAGCACTCAGGACCTCGTGGAATACATCCGGGAGAATCACATTGGGCTGGTGGGGATTGGCGCCATGACGCGCATGATCCGGAAGGCTTACCGCATGGCGGATGCCGTGCGGGCTGCCGGTGTTCCGGTGGTAATGGGAGGCCCGCATGTCACCGAGGTGCCGGACGAACCGCTGGGACGTGACGGCGAACCTCGCCACGCCGACGCGGTGGCGCTGGGGGAAGCCGACCAGACTTGGCCGGCCATCGTTGCCGATGCGGAGCGCGGCACGCTGAAAGAAGTCTATGCCCCGGTCAATACGGACGGCAAAGAAGTCAAGCCTTCTTTGGATGACTACCCGATGATCCCCTGGGACCGCATGGACATGGACCAATTTAACCTGATCAAGCATTTTCCCAAAATGGCGCGGCGGCTGCTGTCACTTTTCGGCATGACGTGGCAGAGCTTCCACCTGATTCCGATTGAGTCCGGGCGCGGCTGTCCCTACGGGTGTGAGTTCTGCACGGTGACGGGCTTCTTCGGCGACTCCATCCGGTTCCGGTCAAATGAAAGCGTCGTCAACGAACTGCTGATGCTGAAGGCATTGGAGAAGCGCGAAAAAGGAAAGGTCGCGGTTTTTTTCATCGACGATAACTTTGCCATCAATCCCCGCCGCACCAAGTCATTACTGCGCGAGATCATCGCGCGCGGAGCCCAGGTGCCCTGGGTAGCACAAATCAGTATGAACCTGCTCCGCGATGAGGAATTGGTCTCCCTGATCGCCCAAAGCGGCGGCAGGTGGATCTTCATGGGCCTCGAGTCTATTGACCCGGAGAACCTCAAAAGTGTCAGCAAGGGATTCAACAAGCCCAACGAATATCAAGCCGTCCTGGAACGCCTCGCCCGCCACAATGTTTACGCCATCACCTCGTTCATTTTCGGGATGGATGGCGACCGCCCCGGTGTGGCCCAGCGCACCCTGGATGTGGTTCGCTCCTGGCCGCCCGGGCTTCCGGTGTTTGGTTTGCTGACGCCCTACCCGGCGACACCGCTCTACGACCGGTTGGCCACAGCCGGGCGGCTCACTCGGCCAAAACACTGGCTGGAGTTCAAGCCCTTCACCATGGCCTTCAAACCTTTAGGGATTACCGTTGATCAAGCGGAGGAAGAGGTCCGGCAGGCCTGGGCGTCGACTTACAGCCCCCAGACAATCGCCTCTACGATGGGATGGCTGGAATCGAGGACTTTTACCGACCGCCTGATTCATCTGCTCTGCCGCCTGGCTTTCCGGGGAATTTATTTTCCGCAGATGAAGCGGCAGGATTGGTTGCACGTCCTTTTTCAAAATCGGGTTCCCATCCTCCACCTCCTCGCCCAGGCGCTGGAACTGAAATTCAAACCGCACCCGCGCGAGCCTCTCTCCCTCGAACCCCAACGATCGGCCGAGCCCACAGTGTGAGCATCGGAACACATTGAACTTCCGGTGCTGCAAGCTTAGACTCAGGGTATGAACTTTGAATGGGACCCGGCAAAAGCGGCGGGGAACCTTCTTAAGCGCGGAGCCTCATTTGAGGAAGCTTCGAGCGTTTTCTATGACCCCTGGCAGTGACGGGCGGCGATCCCGACCATTCGGAAAGGGAACCAAGGCGGTCACTTTTTCCGTGTCGCCGGGCGGGCAGCGTTCAGGTTACGTCCATCGAACTGCCCATTGACTCTGCCGGGGCCTTGCCCTAGTCTAGTGCAAATCACCGGATTCATTCCAGGAGGGTATGGATGAAGAGTTCCAGGAAATCGGTTCTCTTTCTGATTTTGGTCGCGGCGCTTGCCGGGTTGGGCGTAGGCGCGCTGTACGCCCAAGGCCCACCCGGGGAAAGCGCGAAGGATCCGCTTCTCGACACGCTCAACAGCGAATTTCGGGTGCAATATCAACAGGCATTGGCGGCCACACTTGCCCATGCAGGGCCCATGATTCTGGAGGAGGGGGACAACCTGATTCTGGTTCACAACGGTGAACGCACCACCGTGACGGTGAAGCCTGTGGAGTATCACGAGCTCAAGGCCGTCGCCCACATTCCCCTGGCGCTCTTCGTGATGCTGTCATTTCCGCAGGAAGCAAGCCTCCCTGCTGGCCGCCGGGAGAGCCTTCGCGGCTACCGCGAGCTGATGGAAAAGGCGCGTGCGACCCTGCCGGACCGCCGCTTTACCCCTGAGCAACTTTTGCGGCAGCAAGAGATCTTTAGCGCCTCGTTCGAATTACTGGATCAGGTCCTTGCCAAAGGTCAGGTGAAACCGCAGCAGCTTGCCGGCTTCGCGGCGGAAATCGGGCCGCTGTTGCTCGCCAATGTTGCGGATGCGACGGCGCTGGAGATGCGCAAGCTTTACGCGACGGCAGCGGCTTGGCAGCGACAGCTCAGCCCGGCGGAGTGGAATGCGCTGCACGTGGTAATGATTGGCCCGCACATGCCGCGCGAGCAGGAGTGCTCCATGCAGTTCTTTGAGCGTCTTTTCCATGAGCCCGAGGAAGGCAATCGGATCGTCTATGCCGAAGCTCTGTGGAATGAGAAAGACGCGCTTACTCTGCTCGCCACGCATGTGGTGGATGAGGCCGCCGGAAAAGCCTTTTTTGGCGACCCGATGCGCATGCACCGCGATTTGCTCGCCGACGCGGCCAAGACTTACCTGGATGCGCATCCACTCGCGCCGTAGAGCGCCATTTCGTGGTGTCGGAAACTGGCTGCGTGCGGTGCGCACGCATGTGGCAACAGGAGTCCCACCCTTGGGTCTAACGGGGATTTCTCCCCACGGGTCTGGAAGGGTGGGGCCGTACAGGCCGCGGAAAAACCGAACAATGCTGTCATCCTGAGTCCTTCGCTGTCATTCTGAGCGAAGCGAAGAATCCCGCCCTGCTGCTCAGGATAAACTGCTCGAAGGATCTCGCTCTGGGCATTATCAAGGCAATGCGAGATTCTTCGTCGCCGCTGCTCCTCAGAATGACAGCGCTTTCGAGTTTTTCCGCAGCCTGTTTAGCCCCGCTATTTCAAGGCCTTCCCGGCTAATCCCGTCTCGTCCAAGCGCGGGGAGAAATCCGGACTAACGCGCCGGCGGCTTGCCCGACCCGGTTGCGGCCAGGCAAAATCCCTCCCCCCAAGTTGCGCATCTGCTGCTAAATTAGCTACCTCATGCGGTTCTCTATTAAGGGACTGTTGGCTTTTCTGGCGACCTTCGTCGCCCTGCTTCTATTGCACCTGCCCCTGCTCCGCCTGCCTTACCACTGGGATGAAGCGGGGTATTACATTCCGGCGGCGTTGGACTTCTATCGCTCGTGGTTGCTGATTCCAATAACCACGCTGCCTGAGGGTCACCCGCCGCTGGTCATGATCTATCTCGGTCTCGCGTGGCGCCTATTCGGCTATTCGCCGTGGACCACACGCGCCGCGATGACACTGGTCGCAGCCGCAACGGTCACATCGCTCTATGCGTTGGGGCGTCGCGTTGGCAGCCGTGAAGTCGCCGCCTGGAGCGCCCTGCTCCTGGCGCTATCGCCGCTCTTCTTTGCCCAAAGCACCCTTGCCCACCTGGATCTTACCGCCGCGCTTTTCACCACCTTGGCGGTTCTGTTCCTGCTTGGTGATCAGCCTTGGCTCTTCGCGCTGGCGGCTTCGTTGGCCGTTCTCAGTAAGGAAACCGCCGTGGTTCTGCTGCCCGTTGTATGGCTCTATGCGTGGCGAAGGGGACGCGGGCTTGCGGCCAAAGGGCCCCTTGCCCTCTCAACCTGGGCGGCGCTGATTACGCCGCTGGTGCCGCTTGCGGCCTGGGCGCTGTACTACCACCACGGGACAGGCTACTTTACGGGCAACCGTGAGTACCTCAGCTACAATTTGTATTCCACTCTTTCCCCCGCGCGGGTTTTCTGGAGCCTGCTGCGACGCGCTTATGAGCTCTTTATCGGCGGATTCAATTGGCTGCTTACTGCGTGCGCTCTGGTGGGGTTCTGGTGGGGGCGGAAGCACTCCAAGCTGGATCCAGCCCGCGTGGCCGCAGGACCTCCCTGGCGGCCCTTCATTTTTCTGACTGCCGGGTTGGTGGCCATCTATCTGTTTCTGTTAAGCCTGGTGGGTGGTGCGATTCTGCCCCGGTATCTCCTTCCCGTCTTGCCCCTGTTCTATCTCGTCGCGGCGGCCCTGGTGATGCGCTTACCCGGCTTCCCGGCGCGGCTCATTTTGACGGCGGCCGCAGGCTGCTTTGTGTGGGCATGGTTCATCAACCCGCCCTACCCATTTCCATTTGAGGATAACCTCGCGTATGCAGACTTCATCCTGCTGCACGAGCAAGCAGCGCATTATCTGGAGGCCCAGCCCGGCCAGCCGCGGATTCTCACGGCGTGGCCGGCGACAAACGAACTCACCGAGCCTTACCTCGGCTATGTGCGGAGGCCGTTGCGCGTCGTTCCGGTGCAGGGTTTCGCGCGGGAGGAGTTCGCCGACGTGCCCCCGGAGTCGTTTGACCTGCTCTATCTCTATTTCCGCAAGTGGGAGCCGCCCGGAAATTGGGTGACGCGCTTCCCGGGCTGGCTGCGAGTGCAGGGGCGCTACTTCGATTATCGGCCGCAGGTTGCGGCGCAGGACTTGGTTGCCCGGTACCACCTCCGGTTGCTGACGGAGCTGGAACGCCGCGGCCAATGGGTGCGAATTTACTCCCACTGAAAGGTAATGACTCATTTTGAGGTGCCGCGGGCGCCCCGCCCGTGTCCAGACACGGCCAAGAGAAGCTGTGAAAAAATCAATTTTGGGCCTGTTATCCACGATGTAACTCATTGAAAATGCATGATGCCAAAATTTGAAAATCCGATTTTTTCACGGCTTCAGATGGCCGTGGCACTTCGATGTGAGTCACCGCCCGCTGAAACGGCGATGCCCGCCGGCTTTGGCGCTTATGTTATACTCGCCGTTCGATGCTAGGAAGTGTTGTCTCGCGCTGGCGGGTTGTTGGGTGATACCTCTTTTTCAGGGATAAAACTCCATTCCCCAATTCTGTCATTCTCCCTTGAGCGTTCCGGGAGTTTCCGGGGAGGGGTCCTGTTGCGCGTTGGCAGTGGAGGTTGTGCGTGTTTCCCCTGAAGTCCGAGCGGCAGACAGCCGCACCTCAATGGGTTGGCTTTTTGCCGGCGCGCGCGGCGGGACTTTGGCTGTGGGCACGTACTTTCGCTCTGTTGATTGCGGTCCAAGGCCTTTGGGCTCAGCAGGATAATGCCCAGGTGAAGAAGCCGAAAGAGATCGTGGTGGTCACCGGCGTCTATGAACCCGTGCCTCTCGGAGAGGTCGATCGCCCCATCACTCAGCTCGATGTTCGCAGCAACGAACTGGTTTCTAACTCCCTGGAAGACTTTCTGCGCCTCGATTCCTCCGTTGATTTGCAGGAGCGCGGAGTGAATGGCACGCAGGCGGATGTCGCGATGCGGGGGGGGACATTCGAGCAAACCTTGATCCTGGTGGACGGTTTCCGCATGAACGACCTGCAAACCGGGCATCACGACATGGATTTGCCCTTCCCCGTGGACTCTTTTTTCGATGTGGAGGTTTTGCACGGCGCGGGTTCGGCGCTCTACGGCTCCGATGCCGTGGGTGGGGCCATCAACTTTATCACCCATCCGCCGCCCGTCACGGAGCTTCGCTTGCGCACCGGCTTCGGCAACTTCGGGGTCAACCAGGAAAGCGCCACGGGGAGTCTCGTCACCGGCAGCCTGGCGGAGCAACTTACCTTTGCGCGCGATTATTCCTCTGGATTCATGCCGGATCGCGATTATCGGGACCTCGCACTCACATCGCTCACTGACTTTTCCACCGCCCTGGGCAATTCGGAACTCATTTTGGCGCACAACGACCGCCCTTTCGGCGCCAACCAGTTTTATGGGCCCTACGACTCGTGGGAGCACACCAACACCTATTTCGTGGCCGGGAAGCAGGATCTGGGGAAATCCACCCAGGTTTCATTTGCCTATCGCCATCACCGCGACCGCTTCGTGCTTTTCCGGGAAAATCCCCTGTATTACCAGAACCTGCATGCGCTTCAGAGCTTTCAGGCGGCTCTGCGAAGGCGGCAATTGCTCAGCCAAAACACCCATATCTTTTATGGGGCGGAAGGTTACAGTGACAGCATCCACAGCACGAATTTGGGGGACCACACCCGTGGCCGCGTGGCCGCGTATGCGGCTCTGGATGCGCGAGCGCTGAACCGTTTTTCCTTCAACATCGGAGCACGCGAGGAGGTTTACCGGTCCGTGCAAGGCCAGTTTAGCCCCAGTATCAGTGCCGGCTATTGGTTGAACTCCCACTTGAAATTTCGCGGAAATGTCAGCCATGCCTTCCGCGTGCCATCGTTGACAGACCTCTATTATCACGATCCCACCAGCGTCGGCTCCCCCAATCTGCGGCCGGAACGCGCCTGGGATATGGAAACAGGACTCGAATGGAATGGCCGCCGCCGTCTGCACGGCGACCTCACGTTGTTTCAGTTGCGTGAGCAGGACGTTATCGACTATATGCGAGACTCTCCCACGGCAATCTGGCAGGCGACCAACATCGATCGACTTCATTTCGATGGCATGGAAAGCTCTCTTCGGGCGCCTCTTTCCCATTCACAAGAGCTTGATTTGAGCTACACCGCGATGCATGGGTACCATGAGGCGATGCCGGGGATTGAATCAGAGTATGCGTTTTGGTATCCCGCCCAATCCGGCATCGTTTCCTGGAGGGCGCAGTTGCCGCACGGTATTCTTGCCCGCTCCAGGGTGGGGGTTCTTGATCGCTACGAATACAAGACCTATGGCTTGTGGGATGTATATTTGGCTCGGTCCACGGGACGGTTTCATCCCTTTGTCCAACTCACCAACCTGACGAATACTTCCTACCAGGAGGTCCAGATGGTGGCCATGCCGGGCCGGGCGGTGGTGGCAGGCGTGGAGGTTGTGGTCTTTTCGGGAAAGAAGTGAATGCCGGTTGACGGCTCTCCGTCAAGGCCGCACGAGCCGGCGGCAGAAAGTCCTTGATTAGATATTAGAAAGGGCTTAGGGAGGCTTTTAAAAGCTTCTAGAATATTGACAGCACGCAGGCCTGTGCTATACTCAAACTGTTCGAGTCTAAGGAGGTTCGGACACCTACCAGGTGGGACTCGGGCTTTATCATATCGGATTCGGGTTGGTAGTGATGACCCTGCCGTCCGCATTTCACCTTCTAAATTGCCTTTGAGGCGCCGTGGAAGCCACAACCTGTAAAAAAGAACTGGTTATTGAAGTCCCTATAGAGGTCGTGCAGCGCGAAGCAGATTCCGTTGCGGGCCAATTCGCCAAACGCGCGCGGATTCCGGGCTTTCGTCCCGGCCACGCTCCAACTTCACTGGTACGTCAGCGTTTTCGGGACGACATTCGCAGTGAAGTTGCCCAAACCTTGATTCCGCGCTTCTTCCAAACAGCAATGAAAGACCAGAAGTGGGAGATTGTTGGCCAGCCGCGTTTCGAGGACCTGAAATTCGAGGATGACAAGCCGCTTACGTGCAAGGCCACCTTCGAAATTTACCCGGAGTTTGAGCTCCAACCTTACAAGGAACTGGAAGTCGAGGAGGAGCAACCCGTGATCGCGGACGCCGACGTGGATAAGGCGATCGCGAATCTGGCGGAAAACGCGGCGACATTCGAGGTGGTCACTGACCGTACTGCCATGGATGGCGACTATCTCACGGTCAATTACCGGGGGCAGGACACGTCCTTGCCCGCCAGCCCACCCACCGAAGCGACGGACGCTGCCGTTCACCTGGGCGGGACCCACACGGTGCCGGCGTTTACAGAAAACCTGCGGGGCGCCAAGGTAGGAGAGGCCAGAGAATTCCCGGTTACATATGCCGCGGATTACCCCAAAAAGGCTCTGGCGGGCAAAACTCTTAGTTACCGGGTGGAGATTCAAAGCATCAAAAGAAAAGTAGTTCCTCCTGCGGACGACGAACTTGCCAAGTCTGTTAGCGAGTTTGCGACGCTGGAGGAGTTGCGCGCCAAGCTGCGCCAGGACTTGGCGGAGAGCGCCCAGCGCCAGGCGGAGATCGGCTCCAAACAAAAGTTGGCGGAAAAGCTGCTGGAGGCACACCAGTTCCCCGTCCCCGAGCTTCTGGTGGAAATCCAGTTGGATCGAAAGTTGGAGCGAACCTTGGGGCAACTGCTGGCGCAAGGAATCGATCCACGGGAAACCCAGGTGGATTGGAGAAAAGTCCGCGAAGAGGCCAGGCCTGATGCCGAAAAGGAAGTCCGGGTGGCGCTAGTCCTAAACCGGGTAGGGGATGCTGAGAAGATAGACTTAACGGAAGAGGAACTGGACGATGTTATTCGCGAAATGGCGCGGGAACGCCGCATCACCCCGGCGGAATTGAAGACGCGCTTGACACGCGACGGAAAGCTGGATACACTGAAGTCTACTCGCCGAAATCAAAAAGCGCTGGACTTCATTTACCACAACGCTAAAATCATTCGGAAAAATGCGTAACTAGCCGGCCCGGTTCGAGAGAGTCTGTAGATAAAGAACATGAGCAACCAGCCTAACATGACGTTGGTCCCCATGGTGGTGGAACAAACCAACCGTGGCGAGCGTGCGTACGATATCTACTCGCGCCTTTTGCGCGACAATATAATCTTTATCGGTACTCCCATTGACGACAACGTCGCCAACCTGGTGACGGCGCAATTGCTCTTTCTGGAAGCCGAGGACCCGGAAAAGGACGTTTCTCTTTATATCAATTCGCCGGGAGGAGTGGTTACGGCGGGGATGGCCATTTACGACACGATGCAGTTTATTCGCCCCGACGTGGCAACCATCTGTATCGGGCAGGCCGCCAGCATCGCCGCGCTTTTGCTCGCCTCCGGCACCCCCACCAAGCGTTATGCCCTCCCCAACGCACGCGTCTTGATTCATCAGCCTACCATTGGTGGACTCTCGGGGCAGGCGACCGACATTGACATTCATGCCCGCGAAATCCTACGCATTCGTGCCAGCCTGAACGAAATCATGGGAAAACATACCAACCAACCCATTGAAAAGATTGAGCGCGACGTGGAACGTGATTTCTGGATGAGCGCCCAGCAAGCGCACGAATACGGCATCATTGATGAAATCATATACAAGCACAAGTAGAACCCGGAGATGAATTTGAAACGCCCTGGTACCGAGGAATTGCTTCATTGCTCCTTTTGCCAGAAGCCTCAGGACGCGGTGGCGAAGTTGATATCTTCGCCGGGCGACCATGCGCGCGCGTACATCTGTGATGAATGCGTCGCGGTGTGCAACAGCATCCTGGAGGAAGATCGCGGGGATCGCCTACCCGCGGCGCAACCCAAGTTGCCGCGCCCCGCGGAGATCAAGACGTTTCTCGACCAGTATGTGGTGGGCCAGGATAAAGCCAAGAAGAAACTCGCCGTGGCCGTTTACAACCACTACAAGCGCAACATTCTGACGCGCATTCGCAGTGATGTGGAGTTGACCAAATCCAATATCCTGCTGATTGGGCCGACGGGCACAGGAAAGACCCTGCTGGCCCAAACCCTGGCGCGCGTGCTGGAAGTGCCGTTCGCCATTGCCGATGCCACCACCCTGACGGAAGCAGGATATGTTGGCGAGGATGTTGAAAATATCATTTTGAAACTCCTGCAAAGCGCCGGCGGTGATGTGCAGCGCACGCAGCAGGGCATTATTTACATCGACGAGATCGACAAGATTTCGAAGAAGGATGAAAACCCTTCCATTACCCGGGATGTTTCAGGCGAGGGTGTACAACAGGCTCTCTTGAAGATTCTGGAAGGAACGGTGGCCAACGTTCCGCCGCAGGGCGGGCGCAAACACCCCCACCAGGAATGCACGCCGGTGGACACCACGAACATCCTGTTCATCTGCGGCGGGGCTTTTGTGGGGCTGGAAAAGGTAATCGAACACCGCATGGGTAGGAAAACCATGGGCTTTCGCGCCGAGGCGCCCGCGGCGCCGGTCTCGCTGGGGCGGCGCGATATTGCCATTCTCGAGCAGGTGCAGCCGACGGACTTGATCCACTACGGGCTGATTCCCGAATTTGTGGGCCGCTTGCCGGTGGTCAGCGTTCTTAGTGACCTGGACCAGCAAGCCCTCATTGAAATTTTGACGCAACCCAAGAATGCCCTGGTTCGTCAATACCAACGGCTCTTTGAATTTGAAAATGTCAAGTTGCGGTTCAACGAGGCGAGCCTCAGTTCGATCGCCGCCCAGGCGCTGGAAAGGAAAGTGGGCGCGCGCGGGCTGCGCATGATTCTGGAAGACTTGATGCTGGACCTGATGTACCACCTTCCCAGCCAGCGCAAGATTCGCGAATTTGTTGTAACCGATGAGATGGTGAAGAACCACGAAATAAATTTCAGTTCCGCTTTCCTTGAGAAGGCAGGTTAATGGATCCCCTTATGTTTTCTGGCCGTGAAAAGAACGACACTCGATTGTTGCCCATGATGCCCATACGCGATGTGGTCATCTTTCCTCACATGATGACTCCTTTCGTGGTGGGGCGCGAAACCTCGATCCGGGCGCTGGAAGAAGCCCTGGCGGGCGATAAGAAGATTTTTCTGGCGACACAGCACGATGCTGCCGTCGATGAGCCCAAGCCCAATGAGATTTACCAGGTGGGGACGATCGCGAATATTGTTCAGAGCCTGAAGTTGCCCGACGGCAACATCAAGGTTTTGGTGGAGGGCGTCGAGCGCGGGAAGATTCTGAAAATGTCGAGCGAGGAGGGCCACCTCCGCGTCAACGTACAGACCAAGCAATTTCGGCCGGTGAC
>JBEKQO010000236.1:0-12400 GCA_049519635.1 Terriglobia bacterium | reverse complement strand
CCGGCGCCCAAGGCGCCACCCCTCCTGAATCAGGAGGGGAGTTGTTGAAAACGCTCCCCTCCTCAGATGAGGAGGGGTGGCGCGCCGAGCGCCGGGGTGGTGCTGACAGTGCTAGCGCCAAGTGCCACAGGGTTTTTCCGCAGCCTGCTACAAGATGAATTATGCGGAGATGGAGGAGCGGCCCGCCGCAGCCCAGGGCAAACAGTGCCGCGCCCTTGACGCGGAGAGGCGGATCAGGGTTTTTTGCGGTGGGCGTCGAACCAGTTCAGGGTGTAGACGACCTTGGCGACTTGGTGGCTCGGACGGCGGGAGAGGCCGTGGGGCTCGCCGGGGAAACGGACGAGGGCGGATTCGACTTTGAGGAGTTTGAGGGCGGCGTAGTATTGCTCGGCTTCGGAAATGGGAGTGCGGAAGTCTTCCTCGCCGGTCATGAGCAGAGTAGGCGTCTTCACGTTTTTCACCAGAGAAATCACGGAGCGCTTCATGTAGTTGTCAGTGTCTTCCCACGGATTGGCCCCAAACCAATATTGCGTGCCGAAGGAGGGAAGGTCGGAGGTGAGGACCCAGCTATACCAGTTGATGACGGGATAAAGACTGGCGGCGGCGCGGAATCGGTCGGTACGGTCAATCATCCAGCAGGTGAGCACACCTCCGCCGGAACCGCCGGTGACAAAGAGGTTGTCCTTGTCCACATATCCTCTGGCGAGGATCGCGTCGACGCCGGAGTTGAGGTCGTGAAAATCGTCGCCGGGATAGGCGTGGTGGATCAGATTGGCGAATTCTTCGCCGTAGCTGGTGCTGCCGCGGGGGTTGGTGTAGAGGATGACGTAACCCTTGGCGGCCCAGATTTGCGCTTGGAGGTCGAAACGATCGCCGAAGTTGGAGAAAGGACCGCCGTGAATCTGGAGGATGAGGGGATATTTCTTGGAGGGATCAAAATCAGGTGGCTTGATGATCCAGCCTTCGATTTTGCGTTTGTCGAAAGAGGATTCGTACCACAGTTCTTCGACAGCGCCCAGTTTTTTGGCGATGAAGATTTCGCGATTGAGAGAGGTGAGGACGTTGAGTTGGGGATTGGTAAGGGAAGCGACAGCGACGTCTCCAGGATCGGAGGGCGTGTCGTACTGGATGGCGAATGCGCCATTTTTGGCGACGCTGAAATTGGCGGCGACGGTAAGATGGTCGGCGAGAACTTTGGCGGAGCCGTCGAGAGGGAGATAGGCGAGTTTGGTGTCGCCCCGATCGGTGTAAGTGAAGAAAATTCCCTTGCCGTCGGCGGCCCATTGGGGAGCGGAGGCGTCGCGATCGAGGTTGGGAGTGATGACGTGAGGATTGCTGCCATCGCGGTTGGCGACGTAGAGGTAAGTGGTCTGGTGGCCTTGGTAGCGGTCATCGAAGCCGGTGTAGGCGATGAGTTTGCCGTTGGGTGAAATGTCTGGGGACTGGTTGGGGCCGTTGCGGTGGGTGAGTTGTTTGAGTGAGCCGTCGGCGACATTGAGTTCATAGAGTTCCGTGTGGAGAGGTTCGTACTCGTAATTGGCGGTGCCATTCATGGCAACGATGAGCGATTTTCCGTCGGGAGCCCAGACGGCGTAAGAGCCGCCAAAATCGCCGACACCGGGAGCGTGGGGGAAATTGCCGGTGGTGAGTTGGCGAGGCGCGCCGCCATCGGAAGAGACCACGAAAATTTGCGAATATCCGGGCTTGAGATAGCCGGGACCGTTGAAGCGGTAGATGAGGTCCTCATAGACCTTCGGTGCGTCGGCCCACTTGGCGCCTTCAGGCGCGGCGGGGAGCGTGGCGATTTTTGGCGGAGCGGCGGAGACGAGTGCGGTGAAGACGATCTGCTTGCCATCCGGCGACCAGGAAACGCCGGCAGGAGGGTTTTCGAAGTCGGTGAGCTTGGCGGTCTGGCCGGAGTCCATCCAACGGATATAGATCTGAGGTTTTCCGTCCCGGTCGGAGATGAAGGCGAGACGTGTGCCGTCGGGCGACCAGCGCGGGGAGGAATCGCCATAAGCGCCAGTGGTAACGGGACGATGCTCGGAGCCATCGAAATTGACGATCCAGAGATTGGAGACGCGGCGGTCGGATGAGACGTCCGCAGACTGGCGGGAGTAAACGATGCGCTTGCCGTCGGGAGAGATTTGCGGATCGGAAGCGACTTGGACACGGAAGACATCCATCGGTTCGAGGCGATCGGGGAGTTCCTGAGCAGTGGCGGCGCCTAGGCAAAGCAGGAGGATTGCGGTTAGCGTAGCGAGGGGGCGGATTTTGGGGAACATAGCGGCTTCCTTTCGCGAATGCATGTTGGCCGGAAATTCCATTTCGCGTTCACGGCCAATCCCGGATGCAACCGTGACCGTGGCGAATCAGAGTACGGGTTTCACGCGAACTGTGCAAGGCGATTCCTCGGGCGCCTATTTGTGCAATGGCATCGTTTCGGGTCTGTACTCGGTCAGCGTGGAAAAGGCCGGTTTTAAGAAATACATTCGGACTGACCTGGATCTGACCGCTTCGAGGAAAATGCGGATTGATGGCACTCTCGAACTCGGTCAGATGACCCAGACGATTACCGTCAAGGGGGAGACACCCTTGATTTGTGCCTTCGGGGTAGCGCCGTGCCCGCTCTCCGGCGCTGCGGCTTTTCCAGCGGTGCAGGCTCTTGCCGCGCCGCCCCAAGATAATCCGCATTCTCAGGGGCTGCGCCGCCCAAACCGCGGCGCGGTGGAAAAGCCGCAAGACCGGAGAGCGGGCCTGGCGCTACATCTTTTCTTACGTGCTTTCCCATGCAGGTTCCCCGGCCCCGACGAGAAGGCCGCAATCATAGACCTGTCCTTGCTTTTGAGCTTTGCCTTTTGACTTTCCTCGGAAGTTCCCGAGGGTCCGGGAAAAGCCGCGGACCTGCAAAACAGGTCCGCCACACGGGCTTTCCGGCAGCGGCCTTTTGTAGCCTCTAAGACCTGCGGATTTCACTTGATAGTGATAGCGTAGATTGATATACTAAAGAGGCGTTCCTGAGGGGTTTAGTCATGTCTGTGGGAAAGTCTGACTTCGTAGGTGGTGGGTGGTAGATGGGAAGCATACACGGAGGCAGTGCAGGCTCCTGACTCTCGTTCCCACCCGGCTCTCCAAGATGTCTCAGAAACAAAAGGGGTTAGTTGTTTAGCGCCGAAATATCCCAAAGCTTTATCTCATTCAAATAAAGCTAGTTAGCCAAAAATACGGGAGAAGGGGAGAAAAAAAGCCGCTGCTCTCCATGATGTAATAGAAACAAAAGGGGTTAGCGATGAATCGCGAAAATCTTACAGAAATCGATGTCATTGAAATCAAAAGATTTAGCTGATTCTGAGATGGCGAGGGTCATGAAAAAAAAGGGGGCGAAAATCGAGGCGAAAATTCCGTAAGTTATTGAAAACACATATAGAAAAAATGTCTGTTTTTCGCCTCTCCAAGATGTTGATGAAAACAAAAGGGTTAAGCCCTTCTCTCCAAGATGTTGATGAAAGAAAGGGAGTTATCGAAAATGACGGGCAAGAGGAAACTCTTGCTCGGCCGGGTTCGCTCAATACTCTTGCTGGCCGAAAAGCCCGCTCCGCCGCCTCACACCTTCTTCTTCCACGCGAATCGCCGGCTGGCGGAGCGTAGCGCCACGCACCCACAGCACGTGAAACTCGGTGGGAAGACGATTCAGATACAGGCAGACGCGGTCGAAGTCGGTGTCGGAGGCGCATTGGGCCGGCGCGGCGGCGTTTGGAATCCGGCCAAGTGCGGATGCCGAGCCCACGGCCGGTCGCCTCGATTATCAAGGCCAAGAAACTGAGCAGGGGCGTGGGTCCGCATGCTGGCGCCGTGCGCGGACCGTTCGTGGGCTGGTTGCAGGCGGTCGTCCCGAGCCGTGAGGCGGGTGGATCCGGGAAGCCGCTCAACGAGAAGCGATCCTCGATCCCCCCAAACATGTGCCCCGCGGGCCTTGCCGGGGAAGGGAACTACCCTGAGTTGAGTTTATGGGCCTTACCGGTTCCGAAGAGGAATCGCATATATCCGGATGCATGGTGCGATATGTGCGCCTTACGTGCTGAAGAAAACGAGGTAAAATAAGGACTGCGATGGGGGTTGCTCTGCTTTCCGTCACAGTCAGGAGTCTCTGTTCACGCGGGGGTGCCTCATGGCGAAAGTCACGGAACTGCTCATCAATGGGGTGAAGTATTCCGTCGATGTCGACGGAGCAGCGAGTCTGCTGAGCGTCTTGCGCGACGACCTCGACCTGGTGGGAAGCAAATACGGGTGCGGCGAGGGCCAGTGCGGCGCCTGCACGGTGTTGCTCGGGGGAGCGCCGCGGCGTTCCTGCATTACGCCGGTGGGCGATGCCGCGCGGAAGCCGATTACCACCATCGAGGGTCTGGAAAAGGACGGCCAACTACACCCGGTTCAGCAGGCGTTTCTTGACGAAGGGGTCATGCAGTGTGGCTATTGCACTTCCGGCATGATCATGACCGCGGTGGGCATGTTGAAGGTCCACCCCGATCCGACAGAAGAGGAGATCGCCCACTTCCTCGAGGGCCACATCTGCCGGTGCGGGACTTATCCGCGCATCATTGCCGCCGTCCGCCGAGCGGCGAAAGGCTTGCAGGAGGTGCGCTTGTGAAGGCACCGAATAATTCTTCGACGCAACTCGAACCCGAGCGGTACGAATTGAGCGCGCCCCCGGCCTATCACTTTGGGCTGCCGCGGCGCGATTTCTTCAAGGTCCTGGGCGGGGGTATCGTGGTTTTCTGCCTTCTCGATAGCCCTCTCGCCGGGCAGGAAGCCGGCCTCGCCCGCCGCCGGCCCGACGAATCCCTGCCCCACGACATCGCCGCTTGGCTGCACGTCAATGAAAATGGCGAAGTCACTGTTTGCACGGGCAAAGTGGAAGTGGGGCAGAACATTCGCACGTCGCTCACGCAGGCCGTGGCCGAGGAGTTGAGCGTTGCGCCCGGCTCGATCCACCTGCTCATGGGCGACACCGACCATGTGCCCTTTGACATGGGGACTTTCGGCAGCCGGACGACTCCCACTATGAACCCGCAGCTTCGCCGGGCAGCTTCAGCCGCTCGCGAAGCCCTCATCGACCTCGCCGGCGAGGCGTGGAACGTGGACCCCGCCAAGCTGGTGGCGGCCAGTGGGGCCGTCACGGACCCGGAAACGCAGCGGACCGCAAGTTACGCGGAACTGACCAAGGGGCGCGAGCTCGCAAAAGCCATTCCCGCCGAGGACCCTCTTACCGCCGCGGCCCAGTGGAAGGTCATGGGCAAGCCTCTGGCCAAGGTCACGGGCCGCGACATCGTTACGGGCAGGCATCGCTACCCTTCCGATATCAAGTTGCCGGGGATGCTTTACGGCAAAGTTCTGCGGCCGCCCACTTTCGGCGCCACACTCACTTCTCTCGACACTCACGGGGCGGACGCGATTCCGGGCGTCACCGTGGTGCACGACGGCAATTTTGTGGGCGTCGCCGCTCCCAGCCCGCGCCTTGCGGAAAGCGCGCTCGCGGCGCTAGGCGCTACCTGGAAATCCCCGCCGCAACCATCCGGCGACGAGCTCTTCGAATACTTGAAGAAGAACGTGGAGCAGGGTGAGGACCGCGACCGGCACGTCATCGGCTCCATGGAAAAGGGTCTGGCGGATGCGCGCCTGCGCCTCGAGCAAACTTACACCGTCGCCTACATCGCCCACGCTCCGCTCGAACCCCGTGCCGCTGTGGCCGAATGGAAGGACGGCAAGCTGAGTGTGTGGACCGGAACCCAGCGGCCCTTCGGGGTACGCGGCGAACTGGCCGAAGCCTTCCGCCTGCCGGAAGACCGCGTGCGGGTGGTGATGCCGGACATGGGTTCGGGCTACGGCGGCAAGCACACTGGCGAGGCGGCCGTGGAAGCCGCGCGCCTGGCCCAAGCCGCGCACCAGCCCGTGAAGTTGGTGTGGACGCGCGAAGAAGAATTCACCTGGGCCTATTTTCGCCCGGCTGGAGTCATCGAAGTTTCCGCGGGCGTAAGCAGCGATGGCGCCATCACGGCCTGGGAGTTTCACAATTACAACTCCGGCGCGGCGGCCATCGGCACGCTCTATAACATTCCGAATCAGCTCATCGAGTTTCACGCCGTCAAATCCCCCTTGCGCCAGGGCTCGTACCGCTCGCTCGCCGCCGCGGCCAACCATTTTGCGCGCGAATCCTTCATGGATGAACTCGCGCACCTGGCCAAGATGGACCCGCTCGAATTCCGGCTCAGGAACCTCACGGACCCGCGCTTGCGGGAGGCGCTGGAAGCCGCCGCGCAGAAATTCGGCTGGGGGCAGGCCAAACCTCAGACGGGACATGGCTTCGGCATCGCGGGAGGGTTTGATAAGAACGGCTACGTGGCGACCTGCGCGGAGGTGGCGGTCGATCCAGCTACCGGCCGGGTGAAAGTGGTGCGGGTCGTCACGGCTTTCGATTGCGGTGCGGTGGTCAACCCCGATCAGCTTCGCAACCAGATCGAAGGGGCGAATATCATGGGGATTGGGGGCGCATTGTTTGAAGCGATCAAGTTCGAAAACGGCCGTATCCTGAACCCGCACTTTGCGCAGTATCGCGTGCCGCGCTTCAGCGACGCTCCGGCGATGGAAGTTGTCCTGATCGACCGGAAGGATGTGCCTTCGGCGGGGGCCGGAGAAACTCCCATCGTGGGCATTGCGCCGGCCATCGGCAACGCTATCTTCGCGGCCACCGGTAAACGCCGGCGTGCCTTGCCTATGGCCCCGGAGGGGGTTTAGCGCGGCGCGGCCGAGCCGCAAAAGAAAGTCAAAAGGCAAAGGGCAAAAGGCAAAAGGCAAAAGGGAACGTGTGCACCTCCAAGACTTTTTGCTAGCGCCGCAACCGAGGGGAACATTGATTCCAATTTACAACCCTCGCCTCTTGGGGGGAGCGCGCGAAAGGTTTATGGCCCTCTCCCTTGGGGAGAGGGTGGACCGCGGCCGGCGCTCTCACCAGCCGGGGCGGGACGGGTGAGGGGTTACTTGCGCATGCGGAGAGCAAGCAGCGCAGACTTCGGATTGGGGTGAGGGCTCCGTTCTTTAACAAGGCGAAATCGAGATCTACATGCTTAGCAAAACCAATTACCTGTTCCGTTCCGTCCTGATCGCGGCCGCCGGCGGCGCGCTATGGGGCGCAGCTCACATCCCGCACGGTGCGCTGGAGGTGGCGTCTCCAGGCGCCCAACTCTTGCCCAACACCACCCTCGAGGCGCAAGCCCACGCCACGCTCTCCGTTATCAACGGGAAAACCAAGCTGACCGGTTTGCATCGTCCCGTTAACGTACTGCGCGACCGCTGGGGAGTGCCTCACATCTACGCCCAAGATCAGCACGACCTGTTTTTCGCCCAGGGATTTGTCGCCGCGCAGGATCGTCTGTTCCAAATGGAACTCTGGAAGCGATTGGGACAAGGGCGGCTGGCGGAGATTTTTGGACCCTCGATGCTGGAACGCGACGTGAGCGCGCGGCGCCTGCGCTATCGCGGGGCGATGGCGGCTGAGTTCGCCAGCTACTCTCCCGATACCAAGGAAATTCTGGAGGCCTTTACCCAAGGGATCAATGCGAACATCCAATACCTCACGTCGCCCAGCAGCCCCGGACTCCCGGTGGAATTCCGGCTCGCTGGTTTTTCCCCCGAACCCTGGAAACCGGAGGACTGCCTTCTGCGCATGGCGGGATTTCCCATGACCGGCAACGCTGCGCGCGAGCTCTTTCACGCTCAACTGGTGGCGCTGGTGGGTGCGGAGGGCGCCGCGCGGCTGCTCGATTTGGATCCCGTCATTAAACTCGATCCTGTTCCGGGCCTGGACCTCTCCGGCCTGTCGGCTGATATTCTGCGCAACCTGCCGGGAAGTGATGAGCGCCTGGAATTTCCGCCCGAGGCAGGAGTCCAGGGCAGCAACAACTGGACGGTTTCCGGCAAGCTGACCGCGACCGGACGCCCGATGCTGGCCAACGACCCCCACCGCGCGATTGTCCTGCCCTCGCTGCGCTACGTCGTGCACCTCGTGGCGCCCGGTTGGGACGTCATCGGAGCCGGCGAACCGGCATTGCCGGGCGTGGCCATTGGACACAACCAGCACGTCGCTTGGGGCATCACGATCTTTGCCGTGGACCAGCAGGACCTTTATCTCGAGGCTACAGATGCCGGTGACCCGCTTCGTTACAAAACCGAAAGAGGGTGGGAGCGGATGCGCGTGGAAGAGGAGGAAATCGGCATCAAGGGGAAACCCTCTATCCGCGTGCAGATCAAGTTCACGCGCCATGGCCCCGTGTTGTGGGAGGACCCCGCCCACCACCGGGTTCTGGCCCTGCGCTGGGTAGGAGCGGAACCGGGGACGGCGGGCTACCTGCCTTCGCTCGCCATCGATCGCGTTCAAAATTGGCAACAATTTGAGGCCGCTATGCCCCGCTGGAAAGTGCCTCCGGAAAACATCGTCTACGCCGACACAGCCGGGAATATTGGCGAGCACTCCATGGGCCTCACACCCCTGCGCAAAAACTGGTCGGGGCAACTGCCCGTCCCAGGCGACCAGGGTTATGAGTGGTCGGGCTGGATTCCTGCCGCGAAGCTGCCCCACCAGTTCAACCCCGCGGACGGCTTCGTCGCCACCGCCAACCACCGAATGATTCCCGAGGATTACCCCTATAAGGTCGGAAACGAATGGTCGGCTGCCTACCGCTTTCTGCGTATTCACGAGGTGTTGAGTGAGGCCGCCACGCATGGGCAAAAGCTGAGTCTGGAAGATCTGGGCCGCCTGCAAAGCGACGTCGTGTCACTGCCCGCGCGCGAACTTCAGCCGCTGCTGGCACACGCCGTGGGCGGCTCGCCTGGCGCGCCCGCGCAATTGCTTCTGAGCTGGAATTGTTCAGTCGATCGCGACTCCGCCGCGGCCGCGCTGTTTGAATTCTGGCTTCCGGAGGTCCAGCGTTCGCTGTACCAGCTTCTGGCGCCCCAAAGCGCTTGGGGCATTTTGGAAGGTCATGGAGCCTTGCCCGTCGTTATGCGCCACCTTCAGAATCCTGACGAGGCCACCTTTGGCCCTTCGCCCGAAGCCGCGCGCGACCGCCTGCTTCTTTCGACGCTGCGCACCGCCGTTGACAAACTCAGCGCGCTCGAAGGCCCGGACCCCGCGGAGTGGTCCTGGGGAAAGATCCATGTGGTGCACTTCCGCCATCCTCTCGATCGCCTGCCGGGCGCCGGGTTTATGGATTTGGGACCGTTGGCCAGACCGGGTGATGGGTTCACCGTCTGCGCCACCACCTCTGGCGGAAATAATTACGAGCAGATCGCGGGGGCGAGCTACCGCGAGATTTTTGACGTCGGCAATTGGGATGACTCCCAGGGGATCAGTGTTCCCGGAGAAAGCGCCCAGCCCGGCAGCCCTCACTATGGCGACTTGCTCCCGATCTGGATCGAGGGGCACTACTTTCCACTGCTTTATTCGCGCCCCGCCGTGGAAAAGGCAGCCACGGACCGCTTGCTGCTCGTGCCGTGAGAAGGGAGCGTAGCGAGCAGATACGCCCCTCCCGAAAAAGCACCAAGCGAAAAGCACCCGTGCGGTCACCTGTTCGCATCATCTGACCCCCTGGGTGAATTTCCCATCTGGGCTTTGGTTGCCCAATCGGCGGTTGCGTATAAATTTACACAAGTTTTCCCAAGTCCGATGCGATCGTGAGGAGTGCGGGGTAATTGGAGGGGCCAGAAGCCAATGGCCGCGCGAAGCTTCGGTATCAGGTGGGCTCCGGGCTTAGAGGATGAGAACTCCCTGCCTCGGCCCGAGTTTCTGCCCGTCCTGGGCAGCCGCAAGGTTGTCAATGCTCAGAATGAATTCAATCGGTTTCGATTGTCGTCATCGGTTGCCGGTAAAGCGCGGGCGGACGCTGCGATGGTGTCGTGAAGTACAAGATTGCGGCCGCGAACAGACCTGGAGAAGGTATACTAATGTGGGTTGGGACGCCAAAACGGAAATTCCGGTTTAAAGGAACGGGTGACTTGCGAAACGCCCGGGCCGGAGAAGAGTAGGCTGGGTATGCCCCGCCATCCCTTCTTGATTCCAATCAGTTTGCCGTTCAATGAACATGCGCTTCGACAACACCTATGCCCGGCTGCCGGAACGGTTCTTCACCAAACAGGAACCCGCCCGTATTCCAGAGCCGAAGCTCATCCGTCTCAACTTCGGACTCGCGGCAAAGCTCTTGATCGACATCGACTGGCTGCAATCTGCCGACGGAATCGCGATGCTCGCGGGCAACGCGATGCCCCAGGGTGCCGAGCCGATTGCACAAGCCTATGCCGGCCATCAGTTCGGTGGATTCGTACCCCAACTGGGTGACGGCCGGGCCATCCTTCTCGGTGAAGTGATCGGCTCGCATGGCGCCCGTTACGATCTGCAATTGAAGGGCTCAGGACGCACGCGGTTCTCGCGCGGCGGCGATGGCAAATCTGCCCTCGGCCCCGTGCTCCGCGAATACATTGTCAGCGAAGCCATGGCCGCGCTGGGAGTTCCTACCACGCGAGCGCTGGCCGCCGTTGCCACCGGCGAAAGAGTCATGCGCCATGATGGGCTGCTCCCTGGCGGGGTATTCACCCGCGTTGCGGCAAGTCACATTCGCGTCGGAACTTTTCAGTATTTTCTGGCGCGCAACGATATCGATGGCCTCCGGCTGCTCGCCGATCATGTTATTGCCCGTCATTACCCGGACGCCGCTCGAGCCCCCAATCCCTATGTGGCTTTGCTCGGGTCGGTCGCCGCTGCCCAAGCGGATCTGATCGCCCAGTGGATGTCTCTGGGCTTCATCCACGGGGTGATGAACACGGACAATGCCGCCATCTCTGGGGAGACCATCGACTTTGGGCCGTGCGCGTTCATGGACGCCTTCCACCCGCAGTGCGTCTTCAGCTCCATCGACTCCCGAGGGCGCTATGCCTGGGGCAACCAGCCTGACATCGGGCTCTGGAACGTCACCCGTTTCGCGGAAACCCTGCTGCCATTATTGTCTGAGGACACTGGCGAAGCGACCAGGATGGCGGAAGCAGTTCTCTCCCGCTATCCGGAGCGATTCGGCAGTCAATACATCACCCGCTTCCGCGCTAAATTCGGTCTCCCGCCTGAGGCACCCGTCGCGCTCATCCAGGAAGGTCTCGATCTACTCAGCGCCCAGGAGGTCGATTTTACCCTCTTTTTCCGTCACCTCACACGTGTCGCCGGCGGAGAGGATTCTACAGCGCTCGCGGCGATGTTTTCCGGCACTGAGGCTTTTGGACAATGGTTCGCCCAATGGCGGCGGGAAGCCAACCCCGCCGTGCGCCTCGCCGACATGCGCGCTGCCAACCCGATCCTTATCCCGCGCAATCACCGTGTCGAGCAAGCCATCCAGAGCGCCTATGTTGGCGACTTCGCCCCGTTCCACCGTCTCGTCGATGCCCTGGCCGCGCCCTACGCTGATCAGGTCGAATACGCCGACCTCGAAACGCCACCGCGGCCAGAAGAAATCGTCCATGAAACTTTCTGCGGCACCTAGCCCGAGCTTGGGTTTCTTGGATGCTTCACGCCCCCGCTCCATCAGCGGCTCGTGAATCGCCGGCTTGGCGAAAGTGGCATTAGCGCAGTACCCAGTCACTCCTGTGCTCCAGGGGTGAGCATGAGCAAATCGGCGCCGACCGGATTTTGTTCCTAAACCCTCCGACCAGGCAAGGAAAACACTGGTAGAACGCCTGAGCTGGAAACACTCTTATCTAGTGTGGTGTCCCGGATAAGATTTGACAATGGCATGTTTTATTGCCCTCGCCCCTTTGGGGGAGAGGGTGGCGCGCATCCGGCGTAATCGCCAGCCGGGGCGGGCCGGGTGAGGGGGTCTCGCCTATTGTCAATTCTTACGTGGGACACCACACTAGTAGATGGTCTACCTTTTTATTTGGTAGCTTCTTGTTCTGCAGGGCCAGAGGGGCGAGCCGACGAGGAAGAGTGAAGATGACATGGACGTAGGGGGTGGGCAAGTGTTCGCGGCGGCGCGCCCGTAGCCACTGGTCGCGAGCGCGGGCCTGACACGTGGGGCAGTGTCGATTGCGGCACGAGTTGAACGAGTGGGCACGATACCCGCAGTGGGCACAGCGATGACGATGCCCGCCGGCGCGCTTCCGATACAGCACTAAGACTTCGGGGGATTCAGGTGGTTGCACTTCAACGGTTTGGTAAAATTAACCGGCCAACCCTTGCCGCACCTCTAAGTGATTGAAAATCGGCGGGTTGGCCGGTTAATTCGGCCATAACCGGTCCAATCTGTGCACGCACCTGCAAACGGCACATTCTGCTAAAGTTAACTCGAAGCGGGCATCATGATTGGCC
>JBEKQO010000235.1:0-12042 GCA_049519635.1 Terriglobia bacterium | reverse complement strand
TACCTTCACCCCATAGACGCAGTCGGAGTCAACGGTCTTCACGCCGTGGTGGTTGCGCCGGTGTTAGTGCGCGTGGAGATGTTCCGGGCAGGGCGTACTTGCGAGCTGCTCATCACCAAACACGGGCCTGGCGATTCAGCGGCTGGCAAGAGGCCCGCTCTCGAATCGAGCCTGTTGTTTCGAGGAGTTCATGGGTACCTCGAAATCGAACCCGGAAGAAAAGGTAAAGGAGCGACGAATTCGCACCTCCCGGTCTTCTACTCCCGTGGTGGTGAGCCATTGGATATCCCCCAAGAATTTCGAGCGGCAGTTGAGGCAGTAACCAGGGGAATCCTTTGCGTGGGTTGCAATCACCGTCATTGCTTGGCCCCACCGGCGGCAGCAGGTCTTGCCGCAACGAACTCGGAGGGCGGAACTCTCAGTTCCACAAGAAGTGTGGATGGCGGTCAATCTCTTCAACCTTAACGCAGGGGTGCACAGCGGTTGGATAAGGCTCTATTAGCGACTCGAAAAGACGTAGCCGGGAGGGGCTTATCTCGTGAAAAAATTGGCTCGAACCCGCTATCGCCATGAAACAGTTTTCAGGAGGTCGAGATGTCACAAACGAACCTAAGAAATGCCGTAATCAACGGTCATGACTCAGACTCCCCTAGCGCGCCCATCCAGCGAGGCTTGACCTTCAAGCGCTTCTTCACGAAGGCGGGCCAGCATCCTTTCGATGAAATTGATTGGGAGTTGCGTGCCGCCTCAATCCAGAACGAAAAGGACCAAGTGATTTTCGAGCAGGCCCACGTGGAAGTGCCGAGAGAGTGGTCAATGACCGCCACGAATATTGTGGCCTCAAAATACTTCCACGGAAAACTCGGCACGGTGGAGCGTGAGTCGAGCGTCCGCCAGCTTATCAGCCGTGTCACGGACACGATCGCCCAATGGGGCGCGGAGGGCGGCTATTTTCGTTCCCAGGACGACGCCGAGTGTTTTCAAGATGAACTGACGCACCTTTTAGTTCGCCAGAAGGCGGCTTTCAATTCGCCCGTCTGGTTCAATTGCGGTCTGTGGCAGAAGGATAGCCGCCATTGTGATGGTGGCGCCTGGTACTGGGACCCCGCCACAGGCAGCGTGAAACAGGAGACCGAGGCCTACCGTCACCCACAGTGCTCCGCCTGCTTCATCAACTCCGTCCAAGATAACCTCGCCAGCATCCTCGAATTAGCGAAGACCGAGGGGATGCTCTTCAAGTATGGTTCGGGCACAGGCACGAACCTCTCGCCTCTTCGATCCTCACTGGAAGGGCTCTCGGGTGGTGGCATGGCCTCGGGTCCTCTGTCTTTCATGAAAGGTTTTGACGCCGTTGCCGGCGTCATCAAGTCCGGAGGGAAGACGCGGCGCGCGGCGAAGATGGTGATCCTCAACATCGACCACCCCGACGTCTTCGATTTCATTGAGTGCAAGGCCAAGGAGGAGCGCAAAGCCTGGGTGTTGATTGATGCCGGTTACGATTCCTCGCTGGATTCCTCGCCCCCTCCCCTCTGAGAGCAGCGCCAGAATACACGGGCCAGTAAACACCGGAACCTTTGCGGTCTTAGCCGCGAATTCATCGAAATCAAGTTCGAGGTCGAACACGACCGTCAGATTGATAGTGCCAAACAGAGATGGGCACAAGTTGCGGATGTCAATGGACGAAGAACTCTTAACGGTTGCCGATTTGGCTACACACTGGAATTGCAGCCGGGACTACGTCTATCGGCGTCTTAAACCGAGCCATCGGCAGTTTATTCCGCACAAGCGCCTGCCATGCGGGGACGTGCGGTTTGACAGACGAGAAATCATTGGGTACTTGAAATCTGCCGACAAACCGGCTAGGGTTCCTACGTCGGGCTCGACGGTCCGGGGAGGGAATGTGATGACCCGGAACCGCGACAGAGCAGGAACCCTTTTGGTGCATGGACGCACCCGCAAATTCTGGCTTGTCCAATGGCCCGAGGGAGAAAAGAGGCCGTCGCACAAACTTGGCTGGTGCGATCAGATGACGGGATCGCAGGCGGAACGTGCAAAGCGGCAGTGGATGGAGAAAATTAATCAGCGGCGCGAGCTGGCCGGTGATTCTACGACGCTGGATGGCTTCTGGCAGATGCATTACTGGAACAAAGAACAGCAACAGTCCGGAGACGAGTTAGTGACGATGAGGCCAAGTACGCAACGGGACATGAAGTGCGCCATGCACAAAATATGGTTGCCGCGTTTCGGTCCCCGGAACATGGATTCGATCAAGACAAGTGAGCTCCAGAAGTCCCTGGCGAGCTTGATCGGTCCCAAGGAAGAGGGAAAGATCGGCCGTCAAACGGCGCTGAAGTTCAAATCGTACCTCAGCAGTATCTTCAGCGCAGCGATCCGCCTGGAAGCCGGGGTCATCCGTAATCCTGTGCGTTCGGTGAGGGTTGTTGCCGAAGAGCCGGAGAAACCACGTACGTACCTCACTCCGGAGCAGGCCGTGGCTATTGAAGAGAAGCTAACCGACTATCGGCATCGAATGGCTTGGAAGCTCAATGTGTGGGCCGGCAATCGCTGCGGAGAAATCCGCGGCCTGCGATGGAGGAACGTTCTTTGGGATCTCAACACGGTCGTAGTGACGGAATCGGTTTGGGAGGGCAATTCGACGCCACCCAAGACGAAGAAGGGTTACCGCAAGGTTCTGCTTACACCGAATCAGATGGCCGAGTTGAAAAAATACAAAGACCAGAACCATCCCGATGCGGGCCCAGATAGTTGGGTATTTCCTGGCAAGCGCAACCGGCCTCTCGATATGGGTTGGTTAATGTCCAAACACATCAAGCCGATCGCTGAGACCTTAGGGATCCGGCGAGTCCACTGGCACGCGCTTCGGCACCTGAACAATTCGCTGATGCTCAACGAAGGCGTAGACGTGGCGACTCGCATGGACCGGCTGGGGCACGTCACGGATCGAGTGAACCTGATCTACTCGCACTCCGGAGACGCGGCGCAGCTGGCGGCATCGGGTGCCATCGAGAGAAGATTGGAGGCTGCCCGGGTTTGCCTCGAAAAGGAACGGCGGGCGGCGCCTCAAGCCCCGTCTCCGCTCTTAACTGTGACTCAAACTGTGACCCAAATGTGACTCAAAATGATGAGACAGGGTCAAATCATTGAAAACATTGGCAGGGGTGGAGGGACTCGAACCCCCGACCCTCGGATTAGAAATCCGATGCTCTATCCGGCTGAGCTACACCCCCGCAATTGATTCTAAAGGACTTTACCCTTGTCGCTTTCCTCTGTTCCATCCACAGTAGCGGATACTGTAGCGGGTAGCTGTCTTTTTTGCTCTCCCGGCAGATTGTTTGTCGCCTTTGTGTTCATGGCGTGAAGTTTCTCGACTGCCCGTTCCAAGGCTTCGGGTGTAGGGTGAACGTACCGCTGAGAAACCGTCACCGAACTGTGACCCATTAGCCGCATGATCGTAAACGCATCTGCCCCCGCCTCGCCAAGCCGGGTGCCGTAAGTGTGCCTCAGTGAGTATATAACGAATTCCGCGGACATCTGAAGGGCAGACCGGACTTTCTTGTGCAAGTGGTCAACGCTTTGTACGCGGTATGGCCTGCCGGTTTCAGAAGGGAAGACATAGACGGACTTTGACTCAAGGCTCCGGTTCAAGAGCATCTCTGCCCGCCGGTCGGTTATCGGCACGTTGCGCCCGGCATTCTTGCTCTTGCCCCTTGGAATGTGGATGTAACCGTACTTGGCGCCGGGTGCCGGTTCAAGGTGGACATAGCGCCATTCGAGTTTCAGAGCCTCACTTGTGCGGAGTCCCGCATCCACGACAACAAGGCCAATGTCCCGAAGGGGCTGAGGGCAAGCCGCTAAATAGGCCTCCTCATCCGAGTGGCTCAAAACGAATTCCCGGTTTTGTTCGCCGGGCAAAAGCCGGATTCGGGGCACGCGGTCAATCAAGTGCCACTCATAGGCAAGCCGTAGGGCACGCCGCAATGTTGCCAAAGCCCGGTTGACCGTAGCAGGGGCAAGTGTGGCCTCACGCCTAGGAGACGCGGCCACCGTCAGGCGCTGGTGCTTGGGAAATCCCATAACCGAGTTCGGGCCGGCTGGTCCATTACCAGCCGCTGCGGACGCGGTAAAATCCCGCCCAATCTAAAGAATTTGTTCGCAGCCAAGCTTCGGCTTGATCCCGGACGCCCACCTTCTCTTCTCCTTTCTTTTATCATGCTTCGGGAGCCTAGCTACTTTGGGCGCGGACTTCTATCACCAGACGATTCCGATCAGCGACGCGCTGGTGCAACCGCTGCAAAATGGTTCCTACCCCTGGAGGGCGCCCGATCCGCTGCCCCTCCAGGGGATGATCGTGCGTCCGGCGGAACGGGCCGGTTTGCAGGTCGAAGGCGACATGGCCCTCCGCCTTCTGCGCGACACAGGACCCGAGCCGGGCGCGTTGGCGCTCATGGCTCACCTTTTGGATGAGTTGTACCGGCGCCGCGAAGCGGACCTCGGGGGAGTCAGGGGTAGGACTTCTGCAAGTAGGCCGTTTTACGGCCAAGTGGATTATTCCACGACCTGTAGCGCGGACCTGTTTTGTAGGTCCGCGGTTCTTCCGCCCTTCACAACGAAAAGCCGCGGACCTAAAAAACAGGTCCGCGCTACCCTTCCTCGGCCCGAGTTTCTACCCATCCTGGGCAGCCGCAAGGCTGTCAATGCTCAGAATGACAGCGCTGTCCAGTTTTTCCGCAGCCCGTAAAGCCCCGCCCTTCCAAAATCGTGGTGCGAAATGCGGGTTAGACCGGCGAAAATTGTTCCCTTGACCGGCGCTAACACATTTGCATGGCCGCGCCACCCGGCGCGCGGCGCGGGGGAAAAGCCGCACGACTGTGCCAGCCTTGCGCTACATTCCCTTTGCCTGCCTTCTCATGCGCAGTCCGGTCCCGTATTGCCCTCGGTGATCGGTTTTGATTATTTTCCGGGATCTTTGGGAATCACATTTTCCGATCCGTAGACTGTATTGTATAGGCCACAGGATTCCGTCAAAGTCGGGGGCGCCAGATACCTCCATGGCCATGAATGCATCACCCGCGAAGAAACCCCTCACCCCCCGCCTTGCGGTCCCCCCTCTCCCCAAGGGAGAGGGAGAGAAATCAAAATCACAGCCCTCTCCGCAAGGGAGAGGGTGCCCGACAGAGGAGGGCGGGTGAGGGGTCCCTATCAACCCCCTTATACCTTGACGGCGCCCTGATGTAGGCCATTATACTGTTGACAAAGCCGGGCATCGCGTGTATCCTAGCTTAGGAGACTGGCGAAAGGTGGTACAGGGTGGACAGTAGGCAGGTGATGGTAGATAGTACCCTGTAGATCGTAAGCCGAATCCTGAGACCCGAATTAGGAGCTATGACGGAAATGAATCTGGCGGCGCAGCCCCGATGCCCAACCGGCCGAAGGCAGTTCGGCCCGGCACGAGCCGAAGTGCCAACAAGGAAAAAAGAATTCTTTTTTCCTACGACCGAAGCCAGAATGTTATTGAAAACAAATAGAGCCAGGGAAATCGGGGGCCATCAGTTTTGTTATTCGTGTCAAGATGAGAACGCCAGGGGATCATCGCGTTATGTTATTGATACATAATAGCTTATCTCCACATTCTTCATCGAAAGGCCGGTAAGGAAGCCCTGATTCCAAAAGATGTTAAAAATGAAGAGTGGTCTGGATGAGTGCCTGAAAACAAAGGGGCCAAAAAAGTGCTCTGGATGGGTACCTGAAAACAAAGGGGTTGCCCGATATTCCCGACGAAGCCTGAATGTTACTGAAAAATAGGAGCTTATCGCGCTAATCGCAATCGCGGGCGAAACGAAGCGGGAAAAATGGCTCGGGATTGACAGACATTCGTGGTTTTATTGCGCAAGGCTCCGCGCGGCGGCCCGGCGTAATTCTGAAATGTGGAGTCTGCTCCCCAGGTACATTGCTTGCCGGCGGGCACGGGGACCGCGAAACACTCGCCCAATCCTCCATCGCTAAATCGCCCGATCTCGGGAGCAGGAAGGTGCAGAGCTGATCGATTTCGGTCTAGCCTGCGCCGGTACTCGCGACCTATCCGAGCGTGTGCTATGCGACCGCGAACTCCCTTAGACCTGAGGCTTGGGAGCATGATTTGTGAACGTAAAACGGAGTTGCTGGATCGGGGGCCGAGTTCTTCGTGCACCGCACTCGTTACCCATGCTACGATCGCACCCATGCGGCTTTACCAAAGCCTCTTTTTCCTCATCGCACTGGCCGGATCCTTATGCGCCCAGGGCCTGCAACCGGTTGCGGATCGCCTCGCCGCGCAGAACGCCCTCTTCGACGAGGAGTACGAGTCCGACCTCCGCAACTCCCCCGAGCGTGCAACCATTTACGGCGACTATCGGTACAACGACATGCTCGACGATGAGTCACTCGCCGCGATTGCCCGGCGCCAGGAAACCGACCGGACCTTCCTCCACCGCCTTCAGGCCATCGCCACCACCGGCTTCTCCGACCAGGATCAACTCTCCCACGACCTCCTTGTTCGCGCCCTCCAGCAGCGCATCGCGGACTTTGACCTGAAGGAATACGAGATGCCGATCAACCAGCAGAACGGCATCCACACCGATCTCGCCGATCTGCCTCTGTTTGTTCCCCTCGACTCCGTGAAGCACTATGAAGACTACATCGCCCGGCTTCACCAGATCCCCCGCGTCCTCAGCCAGACCACGGAGGTCCTGCGCGCCGGCATGAAGGACAACCTCATGCCCGTGCGCTTCCTCCTCGAGAAACTCCCCGTTCAGTGCCAGGGGATTATTGGGGCCGATCCCTTCCTCACTCCGACGAAGAAGTATCCCGCCAGCATTTCCGCGGAAGAGCAAAAGCGTCTCACGCAGCAGATCACGGCCGCCATTGAAACCGATGTGGTACCCGCCTACCAGACCTTTGCTGCCTTCCTGCGCACGGAATATGCCCCGCACGGCCGCACCGTCCTTGCCGTTACCTCTCTCGCCAACGGCGAGAAGCGTTATGAGAACAACATTTACGCCCGCACCACCACGCACATGACGCCGGCGGAGATCCACCAACTCGGCCTCCGCGAAATCGCGCGCATCCAGGCCGAGATGACCCTCATTGCGAAAAATGAGGGTTTCGCTGACCTCGCCCCTTTTCGCGCCTCCCTGAAAAACGATCGACAATTCACCCCGGCATCGGCGGAGCAGATTCTCGACGACTTTCGCCGCTACATTGCCCAGATGGAGCCCAAACTCCCCGAGCTCTTCACCCTGCTTCCCAAGTCGCCGGTAACGGTCGAGGCTATCCCCACCTTTGATTCCGCCTCGGCAACCCACTATGTCCCCGGCACTCCGGACGGCAAGCGTCCCGGCCGCGTCGTTGTCGCCACCTCCAACTTCGCGGAGCGCTCCCTGATCGACAACGAGGCGATCGCCTACCATGAAGGCGTCCCCGGGCACCATCTGCAGATATCCGTACAGCAGCAGCTTACCGGGCTGCCCAAGTTCCGCCTCCATGGCCTCTACTTCACCGCCTATACCGAAGGCTGGGCCCTCTATGCAGAGCGGTTGGGCAAAGAGGTGGGCTTCTATCACAACTCTGCTTCGGACTACGGGCGGCTTTCGTCCGAACTCTTCCGCGCCGTCCGGCTGGTCGTGGACACCGGCATCCACTCCCAAGGCTGGACCCGCGACCAGGTGGTGGATTTCTTCCGTAAGTCGGGCGCCGTGGACGAGCCCACCCTCCAATCCGAAACCGACCGCTACATCGCATGGCCCGCCCAGGCCCTCGGCTACAAGCTTGGCCAGCTCAAATTCCTCGAACTCCGCGAACGCGCCCGGCAGGAATTAGGAGTCAAGTTTGACCTCCGCGCCTTTCATGATGAAATGCTCAATGGCGGACCCCTGCCCCTTGACCTGCTCGAAGCCCGCACCAACCAATGGATCGCTGAACAGAAATCAAAATGACGCGGTGTAAGAAACTTCTATCGAGGCCTGTATTTCATCCCTCACTGCGTTTTCTCCAAACAGTGCATTCCTCCCGTAAGTTCGCCGGAATCGCGAACCTGGTGCAAACCTTCGCTTTCATCGTGGTCTGTCTTCGAAGGTATGGCCACGAGTTCCTCGCGGTCTTCCTTGACAACCAGGCCGGCATGAAGCGTCAGATGTGTGGCTCGCGCGGAGAGGAAGAGACGCGGGAACAGAGTCTTCTGTAAACAATCTGAAAGTGACTTCGGTGTGGGCGGCGATAGTTGAACACGCAACGCGGCTCTTGGTTCAAGCCACCGCGAGCCTGGTTCGGAACGGCCGGGCGAAACACGCCAGAAGGGCTGAGAGCTTACGATAACTTCTTGAGGCGCGCCGTGGAACGACGGACCATGAGTTGGGTGGGAAGTAGGACCTTTTCGCAATGGCCCGGATCGGTGTGTCGAATGCGCTTCAAAAGTGTCCTGGCGGCGGTGGTGCCCAAGTCCGCCGCCGGCTGGCGCACCATGGTAAGCGGCGGATCAAGGTATGCGCTCCATTCGAAATCGTCGAAACCGACTATGGATACCGCCCGAGGGCACGCAAGGCCCAGTTCGCGAATCGCCACGAACATGCCCAGAGTCATGCGATTGTTGCACATGAGCACGGCGGTCGGGCTGTCGGCAAGCTTGAAGAGCTCCAGGGCGCGCCGGTAGCCGGAGTCTTCCGTATTGTCGCCGGGCCGGATGAGCTTGGAATCCACACGAATGCCATGAGCGCGCAACGCCTGTTTGTAACCCGAAAGGCGCTCGGCGGCATTGAGAAGATTAAGCGGCTCGGGAATAATACCAATGCGCCGGTGGCCGAGTTTGAGCAAATGTTCGGTGGCACTAAACGCCGCCTGGACGTTGTCCACCAACACCGAATCCACTTGCGCGTGCAGCGGGCTGCGGTCAACGTAAACCAGCGGCGTTGCGCGCACCAGCCCCGGGATGGAAGCAATCTGGTCGTCGGTGGCCATGCTCGGAACGAGGATGATGCCGTCGGTGGTATTTCCTGAGAACAGCATCAGATAGTCGTACTGCCGTTTCCAATCCTCTCGCGTATCGGCAACGATCAAGCGGTAACCCGTGGAGGAAAGGTAATCCTCCGCCCCCCGCATCAGATGGGCGTAGAAAGTGTTCGCGAGGTCCGGGACGATCAGGGCAATGGTGCGGGTCTCGCGCAGGCGCAAGCTGCGCGCGATCTGGTTGGGGCGGTAATCGGCTTCGTGGAGAGCCTTTTCGATGCGCGCCCGCAGCGAGTCGCTGACGTAGCCGTTTTTATTTATCACCGCTGAAACGGTCGAGGTGCTGACCTTGAGGTCTCGTGCGATCTGGCGAATGGTGGCCATGGGATGGGGTATGGATCCGAGAACCGTTGCGCACTTTTTCTATTATAGGCGGGCGTCCCTGTCAACCTTTTTTGCGGCATTGCCCCCTCAGGGAGATGGACCCCGGCGAAACAGAAATTTTACCGAATCGTAACTTGACTTCCAGAGTCGACGCCGTGTTTAATGGCGTCCGGGCAAACACCCGAAGCAAAACAACCAAGCCCGCATGCCGAAGTAAGGGGGCCGCCTTCGTTCCCTGGAAGAACGCCAATGCCTCCGTATGCGCGCGGAAAAATTCTTGACAAGAAACTCCGAGAGTCGGAGAATGTCGAAACGATTCGATATTTCGGCTCTCGATCGCGGGTTTGACCCTCGCGAGGGCCGCAGGGCACAGCTAAGGAGGAAAACCAAAGCATGATCGGGGCCCACTGGCACAGTGGGGGCCGCTTCCTCTTGTTTGGGGTCAGGAAGGATGTAAGCCGGGAGACAGCAGTAGGGTTACTCTTCGCAATCATATTGATTGAGCGAAATAGACGAAAACTCTTCAGGTCAAATGGAAGTGGGAACTGAAACACTTTGCACCGGGTAACAGGGTCAAGGGGAGGGGTGTCAATTTCTGAATCGGGCCACGCCCAGGACAAAGGAGAGTGCCATGAGTGGAAAGTCCATCACAGCCCAGCAGCTTCAAGAGTGTATGGTCAAAAATCTACGCACCGCCGGGTTCGTCGCGGCGGTTGTTTTTTTGCTTGCGGGAAATGCCTTATGGGGCAGCGTCACGGCGAGCATTTCCGGCGTGGTGCGCGATGCCACCGGGGCGCTCGTTCCGTCAGCGGTAGTGGTCGCCCTCAACACTCAAACCGGGGTCAGGTGGACAATCAACACGGATGGGCAGGGATTCTACTCATTTCAGGCCCTGCCCGTGGGCAACTATGAAGTGGATGTCAGCAAGAACGGATTCAATGGGTACCGGCAAACCGGGCTGGTATTGACCGTCAACGCCGCCTTGGCGGTCGATGTCACGCTGCAAGTGGGACAAGTCTCACAGCGGGTCACCGTAACGAGCACCGTGGTGCACGTGGATACCACCAGTACGCAAATGGGCGAAGTGATCGGCAGCAACAAGATGACCGAGGTGCCCTTGCTGACGCGCGGGTATACGGACCTGCTCGCCCTGCAGCCCGGTGTCGTTCCGATCAGCTCTGGGATGGCGGGGGGCCAGGGTGGTGAGTTCACCGCTACGGGATTTGGCATTGCTCCGGTCTCGGGCGACCTCAATGCCGGCAACCTTTCTGTCAACGGCATGCGGGAATCCGCGAACGGCTTCTTGCTGAACGGCGCCACGGTGCAGGAATCTGGATTCTCCGGCACGGCCATCATTCCGAACCTCGATTCGATCGCGGAATTCCGCATCATCACCAACAACTTTGACGCGGAATATGGTAGTTATGCCGGTGGCCAGATCAACGTCATCACCAAGTCGGGAACCAACCAGTTCCATGGGGACATGTTTGAATTTGTTCGCAACACGGACCTGGAAGCTCGCAACTTTTACGACACGAATCGCGGCGCCTACCAGCAGAACCAGTTTGGCGGCACAGTGGGCGGCCCCATCAAACGCAACAGGCTGTTCTTTTTCGCCGACTACCAGGGAAACCGCAAAGTCCTGGGCCAGAGTTCCGGTCAGGTGACGGTTCCTACGGGGGCGGAGCGTCAGGGCGACTTTTCTGCCTTCGCCAGTCAAATGACCGGAACCGTGCAAGGTCCGGCTTGGGCGGCGAACCTCTCAAGCCTGTTGGGTTATACCGTCACTCAAGGCGAGAACTACTACACTTCTGGATGCAGTTCCTCGGCGGCGTGCGTCTTTCCCAATGCGCAAATACCCTCGGCCGTCTTCACGACACCGTCGAAGAACATTCTTCAATACATTCCCCAAGCCAACAGCGGCGCCTTCTTCGTTAGCTCGGGTGCGGCGAGCCGGCTTCAGGACGATAAGGGCAGCGGGCGGCTGGACGCCAACACGGGCTTCGGCATGGTGACAGGCTACTACTACTATGACCAGTACGAATCCAGCAATCTAAACCCGACGGCGCCTCTGTTTGGTGGCGGGAGCACGGTGTCGTCAGACGTGGTCAATATCGCCCTGACGAAGTCGTTCGGCTCGAGCGCGGTGAACGAAGCCCGCATTGCCGGCACGCGCCGCAACATCTTCAACCACCCGACCGGCGGAGAGCCTCACGGCCTGAGTTTCCTTGGTTCGCTGGGCTTCCCGGTGGGCCCCGGCGCGCTCGGTCCTTGGCCGGTGCAACCGACATGGGCCACGGTGCCCCAACTGAGTTTTAACGCTTTTGGAGTCGGTAGCGGAGGGGGTGTAGGCGGGATCATCGAAAACACCTTCGAGGGGCTCGACAACTTCAGTAAGGTGGTCGGCACCCACACGATTAAATTCGGCGGCATGATGCGTTACAACCAGCAGACTCAATATAACTGGGGATCCAATGGCGCTTATACGTTCAACGGGTCGGAAACTGGCATCGATTTCGCCGACTACCTGATTGGTGCTCCTGTCGGGTTCCAGCAAGGACAGGGCTTTCCTGACTACGGACGCAACCACTACTTGGGCCTCTATGCCCAAGACAGTTGGCGGGCGCGCCCCAACCTCACCCTGAATTACGGCTTGCGTTG